>NZ_CP020028.1:0-308750 GCF_002240415.1 Paenibacillus kribbensis
TTGTGCGATCAGGTCAATTTCATGCAAGTGCTTTTACTCATCGTGGATGCATAGAAAAGTGCCTTTGGTTTCATCACACGGTATATTTCGGAGACTGCCTTTGGAATATCCGGCACATGATACAGCATGTGATTGGCGATCACGATATCGAATTCTTCGTTGTGAAAAGGAATCGACTGAACGTCGGCTACAACGAATTTGATTTGCCCTGTCGTGTCACGGATATTTTTGCGAGCTTCTTCCAACATACCGGGTGAAAGATCGGTGAGTGTTATTTTCCATGATTCAGATATTCTGTCCGCATTCCTAGACCATAAAGTTCCATCTCCACAACCTATTTCTAAAATTCTGATATTCGATCGATTGCCTAAATGTTCAAAAAACCATCGATGCCATCCCTGTTTATTCACGCCGCATTTTTCATATAATTCAATTCTAGTTTGTAACCGATTTGCCGTGTGGTACTGCTCCACCCAATCCTTCTCTATGTGTACCGCATGAATAAGCTCAGCCAGTGCCATCCAATCCACGTGTTCTTCCCTGTATGAATTAACTTTTCTATAGCTTCGTCTATAGCTTTAAAAACGAATTGCAGATGAGCTGTCTTTTGTAAAATGATCTCTCGTTGCATTTTTAATGAGCTTCGCAGATCCTGTTCCTGAATGTGGCTTTCCGTTACCATTTGTTTAATATCAATAAGCGTTAAACCGAGATACTTTAACGTTTGTATCTTTTGCAGCTTAATCAAATCCAGCTTGTTATACATCCGTTGTGAAGCTTGACCGTAATTCGAAGGCTTTAACAAACCTATCTGATCATAATATCTTAATGTTCTCACGGTAAGACCTGTTTGCTTTGATATCTGACCCGTAGTAAAATACTCATTTTTCTGCTCTCGGGATGGCATGGTCTCTCCTCAGTTCTTATCTTAATTTCCCTAAAGGATTTTTGTTGGTTTAACAGTTCCCTCCTCTAGCCCTTTTTTTGTCATGAAGCTTCTATTTATTCCCCTTGCGCACCTTTAACAGCTTACCTTTTACGGTCGTATTTTTCATAATCTCAAGTACAAGTGGTCCCTTGCCATTCAGAATTTCAACGTCTGTTACATGATCGAAAATTGTAATAATCCCTATATCGTCTGCTGTCACCCCGTCAAGCTTAGCGATTGTCCCAACAAAGTCTACGGCTCTAAGTTTCTTCTTCTTGCCGCCATTGAAGTTAAGTTTCATAATCTGTTGGTTTAATTGCTCGCGCTTATCTTTTTTCAGTTTAATTTTAACATGTAGCTTCTGTTCAAAATCTTCTCTACAGCGATCGATAGCCTCCTCTGAGGGGGCTTTTACCGGTGAAATCGCAAATCCAATATATGCTTCAATATCGGCTAATCGTTTGCTATCCTTCGGAGTGACTATGGTAATTGCTTTACCCGTCTTGCCTGCACGTCCCGTACGTCCGGTGCGATGAACATAGCTCTCCTTCTCAAGGGGAACATCGTAATTAATGACATGGGTGATATTCGTGATATCGATGCCCGGGCGGCTACATCTGTCGCAATCAAGTAACGAAATTGCCCCCTTCGGAACGCATTCATCACCTCGAATCTTTCTTCTTGCTCCATACCCCCATGAATGCGATCACATGGATAATCGAGATCGGCCAATTCCCTGAATAATATATCGACATTCTCCTGCGTGCGACAGAAAATAATACAGCTGTCAGGATTCTCAACAATGAGCAGATTTTGAAGCAGCAACAGCTTGTCCGTCTCCATCACCTGAATAAGAGAGTGGTCAATGGTGGCTGTCGTGATACCGGTCGCTTTAATTTCAATGTTAACAGGATGATCCATATACTTGCGTGACAGTTGGTCCACATCGTCAGGAAAAGTAGCGGAAAATAACATCGTAACCCTGTCGCTAGGCAGCGCCTGAATGATTGACTGAACTTGCTCAATAAAGCCATATTCAGCATCTCATCAGCCTCATCAATAACAAGATAGGCCATCCGTTCTAGCGATAGCGTGCCTCGCTCAATATGGTCCAATACACGCCCTGGCGTACCTACAACTATATGCGTTCTTTGTTTTAACTCAGCCTTCTGTATATGAAAAGGATGCTTCCCATAAAGAGACGTCACTTTATCCGCTTAAAGCGTCCAATATTGGTGATGTCTTCTTTGACCTGCAATGCGAGTTCACGGGTTGGCGTTAAGATTAAAGCTTGAGGCTTATTCTCATTCCAATCTACTAACTCGCAAAGTGGAATACCATATGCCGCTGTTTTGCCGCTACCTGTCTGTGATTTGACGACAAGGTCCTTCTTCACAAGGGCAACTGGGATGACTTCCCGTCTGAACTTTTGTTGGCGTCTCATAGCCCAGGCTATTCAGCGCTCTCACGATTTCTTCACTTAATGGATAATCTGTAAAATGCCTCTGACTCATTTTCAACCTCTTCTGCGCTGTATTTGAATACCTATACCTATACCCATAGGATTTCATTGTGCATCTAACTTATACTCGTATAGTATACTCTATGGAAATGATTTGATCCCATGACTTCCTATATGTATGAATACATCATTGCAGCATTTTTGACTATATACTAAACCCATAACTTAATCGACTTGAAATAAAACCGTCTGGACGGTATAATAAAGTGGGTGATGAAAAATGAATACTAATAAAAAAGAGTTAAAAAGAGAACTAATCCTTAAAGCCGCCTCACTGATTGTGCATGAAGAAGGAGTAGAAAAATTAACTTTAGAAGCCGTGCTAAGAAGGCAGGGATCAGTAAAGGAGGATTGCTTTACCATTTTCCGAATAAAGATGCGCTGATTCTGGCATGGTTGAACAACTATCGACCAGCTTTGTCACCGAATTTAATGAGCGGGCAGAAAATGACATGCATTCCAAAGGAAGATGGACTCGTGCTTATATGAATACATCATTGTCTGGAAACCATGGCGAAAATGACCTGTATACCGCTCTCTCTGCAGCTCATTTTACTAACCCTCAAATGCTAGAACTACTTCAGGATGAGTATGCGAACATCCAAAATAAAATCGAAAACGATGAATTAGATCCGGTTCGTTCTACGATGGTTCGATTGGTTATAGACGGTTTGTGGTTTGCGGAAATGTTTGGGCTTGCTCCTCCCAATGAAGAATTGAGGCAAAAAATGATGGAAGAATTGAAAACATATATAAAGGAGAATGAATAATGGCTTATCTTTTCTTGGCGATTTCTATTGTTGGTGAACTGATTGGAACTTCAATGCTTAAGGCTTCAGAAGGATTTACCAGACTGTATCCGACTCTATTCACGATTGTTGCGTTTGTTATCTCTTTCTTCTTTATCTCTCTATCCCTTAAGACGCTACCGTTAAATATGACTTATGCCATCTGGTCAGGTGTAGGAGCCGTTGCGACAACGCTGATTTCAGTATTGATTTGGAAGGAAAAAATCAATACAGGGAGTGTCGTAGGTATTGCTTTAATTGTTATTGGCGTGGTGGTATTGAACCTGTTGGTGCAGGACACGGTGAGGCAAAAGGTACACAGAAGCAACTAGTTCAATCGTTCAAAGATGAGATAATAGGAAAATGTATTCAAAAGGAGAGCCCTAATGAAGGAAAGAACCACTTCACTAGGGCTCTGGAGATTACTACGACTATCGATCACTGCCAGTTTGTATGAAAGAATCCTGCCAAATCATTTCGTTCATAAGTGTGGGCACCAAAATAATCTCTTTGTGCTTGCAAAAGGTTAGCATTTGAAATGCCTGTCCGGTAACTATCGTAATAAGTAAGTGAAGCACTTAAACATGGAAACGAAGTACCCGAATTAATGCCCTCACAGACAACTTTTCGCAATCCTGTTTGATATTCTTTAACCTTTTCAGCGAAATATGGGGCGATTAATAGATTAGCCAGATCGGCTGTTCTTGATATGTTTCGCTTATTACGTTTAAAAATTCTGCGCGAATGATGCAACCACCACGGAAAATAAGGGCAATATCTTTTAAAGGCAACTCCCATCCGTAAAGTTCAGAAGTCATTTTATATTGTATAAATCCTTGAGTGTAGGCACAAATTTTACCCATATAAAAAGCTTGTCTAATGTACTCAATCCACAAATCTTTATCTAAACTCCGCTGACCAATCTCTGGGCCTGTCAGGATATTTTCTGCATAAACCCGTCCTCTTTTAAAGAGGAGATGTAACGGGCAAACAATGACTCTGTAATAATGGATGCTGGGATCCCATGATCAATTGCTTGAATGCTTGTCCATTTACCTGTGCCTTTTTGCCCTGTTTTATCAAGAATCACATCGACTAGTGGCAAGCCTGTTATTTCATCTTTTTTCCGTAAAATCTCTGCTGTGATTTGGAGTAAATAGCTTTTCAGTTCCCCTTGATTCCATATTTCAAAGATGTCAGCAATTTCATTCACTGATAAACATAACTTTTTTCTTAAAAATGTATAGGTTTCTGCGATTAATTGCATATCTGCATACTCGATTCCGTTATGTACCATTTTTACAAAGTGACCGGATCCTTTTGGACCCATATAAACACAGCAAGGGTCTCCGTCCACTTGGGCTGCAATTTTTGTTAGAATAGGAGATGCCTTTTCATATACGTCTTTATCTCCACCAGGCATGATCGAAGGTCCTTTTAAAGCCCCAACTTCACCGCCGGAAATACCGATTCCTAAATAACCGATTCCTTTTGACTTCAATTCATCATATCTACGTTCCGTATCTTTGTAATGGGAGTTCCCACCGTCCATGATCACATCGCCTGCTTCAAGAAAGGGTAGTAATGTATCTATCACCGAATCGACCGGTTTGCCCGCTGTTACCATAAGGAAGATTTTTCTTGGGGTTTCTAAGGAGTAAACAAAATCTTGAATTTCGTAGTAGGGATGGATGGATTGACCTTCATTTTTGTTTACAAGATTATCGGTTAAATCCCTCGTATAATTATAGACAGCCACTTGCTCACCTTTACCAGCCATGTTTAAAGCGATATTACTGCCCATTACCCCTAAACCGATGACACCAATTGTATTGAACATTTCTTCCTGCTCCTTTTATTTGAAATGAATAGGCAGTAAATCCACACTTATAGACTTAGAGGATTCTAAGAAAAGATAAGCGGGGGATCTACCGCCCGGAAATCATGGTTTATACGAATAAACTAAGTACTAAAATAAATCCTAATCCGGCTACAGAAATGATTGTCTCAAGCAATGTCCATGTTGCAAATGTTTCTTTCATGCTTAAACCAAAATACTCTTTAAACATCCAGAAACCAGCATCGTTAACATGTGAAGCTATTAAACTACCCGCTCCCGTTGCAAGCACAACTAAAGCAAGATTAACGTCGGTTTGTCCCAACATCGGAATAACTAAACCAGCGGTTGTTAAAGCTGCAACAGTTGCAGAACCTAAGGAAATACGTAAGATTGCAGCGATGATCCAGGCAAGCAAGATTGGTGATAATGTAGTTCCATTGAATAATTCGGCTACATAGTCACCTACGCCGCCATTAATCAGTACTTGTTTGAAGGCTCCGCCTCCCCCAATGATTAAGAGCATCATCCCAATATGAGTAATAGCAGTTGTACAAGATGCCATTACGTTTTTGATTGGAATTTTCTTGCTATTCCCATGGTATAGACAGCAACCAGCAAGGAAATCAACATGGAAGTTGATGCATCACCAATAAAACGGATCGCTGCTAGAAAACTATTATCTTCAACCCCCATTGTTTTTTGAAGCAAAGTAATAATCGTAGCAATAGACATTAAAATAACAGGAAGCATTGCAGTAAATACACTGATACCAAATCCAGGAGTTTCCTCGGACTTAAATACTTTTTGTTCACCTAAAGAGGCAATATTACCGGTTTTCGTAAATGATGCAGGTACGAGTTTTTTGGCAAGTTTGGTAAAAACAGGTCCAGCTAAAATAACTGTTGGAATGGCAATAATGAAACCGTAAAGTAAAACCTCACCAAGGTTCGCGCCATATTCACGAGCAATAACTGTCGGTCCTGGGTGTGGAGGCAAGAAACCGTGTGTTACGGATAAAGCTGCAATCATCGAAATACCGAGATATAAGATAGAAACCTTTAATTCTTTTGAAATGGCAAATACGATTGGAATTAACAATACTAGTCCTACTTCAAAAAATAACGCCACACCAATAATGAATGAAGCAGCTACGACCGCCCATTGAATATTTTTTTCACCAAATTTGTTAACGAGGGTCATGGCAATTCTTTGAGCACCACCAGAATCAGCGATCAACTTACCTAACATCGCTCCAAGTCCAAAGATTAACGCTAAGTGACCAAGTGTTCCGCCTAATCCGGCTTCAATGGTTTTGACAATTTCCTCTAATGGCATTCCAAGTGCTAAAGCCACACCGAACGATACAATGATTAATGAAATAAAGGTGTTTAATTTGAAGCCCATGATTAAAACTAATAGTGCTAAAATTCCAATCGCTACAACGATTAATGGCATTGTAATTACCCCCTGATTTTAACTTTTTAGTGTTTTATTAAGCCTCTTTGATAATTGGCAATCCGTGTATAATCGTCTTCTAATACTCTGGATAGGTTAATGAAAATCGGCAGCAATTTCCTATACTCCTTTGTTGCTTCTTCTTTTGGTGTATGTTTGTTGGTGCTGCCAACCATTTCAGAAACGACTTCAAATGATTGGATTTTTCCGGTGGCATACAAGCCTAAAATACAAGCTCCTAGACAAGAACTTTCGTAGCTTTCTGGAACGACGACTTCAGATGCGAATATATCAGACATCATTTGCCGCCAAACATCTGACCTTGCGAAGCCTCCTGTAGCTTGAATTCGGGTCACAGGACCGTCCATGCATTCGGTTAATGCTAAAAATACGGTGTACAAATTGTAAATGACTCCTTCCAGGGCTGCGCGAATCATATGTTCTTTCTTATGTGACATCGTTAAACCGAAGAATGAGCCACGTACGTCTGGATTCCATAAGGGCGCACGTTCACCAGCGAGATATGGGTGGAATAACAATCCATCAGATCCTGGTCTTACACGTTCAGCAATCTGGGTTAATACATCATATGGATCAATTCCTAGTCTTTTCGCTGTTTCTACTTCTGATGAGGCAAGTTCGTCACGAATCCAGCGCAGGACCATCCCGCCATTGTTTACCGGCCCGCCAATTACCCAGTGCTTTTCTGTTAAGGCATAACAAAATATTCTTCCCTTTTCGTCTGTTTGCGGCTTGTCTATAATGGTTCGAATGGCACCGCTTGTCCCAATTGTGACGGCAACTTCGCCTTTTCGTATGGCATTCACACCCAGATTAGAAAGGACTCCATCGCTGGCTCCAATGACAAATGATGTCTGTGGATCGATACCCATCTCTTTTGCTAAATCTGAATTACAGTTGGTAAATATCTGGGTTGTTGGTACGAGCTCAGATAAATGAGAAGGTGTTATACCAGCAATTTTTAATGCTTCTTCATCCCAATCCAGGTTTTCGAGATTCATCATGCCCATGGCTGAAGCCAGGGAATAATCAACAACATACTGATCAAAGAACTTTTTGAAAATATATTCTTTAATTCCAATATATTTTTTAACCTTGACAGCGATTTCAGGAAGATCATTCACAATCCAAGCTATTTTAGTTAATGGCGACATGGGGTGAATTGGTGTTCCTGTTCGTTTATAGACTTCTTGGCCATTCAATTCGTCTTTTATTTTATGTGCCCATGCTTCACTTCGATTATCTGCCCAAGTGATACAAGACGTAAGCGGCAGGTCATTTTCATCCATCGCAATGACACTATGCATGGCACTGCTAAATGAAACAAACGACAGCTTTTTTTGTGAGTGATGTTTCATTATGTTCGAAATGGCTTGTAGGACTGCTTGAAAAATCTCTTCCGGGTTTTGTTCTGCTGTCGCTATATCCGGTGTATAAAGCGGATACCCAATATTTTCTTGTTGGATGACTTCGCCTTTTTCACTAAATAAAACTGCTTTCGTACTTGTGGTCCCGATATCTATACCTAACATATAGTTAGTCATTTTGTTGCACTACCCCTTTAGACAGCATTTGTTGTGACATCCATAAGTCTTCTACTTTACCTTGAACATCATCAAAGTTTTCATGTAAAGACTTGATCATGAGGTCTCTATCTTTTCCCTTGATCGCTTCAATATAAAGCTCATGATTTCTTACAACCCGTGTAAAGTCTTCATACTTTTCTTTGAAACGCATACGCATCGACAAAAGGATGAGGCTTTCCATAACGGGCTTTAAATTATTCCAGATCATCAGGATGTATGAATGATTAACTGCACGAATAATCGTTTCATGGAACAAGACATCTTGATATGAAAACTCATCAGCATCACTATATTTAATTGCGACTTTCATCATTTCCAGTATTTTACTAAGTTCCATTGCTAAATCATTAGTGTCCATCTTTACAAGCCGTTCAAATACAAACGATTCTATGAGTAGACGGACATCATAAATTTCTTCTATTTCTTTTTCTGATAAACCAATAACAACTGCACCCATTCTTTCTAATCGGATGATATTTTCGGATGCCAGTATTTTTAACGCTTCACGAATGGGTGAGCGACTTACAGCAAAATCTGCAGCTAATTTATTTTCTGATAATATGGTACCGCTTTCAATTGCGCCAGAAATAATACGCATTCTAAGCTCGCATGTTACACGATCACCAGCAGAGGCTTTTAAAAGCCATTTGGAGGGATATAGGAATTCCCTTGATTCGACCATAAATTCACCTTCTTGATTATTCAAGTATACTTGTATACAAGTATTATAATCTAAATTTTTAATTTTGCAAGCGTATCCATCGCGTGTGTCCAAATGGAAAAAAGAAGCACATATGTGCAAATGCACAATCAATTTCGTCTGTTCTTCAATATTTTTTACGTTCCGCAATCGATATAATGAAAGCGTAATCAAAAATTGCCCGGGGGTTAGGCAGATGGAAGGATTGACGATCAGTTGGATAGGAGCTCTGGCGGGGCTGGCTATTGCAATTATTTTGATATTGAGAAAGCTGAATCCGGTTTATGCTTTGTTTTTGGGAGCCATTGTAGGCGCTTTATTGGGCGGAGCCAATTTGGAGCAGACCATTAGTGTATTGATTAGCGGTACGCAAAGTGTGATGGGGACGGTCATTCGTGTACTTGCTGCAGGTGTATTGGCGGGTGTGATGATGGAATCCGGGGCGGCGGAGACGATTGCGCAGGCTATTGTGAAGAAGTTTGGCGGCAGCAAAGCAATTCTCGCACTGGCTTTGGCGACGATGATTATTACGGCGGTGGGCGTATTTATTCCGGTCGCTGTGCTGATCGTGGCACCTATTGCGCTGTCGGTCGGGAACAAAATGGGGATTTCCAAGCTGGCGCTCCTGCTGGCCTTATCTGGAGGGGGAAAAGCGGGGAACATTATTTCTCCGAATCCCAATACGATTGCGGCGGCGCGCGGCTTCAACCTTGATTTGAGCCACGTGATGCTGGCAGGTGTGGTCCCTGCGATATGTGGCTTATTGATGACCGTTCTGGTGGCGTCTCTGTTGAAAACTAAAGGTGTAAAGGTATCCGATCAGGATACTATGGACAGTGATGTGGATACTTCGAAGTACCCGGCGCTGGGACGGGCAATTGTAGCTCCGTTGGTGGCTGTTATTTTGCTGATGATTAACCCGATTGGGTCCATCTCCGGCATTGAAGCACTGTCGAGTTTCAAAGTCGATGCGATGTACATTTTGCCGATTGCCGGGATTGTGGGTATGCTGGCAATGGGGCAAGGACGCAATATTTTGAAATATTCAGCCTCTGGCTTAAATAAAATGACGGCGACCGTGCTGATTTTGATCGGTGCAGGCGGGATTGCAGGTCTGATCTCAGCGTCGGATTTGTCTGCGCAGGTGGTTGGCCTGATTGAAGCTTCGGGAGTTTCCGGCACATTGTTGGCACCGCTCGCAGGGATTCTGATGGCGGCTGCGACAGCGTCGACCTCGACGGGAGTCATTTTGGCGACAGGCTCGTTTGGGGAAGCGATTCTGAATATGGGGACGGCCCCGCTCGCCGCAGCTGTGATGGTGCATACAGGGGCAACGGTTATCGATTCCTTGCCACAAGGCAACTATTTTCACGTTACGGCAGACAGCATGAAAATGAGCATTAAACAACGGATGGGACTTATTCCTTACGAAGCTATTGTCGGTGGAACAATGGCCATTGTAGCGACACTGATGTATGGATTTTTACTTTAATATTGATGATGGGGTGAGAAGATGAGAGAGAAGACATTTGTGCTGGCACCGGATTCCTTTAAAGAAAGCATGACGGCTAAAGAAGTGTGTATCGCAATGGAGAAAGGACTGCGCAAGGTCTATCCGACGGCGAATTATGTCCACATTCCAATGGCGGACGGTGGTGAAGGAACGGTGCAGTCCCTGGTGGATGCGACAGGTGGGCAGCTTCGTTATCTCGAGGTGACCGGACCGCTTGGAGAACCTGTAACTGCTGCATACGGCTTGCTGGGAGACGGCACCACTGCGGCAATCGAGATGGCATCCGCCAGCGGAATCCATCTGGTCAATAAGGACAACAAAAACCCGCTAAAGACAACAACTTACGGTACGGGTGAGTTAATCCGTGAGTGTCTGAATCAGGGGATTCGAAAGATTATTATAGGAATTGGTGGAAGCGCGACGAATGACGGCGGGACAGGCATGGCCGAAGCACTTGGTGTCAGATTTCTGGATGCCAAAGGAAACACTCTCCCTCGCGGAGGCGGCAGTCTGGGAGAACTGGCCAGTATTGATATTTCATCACTGGATGCTCGCTTGCAGCAGGTGCAATTGATTGTAGCCTGTGATGTGACGAATCCGCTGTGCGGAGAGCATGGGGCATCTCATGTATTCGGTCCGCAAAAAGGGGCAACCCCGGAAATGGTGCAGCAATTGGATGCCAATCTCGCCCACTATGCAGATGTGGTGAAGCGGCAGCTGGGCAAGGATGTGCGCGATCTTCCAGGTGCAGGCGCGGCTGGAGGATTGGGTGCGGGCCTGCTGATTTTTACTCAGGCGTCGCTGCAAAAAGGCATTGAGATTGTGATCGAATACACCGGATTAAAGCAGAAGCTGGCGAAAGCGGACATCGTTTTTACGGGGGAAGGCGGCATTGATTTTCAGACCAAATTCGGGAAGACTCCGTATGGAGTAGCCCAGGCGGCCAAACAATCCGGCAAAAAGGTCATTGCGGTCGCTGGCTATGTCGGGGAAGGGATCGACACGTTATACCAGGAAGGAATAGATGCGGTGTTTGGCATCGTGCCGGGAGCCTCGGAACTGGGTAAGCTGCTGGTCGAAGGGCCGCAAAATGTAGAGCGCACATGCGAGAATATTGCAAGGGTGCTTCAATTCAGCGAGTAGCCAATGAATTAGAAGGCGGATTATAGCACGAATGCGTTAGAAATGGAGCGCTCGTCCGCGTTCCCGGATTTTTCCCCTTAATACTGAGACAGATTGAATAAAATCCGGGAGTGGCGGCGAGGGAAATAGGCGTTTACCGCAGAATGATCTGGCATAATACAGCCGTTCATTGGTACAGTGCCAATAAGCCGTGTGTAAGCTCAAAAAGCTGAAGGAGATTCCGGGGATCTTTACCCGTTAAGGTATGAATCCGCTTTAGGCGGTATTGCAGGGTGTTGCGATGGATATTTAATTCGTCTGCAGTAAAGGAGACACTGCCGTTATGGTTAATAAAGCTGCGCAGCGTATCCAGCAAATCCACGGTATCTTCCAGCTTGCTGACCAGATGAATCGTGTTCGTCAGGCTGGATTGGCTCAGCTTGACCAGAAATTCGACTTCTGCAAAGGAAATCATCCGCACAGGCGGTCGCAGAGCCAGCAAAACATTCATGGTTGACTTGGCCTGTAAATAACATTCTGCAATGTTATGCTCTTGTCTGCTGATGGCAATCAGCACATCAGGATAGCTGCGTACAAGTGGCTTCAGCAGTTTGTCTATCTCATCCTGATTCTGGATCAGGATGAGATAGCTGTCTTCCTCCATATGAAAGGATGGATGCTGCATGAATATTTTCGACAGCTCGGCTACATAAACCGGGTCAGCAGGGAGATGCTTTACATATACTGCCGAAGTTTTTAGAAGCAGATCAATGTGATATTGAGCCGCTTCTTTTTTTATTTTTTGAGTGTAGGCCCCTTGATGATGCAACAGCATTTCCAGCATGGATTTTTTGCGGTTGGCTTCGTGAGCCAGATGCTCCAGGGAGATCCTTTGTTCGATCAGGAGGGATACCGTAGTTTTGACGATGTTGCAAAAAGGGCGCACTTCATCGGGGTTTCCCGTGATGCCAATGACGCCGACCCGCTCATGATGAATGACAATCGGCTCATTGGTCCCTTGTTTCTCGTAGTGACCATCCTGCCATACTTCAATCATTTTTCCGGTTTCGAGCGCCTGAACGGCTCCTTGATGAACAGTCCCGACTCGTTCACTCTCTCCGCTGCCAATGATGATGCCTCGTTCGTTCATAATATTGATATTGTATGGAATATCCTTCATCATTTTATCTACGATGTCTTGGGCTTGTTTTTCGGAGATCTGGAACAGTTCGCGGTTCCTCCCTATACATAGTGATGTGACGGATTATACTTGTGAAATAGTTTTCATTTGATTGTGCATCTGAACAACATAATAAAGCGTGTTGCCGTACATGTCAGCCTATTTTATCACAGAAATGCAACCGTTTACGTATACGGAGAGGGAATTATAGAATTATACCCAAAAAGCAGGCTACTCCCAAGAGTCCCTGTTTTTCGAGTCGTTCCTATCTTTCACCAGCTGCGCAGTCTAATGGCGAACCTCGCTGAAGCTGTAGGTAATATCATGCAGCTCTTTCTTAAAACGACTATATTTAGATGCGGGCGTATATCCCAGCACCTGATAATAATCATTTTCGGTCTCAATAATCGCTACATGGGTGACATAATGGTTCACATCTTTCTGTCCTTTAATCGTAAACTCAATGGCAGGATATCCATGAATCGTTGTGTTAGAGGAAGGTCCTACAGTAGAAAGGTTAAACTCTTTGGTCATGTTGTATTGAATTTTCTCTGCGTAGTGCTGGAGAGTTACATTGCCCAGTTCCTTTTTCGAATTGGACACTACTGCAACGGACTTTTGAATGTACGGATTAAATATCGCAATATCAGTCATTTTTTCACGGTCCGGGTCTGTTGACCAGTCTAGCGGAGCTGAGATTTGAAACCGACCATCTTTACTTATAAAGTTCTGTTCTGCCCTGCTCACTGGAGCTTCAGGAGGTTGATAATTATGCAGCCATATATAAATAGCATTAACAAACGAGCCTCCCAAGATCACCATTGCGATAAAAAATATCAACAGCGAACGTTTCAGTGTCTTTTTGCTAATCGGCTCTAAATCCCGTACCTTTACAACATATGTACCTGCGGCTAGATCACCAATTCGTTGTCCTGTTGCAGTTACTAACACGCTGATAACAGCAGGTAACGAACCCATTAGAACAGGGTTGGTTTCAATCAATCTAAGCAAAGTGCGAATTAGCGATTTATGAAAACCAGGAGGCCTTTCTTCCCCGTTAACCACCTTAATACGAAAAACGAACTTACCCAGCGTATAGCCTGTATAACCTTCCAAAAGCAAATAATAGCAGAAAAAAGCTATAAGCAGGATAAACGGGTTGCAATCGCCAAAGGCAAAAACCATCTATCCGTTATTTGAATGACAGAGATAAACAAGCCAATATAACCGATCACAAAGAATATAAAATCAAATACCGTTGCTCCCCAACGCCTAAACAAAATAGACGAACCATAGGTTTTTGATATCTCTGCCATCCTGTTTGTTTCCCCATCGTTTTGGCCATGGCGAATGTACATCTGTCTTGATGTTTCCTGCGGATTCTGTGACATGTGCTGGTTCTCCAAAAAATACACCTCTTTTTAATATTCAATCATTTAAAACACGCCCCTTATATTAACGGTTAATTTCTATTCCATGTTTAGGAAAACATCCTATAAACCATTAAAATAATATAAATATCCCTTGTGAATGAAATTAAAGAATAAACATGGGGACTACGATGCTTAAAATGTACTACTTGGAGTATACTTAAATGTCGACAGAAAGCCTAAGATAGATATAGCAGGAAACGCCCTAGACATTCTTTATTTTGGAAGATGGGAGATTGGAATGAACAAAAGGCAAACAGAAATTTTTCGCAGGTTGTTAACTGAACCGGGGCGGTTATGGTTAGTGCAGGATTTGGCGGATCGGACTGAGTGCTCTGAAAAGACGATCCGCAACGATCTGAAGGTAATTGAAGAATATATAGTCAAGCATTCCAGCGCCAATCTGGTGAGAAGGCCGGGACGCGGCATTTATCTGGAGATGGATGAATTGGAGCGGATAGATTTGTTCCATCGACTGTATGCGGACGAGAGTAGAGTCCAACATGAGTCGGATGAGGAAAGGGTGCTGCATCTCGCCTATCGTCTCTTGATGGCTGCCAAGCCTGTAACCATACAGGATCTGGCCTCCCAGTATTATGTGAATAAAACGGTGATCCGTAGAGATATGGAGAAGATCGAGGACTGGCTGCACAGCCTTGATCTTGCCTTGATTACCAAGCAGCGCGTAGGATTGACGATTCAAGGCTCCGAGAAAAACAAGCGGATAGCTTTGGCACGGCTGAACCAACTGATAGATAGTCCTGAGTTAACAGGACAAATGATGCGCAAACAGTTTGAACCGCACGAGATTGCAACCATACATCATGAACTAAAAACATTTCAAAAACGTCATGAGCTCAGCTTCACTGATGAAGCTTTCGAAGGTCTAATGCTGCATATCCTGTTAATGGTCAAACGAACCAAGCTCGGACAGCCCATCTCGCTCTCCGGGCAGGACATTGCCTTTTTGCAGGAAAAAGCTGAATTTACATGGGCTACGTCTTTTTTACAGCAGCTGCAAAAGCTGTTTGCCGTGCCTTTTTCTCGGGAAGAGACGGCTTATTTAACCCTGCATCTGCTTAGCGGGAAGTTCCGTTACCAGCAGGAGAAAAGGAAGGGAAAGCAGAGCGATCTGGCAGACAGCCATCCGCTTTTGCCTGCATTGGTTGAGCAGCTGATCCAGCGGATGTCAGAGCTGAATATGATTGCTTTTGACAAGGACAAGATGCTGCTAAACGGGTTGAAGATTCATTTATATACGACCCTGAACCGTCTTCAATATGGTCTGACTGTGTCCAATCCCATGCTGGCCGAGATCAAGAAGATGTACCCCTACATGTTCGACCGGGTCATTATTGCACTGGAAGAGGTAGGGAGAATGATCCGATTATCATTTCCCGAAGAGGAAGCAGCGTATTTAACCCTGCATTTCCAAGCCTCTGTGGAGCGGCTTCATCAGAGGGACAGTCATCCTCAAAGAGCAGTCATCGTATGTCACATGGGCATTGGCATGTCCCAGCTGCTGCGTACAAAGGTGGAACGCAAATTTCCGTCTGTGCATGTGGAAACCACGATATCGAAAGCGGAAGTTCAAGACTATCTGGCAGCCCATGAGGTGGAGCTTGTCATTACAACCGTAGCTCTCCCGGACATAAAAGTTCCCCACATTCTCGTCTCTCCATTGCTGGATGCCAAGGACGAGCGTCAGCTGGAGCAGGTGATCAGACGATTGGATGAGCCGGAACACAGGGTGGCAGATGAATCTGTATTTTTCAGGTATACGACGCCTTTTCTGGTCTTTCCCCAGCAGGAAGTGCAACGCCCCGAACAAATTATCTCCAAGCTGGCGCGAATACTGGAGAACAAGGGATATGTCGAGGAAGGTTATGTGGAAAGTGTGCTGGCGCGAGAAAAAATGTCCGCTACCACGATTGGTGGAGGTGTTGCCATCCCGCATGGCGGCTCGGAGTGGATCAGACAGTCAGCTATTGTAGTCGCTACCTTGAGGCAGCCACTCACCTGGGGAACCGAGAAAGTAGAGCTTGTGTTCCTGCTTGCGGTTAAACAGGATAGACGCGAAGAGATGCGACAGTTGTTTAAGGAATTATCCCTGATCAGTGAGCAGCCGGCTATGGTGCATGCATTGTCCAAGGAGACTGATGCGATGAGATTATTAGGGAAGCTAAAAGGATAAGTGAATACCAAAAGCTGTGCTCTGGAGCAGGACTTATATAAGTCCTGCTTTTTGTCCTTATAAATCCGTTTTTCCGAAAGTTCCGGTAAAAAGTTCGATCAATAACAGCCAAATAGACGTTTATACTATCAATGTAAGCGGAAACATCACAGAGAAGGGGAATGACTATGAAAATATTGGCGATTACCTCATGTCCTAACGGAATTGCACATACGTATATGGCAGCTGAGAATCTGCAAAAGGCAGCAGCGAAACTGGGCATCGAGATGAAGGTCGAGACACAAGGCTCCATTGGAGTCGAAAATCAATTAACGGAGCAGGAGATCCGTGAAGCGGATGGCATTATTATTGCAGCAGATAAGACGGTGGTAGAAGACCGGTTCGTTGGCAAGAAACTGCTGGTCGTTGGTGTACAGGATGGTATCCGTCGTCCGGAAGAGTTGATCCAGCGGGTGATGAAAGGCGATGTGCCTGTGTACGAGGCACAGTCACGTTCTGCCGAAGGTAGTACAGAGGAGAAAAAACCGAAGCAAAACCCAATCTACCGCCACTTGATGAATGGTGTGTCCTATATGGTGCCCTTCATCGTCATCGGAGGCTTGCTCATTGCCATTGCACTGACGATTGGCGGTGAGAAGACACCTGGCGGTCTGGTTATACCGGACGGTTCGTTTTGGAAGACGATTCAGGATATCGGCTCGGCTTCGTTTACCTTTATGGTACCGATCCTCGCTGGATTTATCGCGATGAGCATTGCCGATAGACCGGGGCTTGCACCGGGTATGATTGGCGGATTTATTGCTGCGAACGGCAGTTTTTATGGAAGTGAGGCGGGGGCCGGATTTATCGGTGGAATTATTGCCGGTTTTCTGGCGGGTTATGTTGCACTGGGGATTCGGAAAATAAAGGTTGGCCGGGCGTTACAGCCGATCATGCCTATTATTATTATTCCCGTATTGTCATCCTTGATTGTGGGATTAATCTTTGTGTTTGTAATCGGTGCTCCAATTGCGCAATTGTTTGAATCTTTAACAGGTTGGCTTGCAGGTATGCAAGGCACAAGCTCGATTCTGCTGGCGCTGATCTTGGGGGCGATGATCTCCTTTGATATGGGCGGTCCGGTGAATAAAGTGGCCTTCTTATTTGGCTCAGCCATGATTGGCGAAGGAAATTATGAAATTATGGGTCCAATCGCCGTTGCGATTTGTATTCCACCGATTGCGATGGGACTTGCAGCGATGATCAACAAACGTAAATTTGCACCGTCGGAACGCGAGGCCGGGAAAGCAACATTTACGATGGGTCTGTTCGGCATTACCGAAGGTGCCATTCCATTCGCGGCGCAAGATCCACTCCGTGTTATTCCCAGTATCATGGTAGGATCCATGGTCGGTTCAGTCATCGCCATGCTGGGGAATGTAGGCGATAGGGTAGCTCACGGTGGGCCGATTGTAGCCGTGCTTGGTGCAGTTGATCATGTGTTTATGTTCTTTATCGCCGTTATTATCGGCGTAGCCGTAACGGTTGTCATGGTAAGCCTGCTGAAAAAAGATATTGCGACTGTAGATACGGCCGTTGCTGGAGAAGTGAAATCTGGAAATTCCGCGGCAGTAGCCGAACCATCTGCAACTACTACAACTGCTGCGGAGTTATCGGCTTCAACAGCCGCTATAAATCATGGGTCAGAAGTACCTTCACAAGCTGTCCACATTGAGAAGCTGACGGATATTGTAACGATGGATCTGATTAACCTCAATCTGGAAGGAACGACAAAGGATGCTGTCATTGATGAAATGATCGGAGCACTTGTGGGAACGGGAATCGTAAGCTCTGCCAGTGATCTTAAAGAGGTCATATTGGCCCGAGAGCAAGAAAGCTCCACAGGTATCGGAATGAATATTGCCATCCCACATGGCAAATCGGAAGCTGTCTTAAAGCCAAGCGTGGTTTTTGGCATCAAGCGGAGTGGCGTTGACTGGGAAAGTCTCGATGGTAGTGAGGCGAAATTGATCTTCATGATTGCTGTACCGCGCAATAGCAAGGACAATACGCACCTGAAAGTACTGCAAATGCTGTCCCGCAAGCTGATGGATGATCATTTTAGAGAAGCGCTTCTGGCCGTCACAACGAAGGAAGAAGCATATCAATTGCTGGATCAGGTGCATTAATCGGTGCATTAAGAAGCCGATACAAAGAAGAGAGGCTGATGTGCACCATGCCGATGCAGGCTTGATTTACATCGTAGATGCCGAGAAAAGCTTCCTGTATGCTGGCGGCGTAATAGGGCGTGTCACTTTGCCACAGCAGTCTATCCTCAGGTGAGGCTAGACTGCCCTTTTCATAGTAAGATATTGCTACATAAAGTCAAAAAAATAACGAAGCACATGAAAAAAGACAGGCGAGGTGTAGGTCAAGCTATCCACTCGGCTTAAGTAGCTTTTTTTCAGAGCATCGAACTTGTCATCATCGCCGATTAATAAATCTCGCTTCAGCACGGAGACCGTTAAGCTGCCGAAGAAACCGCTCAAGCTGATCAGCATGCCGAAAATAATTCCAAATTTCAGGTCAAACGGCGTCAGGTAGGGATAGATTAGATAGGAAGCCGCTATGGTTACGGGAAAAGCGAATGCAAAGCCTTCCCAAGTTAAATTGGGGTTGGATGTCGGGACAATTTTCCGCTTCCCGAAATAGAGTGATGCCAGATAGTGCGCGACATCATTGAGTTGCGTCAGAACCACTAGAAAAAGTACAAGTTTCGCTCCGTATTGCGGCGTAGCAAACTGAAAATAGGCCAGGTGACTCAGCCCGAAAACCATCAGCATGAGCCCCCATTGGGTCGAGCTGACACTGCGCAGGAAACCAACCGTTCCTTTATTGATCAATCGCGGGAGCGGCAGCAGCAAGAACACATAGATGGGGATAAAGACAATAAACATCCCGTACCACCCGATATAAATCCAATAAAACTGTACAGGAATAGCCAAGTACGCCCATAGAAACAATCTGCGATCGGCTTTTCTGGATCTGATCATGGAAAAGTATTCTTTTAGCGCAAAAAAAGTGAGCGCCATCAAGGAAAGCAGTGAAACGATCGGATTGAAAAGAGTTGCCAAGCAAAAGATCAAGAACATGCCCCACCAGGTCTTGATGCGAAGTCCAATAGCTGCATAGTCTTTGTCGGGCTGTGTTTTGACTACCACTATATAAATCAGATGGATGACCAATAAGGCTGTAAAAATGAGAATTAACGTTAATAGCGAACTGTCCATGCCTTCACCAACTTATCGCGAAATAGGATTCCATTAAAGGATTCCTATGTTATTATGAAGGAATAATTCAAACTTGATAAGGGGAAATTTAGTAAATGGTAGCTGATCAATCCGTCTTTATCTTGCTTACCAATACGGGAACGTTTCTTACGAGAGTCATTAAAAGCTATACAAGAGCGCCATACAATCACGCCTCCATTTCCTTCGACCGTGAACTTTCGGAGTTATACAGCTTCGGGAGAAAGACTCCCAATAATCCTCTGGATGGCGGTTTCGTAAAAGAGGATATTAAGACAGGTACATACAGCAGATTTCCGAATACAACATGTGTCATCTACGAGCTTCAGGTAACCGATCGTGAAGTCGAAAAAATGAAGCGGGTCTTACACGTCTTTATCCGAAGTCGCCAAAAATATATGTATAACTTACTGGGGTTGATTGGTGTTGCACTCAAAGAACCAGTCGAGTTCAGCAATTCTTATTTTTGTTCGCAATTCGTCGCGGAAATTTTACAGCGATCCGGCATAAAAATATGGAACAAGTTGCCCGCCCTTATTACGCCAGACGATTTTCGGCAAAGTGACCGATTCCATTTGATCTACGAAGGGAAATTGAGCGAGTATGAGCCTCAAGTCTGAGCAGCGACTCTGAGACGTCCACTTACGCCGCCTAATTTCATCCATGAGTGGATTCATTGTTGATTATCCAATATACTTGTATAGAATTAAAAATGAATGGAGTACATACTAACATGTCTAATTTGCCAAATTGCCCTGAATGTAATTCAGAGTACACTTACGAGGATCGTAGTCTCTTCATCTGCCCGGAATGCGCTCATGAGTGGTCATCCGAGTCAGAAACCGTAAGCAATGAAGATGTAAAGGTCGTGAAAGATGCAAATGGTAACGTTCTGCAGGATGGTGACTCTGTAACCGTTATTAAAGATCTTAAGGTTAAAGGAAGCTCATCTGTTTTGAAAATCGGCACCAAAGTGAAGAATATCCGTCTGGTGGAAGGCGATCATGATATTGATTGCAAAATTGACGGTTTCGGAGCGATGAAATTAAAATCGGAATTTGTAAAAAAGAACTAAACAATCAACGTCTCAAGTAAACATGAGACAGGAAAAACCACCGGAAACAGGCTTGAGAGCCTAGTAATCCGGTGGTTTTTTCATATTTGTATGAAATCCTCGTCGTTATTCGTTAATTATTGGCCAATAATAGCTTTGACAGAATCACTTAAAGGCTGAGCCGGGCGCCCTAGCAATTTTTCCAGATCATCGCTTTCCACATCAAGGGAGCCTTCGCGGATCGGCCCCTGCAAATCAACAAGCATGGTGACCACAAAATCAGGCAGTCCTGCAGCACGCAAAGCCTCGCCTAATGAAGCGTCGTCCACATCGACGACCTTCACTTCTTTGCCTATTACTTCGGCCGTGATGGCTGCAAGCTCGGCTTGTGTGCGAGGTTTACCAGAGAGTTCGTAGACCGTGTTTTCATGTCCTTCTCCAGCGAGAACAGCAGCAGCAGCTTGGGCATAATCACTGCGTGAAGCCCAGCTTATCCGAGCGCTGCCTGCAGCACTAAGCCAAGGTGCACCATGCAATACGCCTTGTATGCTGCCTGCTTCGTTTTCAACATACCAGTTGTTGCGAAGGAAGGAATACGGAATGCCAGTCTCGCGAATAGCTTTTTCCGCCGCACGATGAACCTCGGCAAGGGAGAGGGCATTACGGTCTGCCTTAGCAACACTCGTGTAACTAATGAAGCTTACCCCGGCTTTTTTGGCTGCATCGACAGCATTTTGGTGCTGACGAATCCGTGTCGCGTTATCCCCGTCCGCGGAGACGATCAGCAAACGATCCACACCAGCGAATGCCTGATCCAAAGTCTCAGGTTTGTCGAAGTCACCGTGACGTACGTCAACGCCTTGTGTGCGAAGGTGTTCAGCTTTCTCAGGATTGCGTACACTTACCGCAAGGCTTGCAGCAGGTACTGTTTTTAACAGTGTATCCACGACTATAGATCCAAATTGTCCAGTTGCGCCAGTTACCAATATTTTCATTTTTCCATTCCTCCAATTGAATATGTATATAAAAATGAATGGCAGAACTCCATTCAATTTATATCGAATTTTCACAAGTACTAAAAAAATATTTGTTATAACACAAGTGGTTACAACGAGGTTTTTAAAAAAAGCTCTATCTGAGCTTTAATTAACATGAGCTTCAACATGAACTTGATTTAGCATCTTTTGAATCGTGACGCGTTTCAATCGCTGTTCCATAGCCGCCTGAGCTTCAGCCAATTCTCCCAAGAGGGAGGCCTCGATGGTTTTGCCTACAGGACAGAGTGGACTCGGGTCCTTATGAAAATTAAATAAATGTCCCTTATCAATAACCTCAACCGCATGATATACATCCAGTAAAGTAATGGATTCCGGCTCCTTCAAAAGAGAAGCACCACCTATACCAGACCGGATGTCAATCAGACCGGCTTTCTTCAGCATGCCCATAATTCTTCGGATCACGACGGGATTTGTATTTACGCTGTCTGCAATGAAGTCTCCTGTACATTCTCCCGGCATAATAGCAATCAACGTAAGGATATGGACTGCTATCGAGAAGCGACTACTGATTTGTTTCATAACTGTTCACCACCGTTGTAACCATATTAGTTACTTCTCGTCGCAATGTCAATACCGATATACACATTGGCATGAGCTCCTATTGACGTTCCTGTTCACTGAATCCAGACCCAGAAAAGGAAAGCTTGAAAAATAAACAGAAATAGTTCAATATAAAGATATCGGTTTTTAAAATGGTTTGCTTTGCAAGCAGCCGAATGAGAACGAAACATGAAAATAGGAGGCAGGACCAGTGGAGATAGGTATAAGCTCGTTTGTGGAAACAACGCCGGATCCCCAAACCGGTGAGGTCATTAGTCACGCACAACGAATCCGTGAGGTTGTGGAGGAAATTGTGCTTGCAGATCAGGTAGGGCTGGATGTGTATGGTGTAGGGGAGCATCATCGCAAAGATTATGCAGCATCTGCACCAGCTGTTATACTGGCTGCGGCAGCAGCACAGACCCAGCGGATTCGACTAACCAGTGCAGTCACGGTGCTGTCATCGGATGATCCGGTGCGGGTGTTTCAGGATTTCGCTACACTGGATGGCATCTCGAATGGACGGGCTGAAATTATGGCAGGACGGGGGTCTTTTATCGAATCGTTCCCGTTGTTTGGATATGATTTGGACAACTACGATGAGTTGTTCGATGAAAGCCTGGAGCTGTTATTGAAAATACGCGAATCCGAAAAAGTCACCTGGAAAGGCGGACATCGGCCCGCAATCAACAATTTGGGCGTGTACCCGCGTCCGGTTCAAAATCCGTTGCCCGTATGGATTGGCAGCGGGGGCAATCAGGAATCTGTAGCCCGTGCCGGCTTGCTCGGATTGCCGTTGGTGCTTGCCATTATTGGAGGCAGCCCTATGCATTTTGCACCATTGGTCGAGTTGTATAAAAAAGCGGCTAAGCACGCAGGCCATGACGCATCGCTGCTTCCAGTTGCATCCCACTCGCATGGTTTTATTGCGGAAAGCACCGAGCTTGCAGCAGACAAGTTTTTCCCTTCTACCCAGCAAGTCATGAATGTACTTGGGCGTGAGCGTGGTTGGGGTCCTTACACCCGTTCCAGCTTCGATGCCGCACGCAGCTTTGAGGGCGCGCTGTATGTAGGCGATTCCGATACAGTTGCCAAGAAAATCATTCACCTGCGCAAACAGGTAGGCATTACACGCTTTATGCTGCACGTACCCGTCGGAACAATGCCGCATGAAGATGTCATGAGAGCTATTGAGCTGCTGGGAACAGAGGTAGCGCCACGGGTGCGCGAAGAGATATCCAAGTGGGAATCCGAGAGCAAATGAGCGATTTTACGCTATATTGATAAGAACAAAAGGAGCAGACCCTGGTGATTAGGTCGCTCCTTTCTTTTTATTCAAAAATCATATAGCCTGTTTTCCGAAGTATTCGATTATCCCAGCCCAATTGAAGGCCGTCTCAGGACAGGAGTCTCTTAATCGCTAAAATTGAACCATTTGTGGATGTCTATTTTTTTAGATTGTTTCATAGATCGCCATTCGTTCGTGTCTGGTTGATAGATATAATCTTTTTGCCAGGTCATGATGTTTTCTACAATTTCTCGTATGGAAGATATGAGATAGGAGACTTCCTGATTCGTCATCATAGGATGGAGGGACAGGCGCACCCAGCCTGGTTTTTGCGATAAATCTCCTGCATGGATTAGGCTTGTCATTTGAATAGAGGTTTGTTGGTCGATACCCAGCAAATAGTGTCCGTAGGTTCCTGCACAAGAGCAGCCGCCCCGGACCTGAATTCCAAACCGATCATTCAGTAATTTTACAATCAGGTTATAGTGAATATGGTCGACAACGAAAGAAACGATTCCCAGCCGATCTTGGCTGCTTCCACCCAAAATGTGCAGGCCTGGTATGGTGCCCAAGCCTTTTAGCAATAATGAGGTTAGCTCCTTTTTACGCTCCAACATACGGGTGCATCCCATTTGTTCCTTCAGCCGAATGCAGAGCGCCGTTCGAACGGCCTGCAAAAAGGGAGGTGTCCCTCCATCCTCGCGTGCTTCGATATTATGTTTATACTCGTACCCACCCCAAGGGTTGGTCCAGCTTACTGTGCCGCCTCCGGGCTGATCTGGAGCATTATTAAAGCAGAGTCTTGAATCCATAATTAAAACGCCGCTTGTACCGGGACCACCGAGGAATTTGTGTGGTGAAAATACAATTCCGTCCAATTTTTCAAGGGGTTCAGGGGGATGCATGTTGATCTCGGTGTAAGGAGCGCTTGCAGAAAAATCAATAAAACAGACGCCGCCATGTTCATGCATTTTGCGGGATAGCTGGTACATGGGTGCTTCAAAACCTGTAACATTAGAGCAGGCCGTAAAAGCGCCAATCTTCATAGGCCGATGCCGGAATTGATGCAGCAGCCGTTCGAGCTGAACTGGATCGACGATACCGCCGGGACCCGGAGGGACACACACGACGTCTCCGATGGTTTCCGCCCAGGAGATATGATTGGAGTGATGCTCCATATGCGTAACAAAAATAACGGGACGTTCTTTTTCAGCGATTGGATAGAGGTGCTTTAATTTCTCATGTATTTTCAATCCTAACAACCGTTGAAGTTTATTCACCGCACCGGTCATACCGGACCCGGCAAACATAATGATATCGTGTTCGTCGGCATGAACGTGGTTCTTAATGATTCGTTTTGCCTCTTCATAGGCTTGGGTCATCAGGGTGCCTGTCAAATTAGACTCCGTATGAGTGTTCGCCACAAAAGGGCCCAAATCATTAACTATTTTCGACTCGATGGGCCCATACAGACGGCCGCTGGCTGTCCAATCCGCATAAATCAGCTTTTTTTGTCCGTATGGAGATTCAAAGGTCTGGTGATATCCGATCGTATTGTCGCGATACCTCTGGAAATAAGCCTCGTTAGAAGGCTGATACCTACAACTACTGCTTCCAATTCGAGCCATGAGCATACGGCGCCTCCTAAGTCGTTCTGTCTTCTTAGGGTACGTAGGTAGGCCTGAATAGGTTAAAAAAAATAGGCGGATGTCATCATTTAGACAAAATAAAAGCCTCGTCCAAAAATCGGGCAAGGCGTGCGTTTATCTTATATAAACAGCTGCATATCGGATTCGAGTGCATCTTTTAGATAGGTTTTGGCCTCGATAATTTCCAGCTCAGGGATGAACTCCTCCGGTTTGAACCCCATAATTTCCACCGATAGCTTGCAGGCATAAAATTTGACGTTTTTCTTCCGCGCTCCCTTCAAGAAATGAATGAGCTTCGGGGCTTCGTTATCTTCGATCATTTCCGTCAGCATCAGCTTGCCCAGACCGCTAAAATTCATCTTGGACAGCGGCAGGGCCTCAGGTCCCTTCGGAGTCATCCAGCCCATGATTTTCTCGTATATCGTCTTGTCCTCAAGCGTCATCTTCTCGGGATCACGAACCAGAAATAACCCCCAGAACGCAAAAAACATGGTAACCTCTACATCCAGCTCCCGAGCTGTATTGGCCAAAATCAGTCCAGCCATCGCTTTATCATAATCGCCGCTGAACATGAGCAGATTCATCCTTTTGTCCACATTATCCGCCTCCATTTACTTCTGGATACATTCAGTATGGATTTGGAAATGAGAACTATGCCCAGTTCACATATCGTTCACATTTGTGGAGTGTGTATTTTTAAAATTCCTCCTTTATACAATTGAATGATGTGTGGAAAAAGTGAGAATAATTTAAAGAGCCATCTAATTGACCCTATAAAAATTTAATAAATAGATAGTTCGACTTTAAAAAAATCACAAAAAATCATTTCATTAGGTTCGAACTTCGATTAAAATATGAGTTCCATATACTCACATATGCACTTGATGAGGCGTATCAGATATCTGAAATAATGCATTATTTGCCTAATCCTGATGATAATATTGCTTATCTGATAGAAGATCTCTCAAGCCTTATTTCCGGAGCTGATTTAACGGAAGAGGATCGCGAAGTAATTGCGCCAGAAATGAATGAGGATATTATGGATCCAGCAGCATTCGATATCGGGATCCTGGAAGAAGAGCAACACAACTAGACAAACAAGATTGTGTTAGTCAAATAAGGAGGGAGCAGCATGTTCATTGGTGAAAATTTGACCAACCTGCGGATCATGCATGGATATTCGAGAAAGCAGCTCTCCGAAATGTTAGGTGTTACAGAGCAAGCAGTCTGGCAGTACGAGAATGCGTATACATCTCCTAAAATGCAAGTCGTGAATGAGTTAAAGCGGATTTTTAACGTGAAAAGTAAATATTTTTATACTAAAGACATGCTTGCACGGAACATGATACCTGCCAACGTAAACGTAATGAACATCGCTTATCGGTCAAAAGTTTTGAATGTTATCTCGAAAACGCAGGCAGAAGCGAAGCATGTTGAATATTTAGATGCTTTTGTTAGCTATATCACAGCCAAAGTTAGCCTCCCTACCCTCAAAATTATCAGTTTAAGGGATGAAGTTATCGAATATCTAAACCATTCAGATGACGATAGAACGGCTCAAATCGATAAAGTCGCTCATTTGGCACGAAAAAGACTTGGTCTAGGGCAAGATACAAACGAGAATCTTATGTTTCTGATTGAAAAAAGTGGAGTATTTGTTTTTGAGAAGGCAATGGGTGAGGAAATTGATGCTTATAGTCTCTGGACTCGAAACGATCGACCTTATATCATATTAGGGAATATGAAACGATCAGCCGTTCGAAGGAACTTTGATATAGCACATGAACTGGGACATTTACTGCTTCATTATCGCCTTGAGTTTGTTAATTTAAATCGAAAAGAACACAAAATTATTGAGAATGAAGCGAATATGTTTGCCCAGGCATTTTTATTACCAGAAGATGAATTCGCACTTGATTTGAAAAATGTTGTCCATATCACAAATCCAGATAATTACTTGGAGTTGAAGAAGAAATGGAAGACTTCGCTGCAAGTGTTGGGATACAGGGCGGCTCATTTGGGGAACCTTAAACCCAAAGATCATCGGAACTTCTATGCTACCTTGCATCGAAAAGGTTATTTGAAAATTGAGCCGCTCGATGAATTAATCCCGATTCAAAAACCAATGAAGATTAAAACAATTATTGACCTTGTTTCTAAAAAGGGCATCGTGGACATTCGTCAAATGGTCGAGAAGGATTGGAAAACTGAAATATCCTTCTTTTATCATATGACCGGGATTGATCCTGACTTTTTTAATAAATATTTGGTGAAAAGTCTGGATTTCGGTCTACAAAATGTCACGGATATATCTAAGCGTATCTCTGATGTAGCTAAGCAAGTGTAACTATGACTTTTTAAAGATTGAACTCTCTTACTCCTTACCGTTAGCAATGTCATATCTCTGAGCTGCTCTCATTCTGTATAATCTCAAGGGTATTCAAGACACAAGCCTGAGATCGGGAGGATCATAAGAAAGTGAGTATAGAGAACAAATATAAAGCACTTGAACTGGAAAAGCCGGGCATCTACGAGCTGGAGGGACTGGAGGTCGGGGTCACCTCCAATTGCAACTTCAAGTGTGATTATTGCTGCGCATATCAGCGAAACGACGGGCAATGCATCAGCAGCAAGGAGGTCATTGGTATTATTGATGACATTCCAACGTTAAAACGTGTGCGACTGTCCGGGGGTGAAGTGACCTTGAAGTATCAGGACTGTCTGGACATTGTGGCTCACTGTTCGAGCAAGGGAATCGCTACCCAGCTCAATACCAATGCCAGCTTGCTCAGTCCTGAACGGATTGAGAGACTGCGCGACGCAGGGCTTTCCAACATTCATATTTCCTTCAACTTCACGGACGCCGAAAAATATTCAGCCTATTATCATGTTCATCCTCGCATGTATGAGACAATCGTTCAAAATATCCGGTTGTGTACCGAAGCCAAGCTGGAAACAGTACTGGAGACTTTGCTGTTTGAGGAAACACAGAACAACATGCAAGCCATTAGTGAAATGGTATATGAACTCGGTGTACGCATCCATGAAATCCAAAACAGCATCGTGATGGATCATACCAACTGGAACGCCATTTCCACCAAGGAGGCACTTGTCCGTTCCGTTCATGATCTAATTGCCCATAAAAAGGAAGATACCGTGCTGTATTTCACCTGCATGGACCGTTTTGCAGAAGCGCTGGGCTTTAAGGAGCAACCGGGCGTTTATTTTTCCAACTGTGTTGATGGTAAGAAGCAGCTTCATCTTCACGGGAACGGTGATATCCTGATCTGTGAGCTATGCCATCCTGTGGTCATCGGTAATATTTACAACGGAACGTCCTTAAAGGATATTTACACACATAGACCTAAGCCGCTTCAGGAGTTTCTCGACAAGCTGCCTTGTCCTGCATATGATGCGCTTTTCCCGAAAGGGATCTGAGAAAGGAAAGATGTAAGTCATCGAGTCTGTGGGGTTCATACAGCTGACATTAATGATGATGTTCGGTACGTTCCTAGTGACGTTAATCGGATTAATCGTCACAATTGTTATTGCATTGAACCAAAACAAAAAGAAATAGATCGCCCCGTCCAAAGGTGAGATCTATTTCTCCGATCTAAACCACAGCCGACCGCCCTTAAAAGCGGCTGTTGCCAAAGAGTAGGGATGTTTACGCATCCTTGCTCTTTTTTTATTATATACTTCTTGGCTATATTTTATCACAGCTTTATCAGCATTTACAATGCGGAAAAGTGAAATGAGGCAACCATCTTAATTATAGATTCGAGGTCAACCAGCCCAACGAAGTCAGTTCTTCCTCTTCATATAACTCCATAAATCTATTATAATATGGTTTAATGAAAGGGTTTACATGTCGTGAATATATACATGTTATCCTCTTACGAAAGAAGGAGTAGATATGAAATATAGAAATGTCGGCAACAGTGGTCTTAAGATTAGTGAAATCGGTCTGGGGAGTTGGTTAACGTACGGTACAGCCGCGGAGCAGGAAGCAGCTCATGCCTGTATTGCCAAAGCCGTTGAGCTTGGAATCAATTTCTTTGATACCGCGAATGCGTATAATCGGGGAGAAGGTGAAAAGGCTATGGGAGCCGCCTTGAAGCCTTATCGAAGAGAAAGCTATGTGCTTTCTACCAAGGTTTATTTTCCTATGGATTCCGGCCCTAATGACAGGGGACTGTCACGCAAGCACATTATGGAGCAATGTGAGGCGAGTCTGAAGCGCCTCGGCACGGATTATATCGACATTTACTTCTGTCATCGGTATGATCATAACACTCCTTTGGAAGAGACGCTGCGGGCGCTTGATGACCTTCAGGCCCAAGGCAAGATCCTGTACGCTGCGGTCAGTGAATGGAGTGCCGCCCAGCTCACAGATGCCTATGGCATTGGAAAAAGACTGAATCTGCGCCCGCTGATTGCCAATCAGCCGATCTATAACATGTTCGAGCGTTATATCGAACATGAGGTGCTCCCCGTATCCAGCCAGATGGGGATCGGGCAAATTGTATTTTCACCCTTGGCCCAAGGTATTCTCACGGGCAAATATAAACCGGGACAGCCCGTACCGACAGGCAGCCGCGGGGCTGATGCCTCCGTCAACCATGTCATCAGCAGCTACATGAACGATGCTGTTCTGAATTGTGTCCAGGAGCTGGATAAGCTGGCGAAGGATCAGGGTATCAACCTGTCACAGCTTGCGCTTGCCTGGATTCTGAGAGAACCGGGGATTAGCGCAGCCCTGATCGGTGCCACCAAACCAGCACAAATCGAAGAAAATGTGAAAGCAGTTGAGGTGACGCTTCAGCCGGAGATTTGTGATGAAATCGAACGGATTCTGAAGCAAGTAGAGGGATTTGAGCCTTTGCGTTAAGTGTGTCAACCCAAAACCCCGCTTTTCCTGTCTGTGACAGAGAAGGGCGGGTTTTTTTAACTTGCTTCAAGCATAGCGTAAATCCCCGAGGCTAAGTTATTTTATTGTACATGCAGGAACGAAAATGCTCAAATATTTGGAAAAAGGATAATCCTATGTGTGACTTAACTTGATATTGCGATAATCTGCTCTTAATAGTTGAGGTTTATAGTTGGTTTATATCCACTATCTCATACATTTTAAAGGATGGATGCATCGATGGGAATTCACACGTATTTTCGATCGCTTAACGAGCTGGAAAGAATTATTCGTTGTCCAGGCAAGTTTAAATTTGAAGAACACAGCGTATCTGCTCATTCATGGAAAGTGGTGCAGTATGCCAAAACGTTGGCTGATATTGAAGAGAGAAATGGTGTAAGCATTGACTGGAAAAAGCTTTACGAGATCACAAGCAGTCACGATTACGGGGAGATTTTTATTGGAGACATTAAAACGCCTGTTAAGCACTCCTCCAAGGAACTTCGGTTATTAATCCAGCAGGTCGAAGAAGGTATGATCGAGTATTTTATTGAAGAGAACATTCCGGAGGATTTTAAAGCTATTTTTCGCAAACAGTTACGTGAAGGTAAAGATGATTCTGTAGAAGGTTTAATCCTTGAAGTTGCGGATAAGATGGATCAGGTGTACGAAGCGTTTGCTGAACTTCAGCGGGGAAATACTGAAAAAGAATTTATAGTGATGTATCGTAATGCACTTGTAAAAATCAAAAATATTCAATTAAAATGCGTTGATTATTTTTTGGAAAATATCCTGCCGGATATGGTAAAGGAAGAAACACCTTCATCCATTGATATTAAAAAGATTACGGAAGAAGCGCTAGCTCTTTAATAGACTCTCTCTACTCAGAAGCCCCTGGCAGTGCTTCTGTTCATACATAATGATGTTCATTTCTGCTTGAAATGCAGTTACGAAAAAAGAACAATAAGGGACAGTGATTGAACTGTTCTTATTGCTCTCTTGGGTTGATGGTGCTATTCGAATTCAACTTTGCCAAGCGATTTTTTGGTTGGTCCTTCGATTACTTCGCCTTGATAGGAATAGCGGGAGCCATGGCACGGGCAATCCCATGTTCTTTCCGCCTCGTTCCACTCGACTTCGCAGCCCATATGGGTGCAAGTTGTGTCCACTAGGTGCAATGCTCCTTGCAGGTCTCGGTAAGCTCCCGCCCTTTTGCCATTCACCTGGACGACCGCTCCTTCGTCGTGCTGTAGTTCTTCGGCTTTTTTGTGGATCATTTCCAACTTCCCAGCAATCAAGTGTTTAGCCACATTCGCATTTTGAGTCACAAATGTTTTAATGTCAGGGTCCGCATGAAACCTTGCAGGTGAGAAAAGATCCTGGTACGGGCTTCCCTCTCCGGTAATCAGTTTCGTATTTAATAAAGCCGCTGCGACACTTGTGGTCATCCCCCATTTTTTATAACCCGTAGCAACAAGGATGTTAGGGATAGTGGATACTTCCTGCCCGATATAGGGGAGCTTGTCTAGCGTATACAAGTCTTGGGCTGACCAGCGATACATGATTTCCTTTAATCCAAATGTTTGCTCTGCGAACTTTTCTAAAGCTTCATAGTACTGGAAGGTGCAGATTCCTTGGCCCGTTTTGTGGCCTTCTCCACCGACAAGGACCATCGGTTCTCCGTTTATCAATACCGAGCGGAGCGAACGTTTTGGGGTTTCCGCACTTAGGTACATACCACCCGGATAGATCTTATCGCTCTTGACCGCTAGTACATAAGAACGTTCGGCATACAATCGCGCAAAATAAAGACCGTTTAAATCATTGAATGGAAAATGCGAGGAGGATACGACATGGTTGCACGTGATTTTCTTTCCGTCATTGGTTTTAACGATGGCAGGGCTTCCTTTTTCCACACCTGTAACGGTGGTTTGCTCATAAATTTTCCCGCCCTGACGAATGACTTGATTTGCCAAATACCTTAAGAAAGGAACCGGATTAAACTGGGCCTGGTTTTTCATCATAATAGCTGCTTTAGTTGAAAACGGCAGAGGCGTTTGCTCGACATAACTTCCCGGGATGCCCAATTCTTCGTAGGCTTTATATTCGGCGGCGATTTTCTCCACATACGTATCTGTACATGTATAAACGTAGGCATCTTCTTCTGTAAATTGACAATCGATATTGTATTCCTCTACCGTTTGTTTAATGAATTGAAGAGCATCGTGGTTGGCTTCGTAATAGAGCCGGGTTTGCTCTTTGCCAAAATGTGAAAGAAACTCGCCGTAGATCAAATCATGCTGCGCGGTTATTTTGGCGGTAGTATGGCCCGTTGTTCCATGAAGCATCCGCCCTGCGTCGATGACTGCGACGTTTAGTCCTTTTTTAGAAAGTAAATAAGCAGTGGTAATTCCGGTAATCCCCGCACCTATAATGGCAACATCCACCTGAATATCCCCACTAAGCTTGGGAAAACTGGGGATGTCAGTTGAAGCTAACCAATACGACTCTGGAAATTGCGGAAATTTTGTATGAGATTCATTATGCATCATTTTTACAACCGACCCCTTTGATTACACTTTATGTGTATTGTTGCCATTTCAGGATTTTATATTCGCTAACCGACTCTCTTTATGATAAATTGGCCTGTACCTTCCAGGCTTTTTTAGCGTTGGCTTCCATTCCTGAAAATCAAAAATTCACCTGAATAATTTGATAAAGAGCGTGCAACGAGGCAACTTGACTTCAAGTTAACTTTAAGTAGTAACATATTGGATGTAACGTGATGGTGATTAGAAAGGCCGAAGACTATTCTTTCAATATAGGAGTGATGGAAGTTGAAAAAGAAACAACTGGGTAGAAGTGACCTTCAAGTATCTGCGCTGGGTCTGGGCTGCATGGGAATGTCCGAATATTACGGTGAGCTGAATGATCAGGAGTCGATCAGAACGCTGCATCGTGCGCTGGAGCTGGGGATCAACTTCTGGGATACAGCGGATATCTACGGTGTGGGGAAAAATGAAAAACTGATCAGTCAAGTCCTGCAGAGCCACCGGGATGAGGTGGTATTGGCTACCAAATTCTCCATTATGCGCGGAGAGGATGGGGCATTTCTGGGTGTCAGCGGCCGTCCTGAATATGTAAAACAGGCATGTGACCGCAGCCTGCAAAGACTGGGCGTAGATGTCATTGATTTGTACTACCAGCACCGTGTCGATCCGAATGTACCTATCGAGGAAACGGTTGGCGCGATGAGTGACTTGGTTCAGGCAGGAAAGGTCCGCTATTTGGGGCTGTCCGAGGCTTCTCCTGCACTCATTCGGCGTGCTCACAAGGTTCACCCGATCACGGCCCTGCAAACGGAATACTCCTTATGGAGCCGGGAAGCGGAAGATGAGGTTATACCCGCTTGCAAGGAACTGGGAATTGAATTTGTGGCGTACAGTCCGCTGGGACGCGGCTTTTTGAGCGGGCAAATTCAGAGGTTTGAAGATTTTGCAGAAGATGATTTCCGTCGCACCGTGCCACGCTTTCAGCCTGAGAATTTCCAGAAGAATCTCGATCTCGTGCAGCATATTAAGGATCTCGCTGCTCAAAAAGGGGTCAAGCCCTCTCAACTGGCCTTGGCATGGCTGCTTGCACAAGAGGGAATTGTACCGATTCCAGGCACCAAGCGGGTAGCTTATCTGGAAGAAAACGCAGGGGCAGTCGATATCGCTTTATCTACGGAGGAAATGGAAAATATTAATGCGATCATTCCCAAGGGAATGGCGGCCGGGCTTCGTTATGCGGCAGAGCGCATGCCGAATTGGCAAGCCGAATAATTCCAGCATTATAACCCGAGAAGCCGTCCTTAACGCGGATCGGCGCGAAAGGGCGGCTTTGCGGGGCTTACATATACAGCTAAGGGCGTGGCTTGAAAATACCGAAGGGACGCCCTACAGGCAGGAACGTACGGCCAAAATGCGCATTCAGAACTGCGGCTCCTGTACCATACAGTGAGAGCAAAGCAATGCCCATTTCTGCATAAGCTGCAAGGGTATGGAACACCTCTGGAGCAACGCCGAATGCATCAAAGCTAAGACCCAGGAACAGGAAATCAATCAGGACAAAGATAAAGAACAGGACCTTATGCGTCTCCATCGCTCCAATGGTCATGAACAGCGTAAAGATAAGGTAACCCGCAAAGGCAAAACCAAGCTGCTTGCCATCTACAGCGGACGCCAGCTCTGGACCGAATACGCCCATTTTAATCATCCAGCTACCTGCTACGGCGAACCAGAAGAAGGCATAAGCACCAAACGCCGTCATTCCAAAGGTGTTGTTATGCTTTGCATCCTGAATGCAGGCAAACAGTTGTGCGAAGGCACCGAGGAAAATAGCCCAGGGGATGATAAAGCTCAAGCCCTCAGTGAGGCCGAGCTTTTGAGACGAAGCCACAAGCGTGACAATAGCCAAGCCAAACAGACCGATCGCACTCGGATCGGCCGTTATGATTTTTACGTTGGAATGAGATTCGTTTTGCATAAAAAAATACAAGCCTCCAATAATGTTCAAATACGCGTCAATCTGCCGATGCCAGAATCACACTGACATATTGTAACGGAAATGGACGTACTCGCATAGTACATAATTCTCTTATCGATTGCGGTTACCTGTATTGACGTTGTTGCGTCCACCCTCGATGCTGATCGGTTTACCCGAAGTATCTGTGATGTTATCCCTAATTTCATTGGAGTTGGAATTGGTCACACGTATTCCTATACTGGAGAACTTGGAGTGCGTGGTCATCTCGTTGCTAATAATTTTGTTGTTGTTTGCATTGGAAAGGCGGATGACCGCATCAGGCTTAAGCGAAGAATTGGTTTGGAAAAACTCATTGTCTGTGAAGGTATTGCCGTCTGATTCGACCAGTAAACCTTGCAGGGATGCATTCTTTACTGTGTTTTTGTATATATTATTGTCTGTTGCGCCAGTTAGTACAAAGATTCCCCGCGGATAATTTTCAATTACATTATTGTTTACGGTATTATGGGCTCCATTGTTAGGGATACGAATGCCTGCATAACCGTCAGATTGGTGAGCCTTGTTGAAAATTTGGTTTCCGGTGACCGTTGTATAGGTTGCGCGTGACAGATTGATTCCACTGCCGCCACCGGAATTGGTAATCTGGTTATTCGTAATTTTGACGTTTCGGAACTCGCCTGCCGGAAAGCTCTCGTGCCCGGTGGCAATGGCATGTCCGTTATTTCGGTCAAAGCGGCTGTTCGTAATCTCGGAATCTCTCGTTCTGCGAAGCAACGCGCCGATGGTGGTGTCGCGAACCTCCACGCGATCCAGCGTAAGGTGGGAGACAGCCACATCTATCAGAATACCGCCTACCTGACTTTCGCCACGGGCTTCACGGTTCGTACGGTCTGCGTCAATGGTGAGATTGGATAGCTTCACGTCTAGCCGTTCAGAATTGTTTCGTAAAATCGGATTCCCAATGACATATTGGCTTTTAGAGCCTGTCTTTTTGAAAATGGTTTTGCCCATCCCGTCACCGTTCAGACGAACCCCGGTATATAAACGAATAGATTCGTCAACCAAATATGTGCCTTTGGGGAAATAAACCGTCCCCTCCATTCCCCGGTCATAAAAATACTTCAACGCATTCTGAATTTCCCTGGACTGTGAGGAGTTCGAGTTGGCTTTAACTCCAAAATCCGTAGCATTAATGACATTGTCGGCCGCCTGGGCCACACGAATATCACCGGTAGGACTTTGGATAACGAATGTAATGATGGCTGCGAGCAGCAAGCAAAGCCTGATTTTCCGATGAAATTAGTTGAAGTAATTACAGAATTACCCTTTATATATTTTCGGACAAAATGGGTTTTATTTCAAGTATTTTCGTCGAATCTTTTTGGCAACGAAGTGTACTTGCGAAAAAGTTATACTTTCAGCTGGCTTTAATTTTCTTTTCAGCTTGACCGGGTACAATCAAGGCAATTTTCCTGGGGAGGATGTATAACTAATGAAAACGAAAAAGACCGTTTGGATTCCGGCCGTGATCGCAGTTGCGGTAGCAGCTTTGCTCGTCCTCTACTATTACTACATGTCTTCGGTTTCCGGTGGCGGACCTGGACCTCGACCGCCAGAAGGCGGCGTAGGCAACGTGCCTGCAGGGCAAATGAGCCGCCCTCCCGGAGGAGAGCGACATGGGGGCAACGGAGAAATATTCAAGACCTTAGGTACGATCTCTGTATTCGTTGGAGCGGCAGCTTTCTCCTGGTTCTGGTTTAAGAAGAAGTTGAGATCGCCATCGATGCTGGTGAGAAAGGCCGGGAAGCTGTTACACGCCATGCATAAACTGCTGGGCTGGGCGACCTTGATTCTTGTTGCCGTTCACGGGGTTTATTTTTTGGTGACCAAGCTTCAAGATAGTAAAACCTACACCGGGCTTGCTAGCTTTGCCATTCTATTGGCGATCGCCGGATATGGCTTCTTTATTAACAAGGTTCGCAACAAGTGGATGCGGACTGTGCATCGTTCGCTCGGACTGCTGTGGGTTCCTGTGCTGCTGCTGCATGCTGGCAGCTCCGTGATTATGGCGGTCATCGCTAGCATTGCAGTGGGGGTTCTTGTCTGGATGCTGGAGAAAATAGCGGGGAGAACGCCAAAACCTGTCCCGGGAGACCGATAATTAGACAAGCAGCTATTCGGCCATGAGCCATATATCACCTGGCACGAGCACAGACTGTGTCACCAGCGATTGTTGGAAACAAAAGATCCGCTACCTTTTCGGTAGTGGATCTTTTGTTATTTGGTGACAGCCTATCTTCTGTAGCCCGGACCCCGAGCCTGTTCGAAAGGCTGTTTCCTTCGATTTTTCGTATTTATAACAGGTGGTACGTGCTTGTTTGTCACATAAATCTTAGTTTTGGACCAGAGGCAGCGGCCCACGCAGAAGGGGATTTGGGTGCATATGCATACGGTATGCGCAAAAAACCAAAAAAGATAAGAGGGATGACTAGTGCCCATTGGAAAAATGAAAAAGCATAAAGAAATGTTGCAACATCCCGTTTTGCGTCCGCATTTACCTGAAACCCACTGGTTTACAGACTCGAGGACCGCGCGGATGCTGAATACCTATTCATCGGTCTTCATAAAACCCAATCACGGGAGTGGTGGCAGCGGGATTATCCGGGTCAAGAGATTGAAGAAAGGATATGAGGTTCGTAGGGGATCAAGGCGAAAGATTGTAAGATCTCGTTATGTCTTAAAGGCAATCAAGTCATACCAGAAATCCAGACACATGTATTTAGTACAGAAGGGGCTGCGGTTAGCTAAGTACCACGGATCGATTTTTGACACCAGGATCTACTTACAGAAACCAGGGAGGAAATGGGTTATTTCCGGCGCGGCCGCCCGTGTCGCGGCACCCCATAAGTATGTTACCAATTATCTTAAAGGAGGGCATGCAGCATCTTTGCACCGAGTGCTTTTCAGCCTTTTTAAGCACAACCACGCGAAAGCGGATGCCTATTTTCGTAAAATCTCCAAACTATCCGTCATCATTGCCAAAACGATTAATAAACGGTATCCGGTTCGTGAATTGGGGGTCGATATTGCCATAGATAAAAAAGGCCATATTTGGATTATCGAGGCCAATTCACATCCCGGACACATGCTATTTACTCAGCTTCCCGATCCTTCTATGATCAACACAATCATGAGAAACAAGAGTCTTATTTGGAAGTAGATTCCTTGTACGTTATTTCTAGGGGAGAAGGAGAAAGTTTCAATGAAAAAAACAAGGCAGCTTAGAGATTTAATTAATTCCAGAAAACTGGAGTTTATTATGGAAGCCCATAATGGTCTGTCAGCCAAAATTGTGGAGGAGGCGGGGTTTAAAGGAATTTGGGCCAGCGGATTATCCATCTCTGCAGCGATGGGAGTAAGGGACAGCAACGAGGCCTCCTGGACGCAGGTTTTGGATGTATTGGAATTCATGAGTGATGCTACGTCCATTCCAATTTTGCTGGATGGAGATACGGGGTACGGCAACTTCAATAATGCAAGGCGGCTGGTGAAGAAACTGGAGCAGCATTCTATTGCAGGGGTATGCATCGAAGATAAGCGGTTCCCCAAAATGAATTCGTTCATTAACGGTCAAGGGCAGGCTCTGGCTGATATCGAGGAGTTTTCCGGGAAAATAAAAGCGATGAAAGACACGCAAATCGATGAGGACTTTACAGTGGTGGCCAGAGTAGAGGCATTTATTGCCGGGAAAGGGCTTGAAGCGGCACTGCAGCGGGCGGAGGCGTACCGGAAGGCAGGAGCCGATGCCGTATTAATACACAGCAAAAGAACAGACGCCGCAGAGATTGAAGCGTTCATGAAGGAATGGGCCGGAAGATTGCCGGTAGTGATCGTGCCTACCAAATACTATACGACTCCAACCGCCAGGTTTCAGGAGCTGGGGATTAGCCTTGTGATTTGGGCAAACCATAATTTGAGGGCATCCATTCAAGCCATGCAACAATTATCTGACCAAATTTATCGGGATGAAAGCCTTGTTCATATTGAAAAGGACGTTGCAACCATCGAAGAAGTATTCCGGCTCCAAGGGGTCGAGGAGCTGCAGGCTGCGGAACGGCAATACCTCCCGTCGTCAGAGCCGGATTCGGGTGAGCATGTATAATGGACACGAAATTGTTAGGAGAAGAGCTGAAAAAATTAGGATTTACCTTTTTTAGCGGTGTTCCATGCTCCTTTTTGAAAAGCCTGATCAATTATGCGATAAATGAATGCGATTATGTTGCAGCGGCTAACGAGGGGGATGCGGTCGCCATTGCATCCGGGGCTTATATAGGGGGGAAGAAGTCGGTAGTCCTTATGCAAAATTCAGGGCTGACCAACGCTATTTCGCCATTGACCTCTCTTACCTACCCATTTCGTATTCCGCTGCTTGGATTTGTCAGCCTGCGCGGAGAACCGGGGATACCTGACGAACCTCAGCATGAACTGATGGGCCGGATTACAACGCAAATGTTGGATGTGATGGGTGTGGAATGGCAATATCTCTCCAAGGATTTAGAGGAGGCCCAAAATCAGCTGATCCAGGCTAATGAGCACATTGCCCGGCGTCGCTCGTTCTTTTTTGTCGTTAAGAAAGGGACTTTTGACAAAGAGCCATTAAAAAAACTACAAACCTCCATTCATCTAAATCAGATCCGGCAGCATGGTCATGCGGACCATCAAATGCCTACACGGTATGATGCGTTGGCTGCGATTAACTCCATGAAAGACGACCATACCGTACAGCTCGCAACAACTGGTAAAACCGGACGTGAGCTGTATGAAATTGAAGATGCACCTAACAACCTGTACATGGTGGGCTCTATGGGATGTATTGGTTCCTTGGGACTTGGTTTGGCTCTGAGCCAACCAGGCAAGGATATCGTCGTGATTGACGGAGACGGATCTCTGTTGATGCGTATGGGGAGTCTGGCAACCAACGGGTATTACCATCCGTCCAATATGATTCATATTCTGCTTGATAATAACGCTCATGAATCAACAGGCGGGCAAAGCACGGTATCCCATAATGTCGATTTTATAGACATTGCGGCTTCCAGCGGGTATACGAAGTCGATTCATGTTCACAGTCTTGAGGAACTGAAAGCCTCTTTACAGGAATGGAAAGCGAATAGAGAACTTACGTTTTTGTACCTGAAAATATCCAAGTATTCCAAGGATCAGCTTGCTCGTCCGCATGTGAAGCCTCATGAAGTAAAAGAACGTCTGCAGCGTTTTATTCATAACAGTTCTTTGAAGGGCAAGGAGGCAGGTGATTCATGAGTTCCCCCGTCAAGAAAAACATTTTGCTTACCCCTGGTCCAGCAACGACGACAGAAAGTGTGAAATACTCACAGGTGGTTCCAGATATTTGTCCTCGCGAAGCCGAGTTTGGCCAGATCATGGAGTATATTTCTACAGAGCTTACCCGGCTGGTCGCAGACCCGGATCATTATGCGACCGTATTGTTTGGCGGATCGGGTACTGCAGCGGTGGAGTCCATCATAAGTTCGGTCCCGAATCACGAAGCAGTGATCATTGTCAGCAATGGAGCCTATGGAAAACGGATGTGCGAGATAGCGAAGGCTTATGGAGTGGAGTACTTTGAATTCAAAAGTCCTCCCGACGATGCCATTGATTTGGCTGAATTAGAAAGGTATATCCAATCTTCCGAACGCGCCGTCTCCCATCTGGCCGTCGTACATCACGAGACGACAACTGGCCTGCTTAACAAGGTGAAGGATATCGGAGAACTATGCAAAAGGAATCAAATCGACATGATCGTGGATGCCATGAGCTCATTTGCTGCCATTCCAATTCAATTAAAGGAAATGAACATTGCCTACCTGGCGGCAAGCTCCAACAAAAACTTACAGGGAATGGCCGGGGTTTCATTTGTGATAGCTGAGAAAAGCAAATTGGAGAATTTGAAAGATCAAAAACCAAGAAGCTATTATTTGAATTTGTATGCTCAATACAATTATTTTGTGGAACATGGGCAGATGCGGTTTACGCCTCCAGTCCAAACCTTATATGCACTTAAACAAGCGATTGAGGAATTAAAGCAAGAGGGGGTGGATCAAAGGTACGAAAGGTATGCGACATCCTGGAAAACTTTAATTAACGGGTTAGCCCGCTTAGGTCTAACCTATATCATTCCCGAAGAGCATCATTCCAAAATCATTACTTCCATTCTTGAACCTCAATATGCAGGCTATGATTTTCAATCGATGCATAATTATTTTTACAGTAAAGGCATTATGATTTATCCCGGCAAGCTTGAGAAACTAAATACGTTCCGGATTGCCAATATAGGTGATATCACGTATAAGGAGATGGAGTTATTTTTGGAATTGCTTGAACGCTATCTCAGTAGCATAAAATGCAGATGAGAAAGGTGGAGTCCCATGGCATCAGCAGCAAAAGATAAGTGGTACAAGTATTTATTATTGAGAAGGCACGCGTCTCTGAGGTCTTACGTCCCCGAAACGAAGCTCCTGGACAGACATCATTTTTCGAAACTGCTCTCCAAGTACGGGCATGTGATCGTGAAACCGGTGTGGGGGAGTCGTGGTCAGGGGATCTTTCAGGTCTCATGGTTAGGACACCATAAGTACATTGTACATTACGAGAATATAAAAGTTTTAGTACGGGGCAGAACCAATACGTATCGTTATATTAGAAGAAAAATCGGGAACGCCAGTTATATGGTTCAACGCAGAATCACCCGTCCGACCATCAACAATCGTCCTTTTGATATGAGAGTCATCATTCAACGGAGAACTGACTCATCTGTATGGGTAGTCACAGGAAAGGTTATCAAAGTTGCAGGCAAAGGCTATATTGTTTCCAATAATACACGGAGTAAGGGGAAATTACTCCATTTTAAATCCGGCATTCGACAATCTTCCGTTCGACACCTGTCTGCCAGTAAATTAGAGTCCCATATTGATCGTGTTTCCATCCGTTCCGCGAAGAGACTAAGCGCTTTTTTCCCGGGGCACCGTATATATGGACTGGACATTGGAATAGACCGGAAAGGACATATTGGGATTATTGAAGCTAATCTTTTTCCGGCAAGATCCCATTTCCGTAAGCTGATGGATAAAACGATGTATCACCGCATTACGGATTACCAAAACGGTTGACGCAAAAAGAACTGAGCAATAAGCCGCAGTGGTTGTACTGCCCTTATTGCTCTTTTATATTAGTCATAAGTCCATATTGAATCTTCCAGAGAGGTGTCCTGGTATGAAAAAAACAGATCGTCTGCTAGCGATTGTACTAGAGCTGCAACGCAAGGATGTTTTACGGGCTGAGGATTTGGCGGCCATATTTGAAACGAGTGTAAGAACCATCTATCGGGATATACAGGCTTTGAGCGAATCGGGTGTACCGATTGTGGGAGCGCCGGGCATCGGATATTCCTTAATGGAGGGCTACTTCCTGCCCCCAGTGAGCTTTAACGTGGAAGAGGCCGTAGCATTGCTAATAGGAACAGATTTTGTCGAGCAAAAATTTGATACAGAATACGGCAGCAAGGCGCAAACCTCACGCAGGAAGATAGAAGCTATTTTACCTGAGAGCATTCGCAGGGAGGTTTCGCGGGTGCGTACAACCATCAGGCTCTTTGCAGGGGGGAAAGAAGTAGATCATAGAGAAAAAAACTATTTGGAAAAGCTGCGTTTTGCTATATTGGAAAAACAAAAGGTACGCTTCGGCTACTCCAAAAGAATGCCAGAGGCCGATGGGAATCGTCAAAGTGTGCGTGTGGTCGCACCCTACGGTCTTGTACTGATGCATGGTTCCTGGGTTTTGATTGGGCAATGCGAACTGCGGCAGCAGCTCCGCCACTTCCGCTTGTCCCGTATGGACGAGCTGACTGTGCTGGAGGACAGGTTTGAGCATCCTGTCGATTTTAATCTGCAGGATTACAAGCAAATCGATGACCGTCATGTATATGTTCGTATATTAGCCCACCCACATATCGCAGATAAAGTGAAGGAAGCGAAGAATTTTTATATGGAGACCATGGAGGAGCATGCAGATGGATTACATGTACTCTTCCGCGTAAGGCAGCCGGAAGAATTACTGCAGTGGATACTTGGATGGGGCGCAGATATGGTCGTATTGGAGCCTGAGACTCTTCGGAAGCGAGTACGTGCAGAAGTTGAAAAAATGTTGAAATGCTACTGACATGATGCTGTCAGTAGCATTTGTGTATAGTAAAGCTACTTGAAGAAAAGGGAGTGTATTTAAGGATATGAATACAACTGAAACTTTACAGCGTTTTGAAGAAACGGTACAACACTATCTCCTTGAATTGGACAGCTTTAGCCTGGAGCAATTGCAGTATACACCGCAGGAGGGCGAATGGTCACTTGGGCAAATGTACGTTCACTTGGTAAATTCGGCCCTTCATATGCAACTTAAAAATATTGAGATTTGTCTCAAACCAAACGGGGAAACAGGGGTTAAAACAGAAGCGGGCACAGCCATTTTTGATCTGGGAGGCTTTCCGCCCGTGCGTATCCAGGTCCCGCCATCTCCGCAGTACACTCCTCCGCAACCGTCGAGCAAAGAAGACATCGTGGAGGGATTACAGGCTGTGGTGCGCCAAATGAGAGAGGTTGAACCCGTCCTCCGCGAATCTTCAGAGGGGTATACCGTCTCTCACCCCAGATTTGGTGCGTTGAATGCCAGGGAGTGGTTTATACTCATCGAAATGCATTATCGGCATCATCTTTTGCAGAAGGAGCGTTTGAAGCACGCAATAGCCGGTTAATCGTTTCCCGGCGCAGCCCGATAAATTGTCCGATTTCCTCTTGTGTCAGCACGTCCGTTAACGTGGCGGGTGCAATATAGGAGTGGAACCAGCGCTGAAGTTTACGCAGCTTTTCGGCAGGTGAAACTTCGGTCAGCTGGTCGATTCGTTGCTGCATCATGCGCAGCTTATCCTGCAGTTGCAAAGCGATAGCCCGGCATTGCGCCGGGTCTTGCTCTAGCGACTGATACCATTCCTTCTGTGATAGAACCTCAATCTCACTGGTCACCAGCGCCATCGCTGTACCATAATAAGGATTGGGGCTGATTAGGGAGTGATGCGGGATGATTTCATCGGGTACAATAACGTTGACTAAAATTTGCGAGCCATCCTCGTGGACTCGGACGATTTTTAACAAGCCGCTCTGCAGCCGATACAGAGGGCCAGATTCCCCTTGTCGAAATAGGGTTTCGCCTTTGTGTAATATCATGAACGTGTGCAGCCTCCTTTCCGTATACCTACATTTTGCATCCTGCGAATCAAGCTTTTTAGATAAATCCGCCGTTGACGCGGATCGTCTGCCCGGTAACCCATTGTGATTTGGCGCTGACCAGGAACTCAATCACATCCGCGATATCCTCGGGTTCACCGAGACGGCCAAATGCATTCATTTTTTTCATACCTTCGATCTGCTGCTCGGTTTTCCCTACTTGAAAAAGCTCGGTATTTACAGGGCCGGGAGCCACGGCATTAATCGTAATATGTTTATTTCCGAACTCCTTGGCAAGTTGGCGGGTAAATTGTTCAACGGCGCCTTTGGTGCCTGCGTATACGCTATAGGCCGGGAACATTTGTCCAATTACGGACGTGGACAGGTTCACGATTCTTCCGTAGTTCTCCATGTGCATCATGGCCTGCTGGCAAGCAAAGAAGGTGCCTTTTACATTCAGTGCAAATTGTTTGTCAAAATCGGCTTCTGTCACGTCAGCAAGCGGCTTGGTAATCATCAGTCCGGCATTGTTAACCAGAATATCTAATCTGCCAAATTCAGCAATGGTATTCGTAAATAATGCTTCAATATCACTCATCTTGCCCAGATCGGCGTGGATCGCGATAGCTTTGCCGCCTTTTTGAATAATACCTTCTACGACCTGTTGGGCTTTATCGGGGCTGCTGGCATAATTAATGACTACATGAGCGCCGAGCTCCGCCAGTTGCTCCGCAATGACACGTCCAATCCCTCTCGATGCCCCGGTGACAATCGCTGTTTTTCCGTCCAAATGCTTCATGTGTGTTCAACCTTCCTTCCAACTATTTTTTATGAGATTCCATGTTCCAAAAGCGCCCACACATCCGAAAACTCCTGATCTATTTTAGGATTCTTCCATTCGTAAGCATGAGCAGGGTGATGAAAACGTGCTGTAGCATGGAAAAGAGTACGAGCCAGTTGTGCTGGCTGATCCGATGTGATGCCTTCCCGTGTAATGATGTCAGCGAGCTGCTTAACAATATGGTCTATATGCTGCTCGATGAAATCAGCCCTTTGCTCGGTGACCCGGGTATACATCTGGAACATTTCCTCGTCATCACGGGCGTAGTAATGCTTGAGTTCGACTAAAGTCTGTATATATCGTTTTAAAAGGGCTGCGCCTGTTAAAGATGAATCCAGGTACACCTCCGACAGTGGAGCGATAATCTTTTCAATCAGCCATTTTTCGGTCACACCTTCGAGGAGTTCAGCTTTGCTATTAAAATGTCGGTAGATGCTGCCATGACTCACACCTAATACTTTAGCAACATCAGTTACGGAGGTTTTGGCTATACCAAACCGCCTGAGTGTTTCTTCTGTCGCGACAAGAATCTGTTTTTTAGTCAATACATCTGAGGTTTTTTCCATAAAGCCACGACCTGTTTGCCGTGTAATTCACCTCCTTGCAATCAGGATAACACAAAGAGTATCAAATGACAAAAAATAATATTTGTCATTTGATACTCTTTTCTGAAATCATTCAAAGGAGCAAACCGGGAAGTTATATCAGCGATTGGATGACCGCTTCTATGGTAGAGAGCTCTGTCGTTACTTCAAACCTTCCTCTTACATGACCATCACGATCAATCAGAAATTTGGAGAAGTTCCACTTGATCCCGTCGTCAGCGTATATTTCTGGATGCTTATCCCGAAGAAAGCTATCCATGAATCGGCCTTCCTTGGTCTGGGGATCGAAGCCTTGAAAGGGTGCCTGCTGCGTCAGATACTGAAATAATGGGAGGGAAGAAGGACCTCTGACGTCCGTTTTCTCAAATAGTGGGAACGTTATGCCATGTTCATTTTGGTAGACTTCTTGCAATTCCGAGTGGCTGCCCGGCTCTTTTTCATTGAATTGATTACATGGAAACGCGAGAATTTCAAAACCTTGTCCCTTCCGGCTTTCGTAGAGCTTTTGCAGATCAGCAAATTGGCTGGAGAAGCTACATTTGCTGGCTGTATTTACGATGAGCAGAACCTTTCCTCTATACTCTGAGAATTCAACTGGTTTCCCGTAAATGGTGGTTGCCTGGAAATCATAAATGGACATGTTAATATTCCTCCTCACGGTATTTTAAATACATCATATATCCGAAGCTAATATTGGTCTAATATATAAATGGAATCGGGTTTATAGGTAAATGCAATAATTGCGTCATGTAATGAACACACTGCTCATCTCTCTCTTGAATCAAAAGAAGATAGGATAGAGAGGGATATGCCTCTTTTATAGCAAATTGTGGCATTCGCCGTTACCAAGATAGAATATGGATGCATATTCATGTAATGCGTACAAAAACCCTACAGAATAGAGGGATACTCGTGCCCATTGGAAAGATGATTCAATATAAGGAAATGCGACAACATCCCGTTTTAAGTTCTCATTTACCGGAGACCAAATGGATTAGCAATGCAAGAACTTTGCGTATGCTGGATGAATATCGGACGGTTTACATTAAGCCCAATTATGGAAGCGGAGGGACTGGAGTTATACGGGCCAAAAAGCTGGGGAGGAGGTATGAGATTCGGTGCGGCTCCAGCCGCAGAATTGTCAGATCCCACGCGGTGAGAAGAGCGATCAGAATCCACCGGAGGCCTCATCGTCGTTATTTGGTACAGCAAGGACTTCGGTTGGCGAAATACCAAGGTTCTATTTTTGATGCCAGAGTATATATGCAGAAGCCGGAATCAGAATGGGTCATTTCAGGAATAACCGGCCGTGTTGCCGCACCCCGAAAAGTGGTTACCAATTACCGTAAAGGAGGACATGCGGCACCGTTGTCCAAAGTACTTTTAAAGGTCTTTAAACATGACAGAACGAAAATGAAAGAGACTCTGGATCAGGTTATCGAACTTTCTAAAATGGTTGCCGACACGATAGATAAAAATCATCCGTTTCGCGAGTTGGGTATTGATCTTGCTATTGAGAAGAGTGGTCAAATCTGGATTATCGAGGCTAATCCGCACCCCGGGCATAAGTTGTTCAAGCAGCTCCCCAATCATAAGATGATTCGCAATATTTTGAGAAACAAACGTCGGATTCAGCATTAGTATAAAGCTGCTCAAGTGCGTTTGAACCTTATAAATACAAAACCAGTCGAAGCACATAGATAAAACAGATAAAGTGTTAGGCTGGTTCTGTTTTATCAGGGTATGATGGCCTATTGGCGAAATGTGATGAAACTACATAATTTGATTTTTAACCTTTGCTTATTACGTCGACCATCTGTCCTTATCGCCGCTATCCGAGGCGCATTAAGCCAGAGTAGGGGGTAAAAAGGATTGAACCGACTACGATACGTAGTCGGTTCGTTTGTTTACTTTTTCATAATCGGAATCCAAACCTCGCAGCGGTAATCCTCTGCACGGGAATCCCCCATGGTATAGACTTCCAGCTCGGGGCCGCCTGAATGCTCATAGTTGCTGGCAGGGAACCATTCCTGGAAAATTCTTTGCCATACCTTTTGAATCGAGTGAGGCATAGGGCCGATAGAGGTAAATACAGCCCAGGTTGCAGCCGGAATGGTTCTGGCTTCTAGTCCGCTAGAGGCTGCTACATCCTCACTGCCTTCTGCGGCAATCAGGTAGCTAAACGTCTCCTCTCCGTGCTTCATGTCCAGACATATCCCGAGTATATCGTCGCCTGTTCCCAGGGCATGAATGCGGTCAGATGTGCCATCTGCGTTAAGCTGGTCCCAGAATTTCGGAATTTCTCGCATATTTTCACCGTTTTTAGTGGTGACTTGAATGGACTTGCCAATGACCGTAAAGGCCGCTTTCTCTACAATTTTGTAATCCATTTCCTGATCTCCCTTCAACGATAGATGGAAGGTGATGCGTGGGAAGGCTTTCAGGTTAACCCCTGGGCTTCTGGCCTCAGTGGGAGAAATACCGTGTACCTTGCGGAACGCTTTAGAAAAAGATTCGGGGGAATCATACCCGTATTTGAACGCAACATCCAGCACTTTGGTGGTAGAAAGACTCAATTCCTGAGCAGCCAGGGTCAATCGACGTTTGCGCATATATTCTGCTACCGTGACACCGGTCAGCATATAGAACATCCGTTGAAAATGAAAGGGGGACGAGTAGGCCGCTTTTGCAATTTCATCGATATCCAGGGGCTGCTGCATCCTTTCTTCCATCAGATCGAGCGCGTTCTTGATCCGAAGCAACCATTCCAACCGTATCACCTTCCTTGGTCGTAATCATATCATTGATAGTGTCTGTAATCCTGTCATTGCGTGCTTTTGTGGAACAGGATACCATCAGCCTGCCCCCTTGTGTTCATAATTAAAATTTGGGACAATAGAAGAAGCGTTTGAATAGCGCAGAGCGTTCAAACATGCTATGATGCAATGATAGTTGAGACGAGTCGTGATGGCTAGGACTTATATATAGAAATACGAATTTTATTGCTTTGAAAAGAGGATCGAACATGAAAAAGGAATCCATTTATGGATTAACGCTAGACCAATTGACAGCATGGCTCATGGAGCATGGACATAAGAAATCTCGTGCGTTGCAGGTATGGGACGCATTGTACCGGAAGCGGATTACCGATTTTGCAGCGATGACGGAGGTTCATGAGAACTGCGTTCGCCTGCTGGAAGAGCATTTTTCCATAGAAACATTGGAAGAGCATGTGAAGCAGCAGTCGGCGGACGGGACAGTCAAGTTTTTGTTCCGGCTGCAGGATGGTAATTTGATAGAGACTGTATTGATGAGTCATAAGTTTGGACTGTCTGTATGTGTGACGACACAGGTGGGCTGTAACATTGGATGCAGCTTCTGTGCGAGCGGATTGTTGAAGAAGAGCCGTGACCTGTCCAGCGGTGAAATTGTAGAGCAAATCATGAAGGTGCAGCTGTATCTGGACAAGGAACGTCCGGGCGATCGGGTCAGTCACGTCGTTGTGATGGGGATTGGTGAGCCGTTTGATAACTTCGTGAACCTGTCCGACTTTATCCGGGTCATTAAGGATCATAAAGGGCTGGCGATTGGCCCACGGCATATTACCGTATCCACCAGTGGACTTGCCGATAAAATCATTGAATTTGCAGATTCCGATCTGCATGTCAATTTGGCGATTTCTCTCCATGCGCCGAATAACGAGATTCGTACCCGTATTATGAAGATCAACCGGGCGATTCCGATTGAGAAGCTCATGCAGGCGATTGATTATTATCTGGACAAAACGAACCGTCGAATCACGCTGGAATACATTTTGCTGAAGGACGTTAATGATGGTAAAGAGCATGCGCTGGAACTGGCTGAGCTGGTAGGCCACCGTCGCAATTTGGCAAATGTAAACCTGATTCCGTACAATCCGGTGGATGAGCATAGCCAATACCAGCGGAGTGAGTCGGAATCCATTACCGGCTTCTATGATGTATTGAAAAAGCAGGGCATTAGCTGTAGTGTTCGGCTGGAGCATGGAGTCGACATTGACGCAGCCTGCGGACAGCTGCGCAGCAAGCAAATTCGCAAGGATGCCCAAGGCAGTCGCAATTCGGAACGCGAAGCCATTAGTTAAATATACAAGCGTACTCTCTCACAGGAGTACGCTTTTTTGTACCACAAACTTGAGGACAAAACATCATCTGGAAATGTGAAAATAGTCACGTAATAGTTGCTGCTTTTACGTTATAGTGAGTGGTTAGTGGAGGGGTTATATGGCTAACGTAATTTCGAATGTGGCGCTTGTTCCGGGCATCTATGTGATGAAAATTGAGGGCAATTTTAGAGGAAGAATGGGGCAGTTCTACATGCTGCGCAGCGGGAGGAATTATCCACTGTTACCCAGACCTATTAGCATTTATGATATCGGGGAAGATTACATTTCCTTTTTATACCGGGTTGTTGGAGAGGGGACAAGCCTGTTTTCCCAGCTACAGCCGGGTCAGGAGATTCAGCTGGAAGGGCCGTTCGGCAATGGTTTTCCGCAGGTGGAGGGAAGCCTGGCTTTAGTTGGCGGTGGAATGGGGACAGCTCCATTGCTGCTGGCTGCGAAGCATTATCCGCATGCGCACGTTTATCTGGGGTTTGTACAGCAAGCCTTCGGGGTTGAGGCATTCGAAGCTGTGGCGGCATCTGTGCAAGTCAAGGTCGGAGGAAGCATCATTGAACAGGTCGATCCGGCTCACTACGTGAATATGTTTTCCTGCGGGCCGACTCCAATGCTACAAGCGCTCGCGATGAAAACAGAGGGGACATCGTCCCGTTTATATATTTCAACAGAAAGACACATGGCCTGTGGCATTGGTGCATGTTTGGGCTGTACGATGCGTACCCGTGAAGGCAATCGCAGGGTATGTAAGGAAGGGCCTGTATTCCCGGTAGAGGAGGTGGAGTTTGATGATCTCCATGGCGTGTAATATTGCGGGTGTAGCGTTCAAGAACCCGATCATTATGGCTTCCGGTACGTTTGGCTTTGGACGTGAATATGCCGAATTTTATTCTCCTGAATTATTGGGCGGCATCGTCGGCAAGGGACTGACCCTTCATCCGAAGGCTGGCAATATGGGATCACGAATACATGAGACAGCATCCGGCATGCTCAATAGTGTGGGGCTGGAGAATCCGGGGGTTGCCGCCTTTTTGAAGGATGAGCTGGATGATATGACTCGCTGGAACACGGCTGTTATTGCCAACGTGGGCGGCTCCAATCTGGAGGAATACGTTCAGGCTGCAGCTATGATTACGGAAAATGCACAGAAACGCCGCACGATGAATCGCAGGGGCGTCGATATGCTGGAATTGAATATTTCATGTCCCAACGTCAAGCAGGGCGGGATGCAATTCGGCATCCAGACGGAGGTGGCGCGGGATGTCGTGCGGCAGGTGCGCAACGTTACGGCGCTTCCACTGGTCGTCAAGCTGTCTCCCAATGCAGAGAACATTACACAGATGGCGGTTATGTGCGAGGAAGAAGGCGCGGACGGGGTTTCGCTGATCAATACATTTTCTGCGATGAAAATTGATATACGTCGGCGCCGGAGTGTCTTCGCCAACACGTATGCAGGTCTTTCCGGCCCGGCTATCAAGCCGATTGCCTTACGCATGGTTCATCAGGTGGCGCAGGCGGTGTCGATTCCGGTGATCGGGATGGGCGGCATCAGTTCTGTGGAGGACATTATTGAATTCATCATGGCAGGGGCAGCGGCAATCCAGGTGGGAACGTATAATTTTGTCCACCTACACGCAGGGTCTGAGCTTGTATATGGTCTTGAACAATGGATGCAGCGGGAAAAGGTGCAGTCGTTGGATGAGATACGAGGAATCCTGTGAATTTCGTACCCGTTTGTATAAACTCAAGCATACAAAGCCGACTTGTCTCCCTGGGCAAGCCGGTTTTGTATTTTATTTTACCGAAACAGCCAAGCTCAATTAGTGGTTTATATCGCACTTGTTCAAGATGAATGAAATTTGATTTTCCAGCCGATGGATGGCTTCCTTGGATGCTTGGTCATTGCCACCTTGTTCCTGAAGTGCAGCGAGTTCCTGCTTGAGCTGGTGAAGATCCTGCCCTGCATTGGCGCAGTTGTAATTACTTTCGAGATTGTCAATCATCCGATATCCTCCATTTCGTTAGGTATACGTCCTTATTATGGAGAATTGATTCTTCCTTATTCAGCATATTGTTTTATTTCAGACAAAGGCTGCGTTTGTTGTCATTGGAGGTTTTTTAGAGCTTGAGAAAGAAGCTGGTGATGGGGTTGCGGTTAAAAGGTAAGTCGAAACCGAGACGACAGTTCAAAGTTTCGCTACAGTTCATGATTATTATTTTGGTTGTTTTAGTTATCATTATTTCCTTAATTATATCCTTGCTTCTTATTCGTAGTTTCGTAATTGACAAGCATTTTGATAATACGAAGGAAAAACTTTCGGGTATTGCCAAGGTGATTGCAAGTGACAGCGATGTTATTCGAAATGTCGAGCAGGGAGTTCCTGTGAAGCAGATTCAGGACTATTCGCTTCGCGTAATGAATAACGTGAATGTGGATTTTGTTGTCATTCTGAACCGCGATTTAATTCGGCTGTCCCATCCCAATGAAACGATGGTTGGCAAACCGTTCTCTGATTTGAATGATGCCAGAAGAACGCTATCCGGCCAGGGGCACTTTTCTGAGAATATAGGTATTTTGGGCAAAGGTTACCGATACTTTGCGCCGATATTTAATAAACAGAATGAGATCATTGGCATTGTATGTGTAGGACTGACCATGAGAACCCTAAATCATGATTTGATGCAGGCGCAGTATACCATTTTTGGAGGACTGATGCTGGGGCTCTTTAGTGGAGTTCTGGGCGCGATCTTTTTGGCTCAAAAAATCAAAACGATTTTATTTGGGCTTGAACCGCAAGAGATAGCAGCACAATTACGCGAAAAAGAAATTATTGAAAATGAGGTCGCTGAAGGAATTATAGCCATTTCGGCTGACAAGAAAATTATGCTCATGAACAAGGAAGCTCAGGCCAAGTATCAACTGGCAAACCAGGATATGAAGGCCCCGATTGGCGAGCAGGTAGATACCAGCTTTTATAATGTGCTCTTCAAGAGAGTGTTTGATGACAAGAAGAAGATCAAGGATCGCTCATTTTATGTGAATGGTATAGAAGTCATTGCGACAGTAACACCTATATATGTTGACAATGAGTTTTTTGGGGCAGTTGCAACGCTGCGCGACCAATCCGAGATGATTCATCTTAGCAACCAGTTAAGTGGTACCAAATATTATATTAACTCCCTTCGCGGACAGACTCATGAATTTATGAACAAAATGCATGTGATATCCGGACTGATTGAGATGAGGCAATATGCAGAGGTCAGTCAGTATATTCAGCAGCTAAATCACCGGTATCAAAATGAGGTAGGCTTTCTGACCGAGAGAATTAAAGTTCCGGCATTAGCAGGTTTTATTATGGGTAAGATCAACGAAGCACGAGAACAGAATATTGCGGTTCTTCTTGAAGAAAGCTCAGATGTCTCTAATGTAGAGATGCAGGACATTGTTCATAATGTCATCCACATACTGGGCAATTTTATGGACAATGCAATAGACTCGATCTTACAAAAAAATCAGCCCGGTAGAATTGAGTTGAAATTGAACTATGAGTGTGAAGGAAATGTGTTCATTCTGAAAGTGAAAGATAACGGTATGGGGATTGATTCTGAGATGCAAAAAAGAATATTCCAGCATGGCTTCTCAACCAAAGGAGAAGACAGAGGTTACGGCTTGAATCTGGTTAAAACCATGGTGGACAAGCATCAGGGCATCATTGAGATTGACAGCCAACCTGGCCTGGGAACAAGTATTTATGTAGAGTTGCCCTGTATATTGGAGGTGACAAATGAATGAAAGTTCTGATTGTTGAGGATGATCCGATGGTGGCTGAGCTCAATCAACAGTTTATTGAGCGCATGGACAACCTGGATGTGGTATGCAAGGTGGATACCGTCAAGAAAGCACAGGATTGTCTTCAAAAATGGACACCGGATCTGGTATTGCTGGACGTTTATTTACCCGGAAAAAGCGGATTAACTTTATTATCACATATGCAGGAGCATCAGTATCATGCGTCCGTTATTTTAATTACGGCTGCAAAAGATATTCAAACGGTGAAGGAAGCTGTTTTTTATGGAGTTGCGGACTATTTAATTAAACCCTTTACATTCGAACGATTTAAGCTGGCTGTTGAGAAAATCCAGCGTTTGGCCACGGTGATGGAGGAAGGGAACGGAATTAATCAAGCTGTCATTGATCATTATTTTAATAAAGAAGAGCATACGGGTATGGAGAAGAAAGAACCTCCTGAACATCCATCCCAAAATCTATCGAAAAACCTGTCCAAAAATTTGTCCAAACTGACCATGACCACGATACTGAAGAGCATCAAAGAGCTGAACGGACCATTTTCCGTCGAAACCTTAGCCAGAGAAGTGGACTTGTCCCGTATTACGGTGAAAAAATATATTCAGTTCCTGGTGGATGATGGATTCCTGATTGAATCCATAGAATACCACAAGGTTGGCAGGCCGCTAATGCTTTATCAGTTGAATCCAAATTTAAATGAACCGCCATTTCCATTGTAATCTGGAAATGACGGCTCTTTTTTTATCCAGCCAGAATGCGAGCTTTCTAATTATTTCATAGAGAGAACAGGAAGTGGGACCAGATTGTCCGAAAAATGAGTTGTAAGTATATCATGGAAGTTGTCGTAGCTGGTTTCAATCATGTTGGATAACGCTGTAACGGTATTCGAGCCAGCATGAGGCGTTACCAAGACCCTTGGATATAGCTCCACAAGCTTCTGGATCGTTGGATCCGGGAGCATTTGCCACGGGTCAAATGATCTGAAAAATAATTCATCCTCTTTAGGGAAGACATCCGTAGCGAACCCTTCCAGATGGTTGCTCAGCAAAGCGTCCAAAATAGCTTGGTTATCTTGTAATTCTCCACGTGAGGTATTGATAAGAATAGATCCCTTTTTCATTTTTTCTAAAAAGCTGGCGTTAATCATTTTGTCGTTCTGTCCCGGCAGATAAGGAACATGCACACTGACGACATCACTCTCTGCGAGTAGTTCATCTAAGGTTGTGAATGGAATGACTTCCTTGGCCACGTCAGATTGGTACACATCATAGCCGATAACAGAAGCTCCTAATCCTTTAAACAATTTGGCTTCCGTCAGACCAATGCGACCGACCCCGATAATCCCAACTTTACAGTTATGGATCTCTTTGCTGAATGTATGCTCGTCCACAATGAAATTTTTGAACGAGCTTTTGGTAGTCATATAGGCAGTGTGACGGAACAGCATCATAGCCAGAGTTAAGGAGAGCTCGGCAATGGCATTCGGAGAGTAGGATGGGACGCGTGCGACCTTCATTCCGAATTCGCTGCAGGCATCCAAATCAATGTGGTTGATTCCCACTGTTCTGGTGAAAACATATTGAATACCGTATGCCTTGAATTTCGTGAGATTCTCTCGATTCGCAGCGCAGTTTCCTCTTAACAAAACAGCATCGTGATGCTGTGCCAATTCCGCGTTGCTGGAGGTTAACAGCTCTTCTACCAGCGTGAGCTGGAAGTTGTATTTATTGAGGTCATGGAAATATGGTTTCTCATAAGAACGGACGCCGTAGCAAATGATTTTTAACATGTTGTTGTCCCCCTGATTTAGAAAATGCCAATTTTATCAATGATATTGAGCGTAATGATCCACACTGGAATCATGACGACAGAAGTTATAGTTGATAGAAGCGACGCATTGGAAGTCAGAACGGCTTCCTTATCAAAACTGATCGCATAGGCTGCGGCTACGGTAGCTGTAGGAGTAGCCATCATAATGACAATAGTAGATAAAGCGACAGTATCGACCGATAGAATATGAGATACAGTTAGCAATGCCAGCAAAACGATGTTAACAATGGGTACAAGCCAAACCTTAACGACGCTGTAATACCAAGACGTCTTGTCCGTAGCTGCCGACTTGAAGCTGATCTCTCCCAATGTCGAGCCAATCGATAACCAGGCTAACGGAGAAGCTAGTCCGGCAAGGTAGGTCATGGGCTTGAACAACCAGACAGCGGTTTGATCAATTCTTAGAAAAGCGAACTGCTGAATGGCCCCATCCTCTGTAGCTACGCTCATCTGTGGCAAATAACCCTGAAACAACCAAACAAACAAGCCTAGAAAAGTGGCGATAACAATCGGATTCAAAAACATGGTTTTGAGGTTTTTAAGCTCCATTTTTAAGCCGCTCATTTTGATATAGCCATAGGAGTATAAGAAAATACGGTAGCCTATATTAAAAATGGAACTGTACATAACTCCGGTAGGACCGTAAATGGCCCCGACAATCGGAATTCCGAAAAAAGTAGTAGAACCGAAAATAGTCAACACCCGCAAAACATCTTGTTTATCCTTGTTGTAACTTAGGAAGAAAGGCTTCGAAATAAAGATGAGAATAATATAGATTAGAATTCCCCATACTAAAACATTCATGCCTTGTTTTAACATTGTAGGATTGATATCCTGCATGAAGGAATTAAAGGCTAGTGCTGGTAGAGCCACGGTTAGAACAACCTTGGATAACAGCTTTCCTACGGCTGCGGTAAAAATCCCCTTCTTGCGGCAAAAGAAACCAAGCAGGATAATAAAAACGGTGGAAGCGATAGAACTGACAATATTGTTATCTGTTAAGGTCGCTGTAATCATTTCTAGTAAAGACATAGTTAAAACCCTCTCTTGTACCTTTTTTCACATGGATGACGATGCAAAATGTGACGATGCAATTCCCTGATCTTTTGGCCAAAGTTGTTGGTTTGCACCTTTATAGTAAAAAAACTTTGTGAAAAAAAGAACAATATCTAATTAATTTAACTTATGAAACTAATTTAAAAAATTAATACGTTACATCAGATGGGCAAATAAGCGGTACTCATCAACATACATGCTATAATATAAATCATTAAATCCCACTTAATTAGTAGGTTAAATAGAACAGACGAGCAGGAGGGGCTACATGAATCCGATACAACATATACTGGACGAATATCCGCTGATCGTGCTGGATGGCGCAATGGCGACCGAGCTGGAACGTCAAGGGCATGATCTGAACGATAGCTTATGGTCAGCCAAAATACTCCATGAGCACCCGGAGGCGATCAAACGCGTACATAAGGATTATTTTGAAGCTGGCGCAGACTGTGCGATTACGGCGAGCTACCAGGCCACCGTCGAAGGCTATGTTCAACGGGGGTTGAGCGAAAATGAGGCGCTGGAGCTGATTCAGTCATCGGTGCGGATTGCTGTGCAGGCACGGGATGAATTTTGGGCCGAAGCTGCGACTGCGGCCCATCAGCAGCATCGTCCCAAGCCGCTGGTCGCGGCTTCTGTCGGACCCTATGGGGCGTTTTTGGCGGATGGCTCCGAATATCGCGGTGATTACAAGCTGAGCGAAGAGCAGCTTGTCGAGTTTCACAGACCGCGAATGAAGGCTCTTATTGAGGCCGGGGCAGATATTTTGGCTTGTGAAACGATACCCTGTCTGGTTGAAGCCAAGGCCATTGCCCGATTGCTGAAGGAGTTTCCCGGCACATATGCCTGGATCAGCTTTAGTGCAAAGGACGGGCAGCACATCAGCAATGGCGAGTCTGCCGCTGCGTGCGCTGAATGGCTGAATAACCACGAGCAGGTGGCTGCTGTAGGGCTCAACTGCACCTTGCCGAAATTCATTCCATCGCTTATTCAGGAAATACGCAGCCATACGGATAAGCCTGTGGTGGTGTACCCCAATCTGGGGGAGGAATATGACCCGATCACCAAAACATGGCACGGCCATACTTGTGCAGAGACGTTCGGGCAGAGTGCCCGCCAGTGGTATGAAGCAGGAGCACGTCTAATTGGCGGCTGTTGCCGGACTCAGCCACAGGATATTAAAGAAATAGTGGCATGGTCGAGAGAGGTATAAACGGGGATGAGCCTAGGGGGAAGGCTGTCCATAAGGAGGCTCCCTCGATTGGCCTGAAAAGAACAAGCAGGCTGAACCAAGTTGTACTCCAGCAATGGAGAAGCTTGGCTCAGCCTGCCTTTTTTATAGTATGAGTACTTTTGGGGCCGACATCCTTCGCTGCTTTTGCCGATTAGGTCAGCTTTCTGCCAGACGCTCCAGCAATGCATCGCCATTGCGGCTGACCCGAATATAGGCGTAACGAGCGTTCTGCTCAACAGTACGTCCTGTTCCTTCGGGAATGAAATAATTCTCAATACCGTACTGAATGCGGGAACCATCCCACTGTCCGTTCAAGACAATCTCATGCTTGGCAAGCTTTTCACCCTCCTGGTACAGGCGATTAGCGATGTATACTCCTTGGTCGCCCGGCGTGAGAACAACTTTAACCTTGCCTCGATTCCAATCTTCCTCCTGAAGAGGGTTCATTGAAGAAGGAGGCGGGGTAGAAATATCGTAGTTCAGTACAACGTAATCGCCTTGCAGCACGGAACGCGGGTCTACAGGAGCCAGCTTGAGCTTAACGGAAGCACCTGTGGCGAGTAAGGTCTCACTTCTGGCGGTTTGATAGCCGATCATGCCCAGTTGCAGCACGATAACGATGGCGATGAGCAGCGGGCTTAGACGCATAAAGCTAAAGCTGCGATGATCAGCCTCGGACGCTGCCTTGCCACTATGAGGCGTCCGGCGATCCAGCCACCAGGTAATGCCGAGTGCAAGGACGCCCAGCAGCGCCAGCGTAAACGATTTGTACAATAGCGTCCACAATAAGTCATAGTATTTGAAGCCGATAAAAATAAACCAGAACACGATGCTCGTTATGGCGGCCGATTTTTGTTTTAGACGGATAAAGGCAAAGACCATTCCTGTAACAACCACAAAATAAAAAACATTAATCAGCATATAAGAGTGTGGAAAGACATCCTCGAAAAACGTCGCCCAAAACAGGAACAACAAACTGAAAAATAATGAGCTATCCCGGAGATGCTCTCGTAAACCTGCTTTGAATACAAAGTAGCTTATCCCATATAACACGGCATTGACGAAGAAGAGAGCAAAGATAATAAACTCATAGGTCCAGCTCCACCGTTCCCACTCCTGAAACTGCTGAAATAAAATGGTCGCCAGATTCAGGTTCACAAAGACGTAGGCGAAAAAGAGCTGCCGTTTCCCCCTGGAGCGAAACCATCCTGCGATAGAAACGAACAGAAACAGCACCGAAAGCAACGTCTGATCTGACCATAGAATGGCAGCCAAGCCTGTAATATAGCTGATCGTCAGCAGGGTATAACGTATGACAGAATCCAGCCTGGATTCTGGAATAACAATCATCAAAAGCATAAGCAGCAAGGACACACCCAACAGTACATATTCGGTGTGGTTTACATTTGCGGTAATGGTAATCAGTCCGATCAGAGATATGCTGCCGATCAGCACTCCGACCACCTTGATCATGCGGGATACGGCTTTGCTGATCCATTCACTGCCGCGTTCCTCGGGAACGGCTGTTTTAGCCGCCGGTGTACTCATGTCTGGTGTTTCTACACCAGGCTTCGCAGCGTCCCGTTTTTGCTCGTCGGTTATTTCTCCGTCCTCCGGTGACGATTCGCCCAAGCGGTTTAAATAACGGAAAAACCATACATTACCTGTCAGCAGCAGCGCCACAAAAATCAAACCAAATACAAAAAACAGAGAAGAGGAGTACGCCTCTGCCAGTTCGATAAATTTAAAGACAGCAAAAGCAGAGGCCGCCAATGCATTCAAGGTCAGCAACGTTTTGCTCAGTCGAATCTTAATGAATACATAAAATCCAATAGCAATCACAGCGATGCACGGTATGTTCATGACAAGACCATATTCATCCAATGCAAAAGAGTTAGTCATCGTCAGCAAGGCTATATGGAAGACGATAAAGCTTATATATTTTAGCGGTATAGAGCTTAGACGGCGCAGGAACGTGAATAGAAACAACCCCAGATTGACCAGTGCGAATACCCCGGCTATGGACAGTGATTCCAGCTCGCTATAAGACGCGCTTTGCATCGTCGGATAAAAATAAAGCCATAAGCCGAGGTGGATCAGTACATAGGACAGCACGTAAAAAGGATTGTAACGGGTAATCCAGCTAAGCAGCAGAGCCGGAACGGACCAAATCAAAAACAACCCGTAGCTGTCCGCATGGGAATTGTAAATTTGACCGAGCAACGCCACGGAAACGCCAAAGGCTATACAGCCGGCCACCAGAAATATATTGGACAGAAAAGCCTGTTGACCGGGAACGGCGCGTATACGTGCAAATACAAAGGATAAGCCGTAGAACAGAACAATAAGCGCAGCAGCCAGCACAATTTTGACCGTCCGATCCAATCCACCCCAATTAGAGGCAAAGAAATAAATGATCGCGGCCAGTACCAGTGAGATGCCCAGCAGATAGCCCGTACGTATCGCATTGAATCGCAGCATGAAATTCACGTACCTTTCCTGTTGGTTTGATGCCTATTATAGCGTTGAAAGGGCTGAGAACCAAGTGCGAATTAGGATCAGGTCATTAAGCATTAGCGGTACGGATCTCTTGCCGGGACTGGTGCCGGAAGCGATACTCACGTGGCGGGATTCCTGCTGTTTTCTTGAATGCCTTGGAGAAGGTGGATAAATCGGTGTAACCGATGGATTGGGCAATAATCGACAAGTTGTAAGTCGTCTGGTCCAGTAATCTTTTGGCTTCGTTAATCTTGAGGTTTTGCAAATACTTGGCGGGAGAGATGAGGAAGGTAGAATGAAATTTGCGTGAAAAATGCGCACGGTCCACCCCTACATGCTCGGCAATTTGTTCAATGGTAATACGATCACAGTAATGCATATCAATGTAATCCTTCCCCTGCTGGAGCCAATAATCAGAGCCTGCAAGGCTGCGAAGCGCGTCAGACGTGTTCCGGGACAGCTCCTCGAAAATCTGATGGAGTGTAATCAGGCGGGCTAGATCGCTGCCCTGTCTGTTGCTGTCATTGACAATCGAGAACAGGTTGGAGATAAGCTCAAAAATCTTCCCGTTCACTGCGTTAGCAATAAAAGGCGCGGATGGCTTAATCCCAATTCGCTCTAGCAGCGCAAGAGACTCGGGTCCCTCAAAGGCAATCCATACCTTTTGCAGCGGGTTCGCCTGATCCGTGTAATATTCATGTGCATGATGCGGAAAGAAACAGAATAAATCGGACTTTTGGACACGCTGACTTTTGTGCTGGTAAATAAACTCTGCCTGACCTTCAAGCACAAAAATGAAATAAAAATAGGGCACAGCCTTAGGGCCCACATGACAGCTGGTTTTCGAAATATCCATCCCGAGTCGGACTGGCCATATGGCACTGGATTTTTCCAGTTCGGTAGCTGTGAAGTAATGGTCTTCCACGATGTCGAAGTGATCTTCATTCTTTACTTTTTTCATCATACGTCACCTCTCCTTTGGTGGAGATAAGGGGATTTTGAGTTTATTGTATATAAAGGAAAGAATAATTACAAGTTAATTCATAGGAATTTAGGGTTATCAAGATAGAACAGAGCTCTTTATGCGATATCAGCATAAAAGGTGATGGTCCGATAGGAATAGGAATAGGAATGACAAAGGCCCCATGGCCTGCGTGAGACAAGCCGTGGAGCCTTTTTAGTTGAACCGATAAGCTTGATTATGCTTATACGTTTAGAATTCCTTTTCTTGGAGTAACGTTAAAGGCTTTGGCCAGATCGGCCAATTCCTGATCCGTAATCCGTTGCTGAATATCATGGTGTGCAATGAGCATATAAATTTGCGCTGCTTTTTCAATCGTTTCAATCAGGCCAAACGCTTCATCAATCGAGCTGCCTGTTCCGAAAATACCGTGATGAGGCCATAATACAGCGTGATGATCCTTCATTTTCTTTGCCGTTTCGCGGCCAATTTCACTGGAACCCGGCACCATCCAAGGGATCACGCCGATACCATCCGGAAAGACGACGATGCATTCGGTGCACATTTCCCACAGGGTTTTGGTGAACTGGTTTTCATCCAGGCTATGAATGAACGTCATCGCAATGACATGAGTGGCATGATTATGGATTACGACACGGTGGTTAGGATCAACCTTCAAGCGCTCAATGTGACTCATAAAATGCGAAGGCAATTCGCTGGTAGGCACCGCATTATCCTTGAGGCCCCACAAGAGTTCCAGCTGTTCTCCATCCTGGGAGACACGAAGGACACCCAGATTGGCTTCAGGATCGGCAATGACGTTCTTGAAATATTTGCCTGATCCGGTGACGATAAAATATTTTCCAGCCAGCTCATTCACTGGAAAAGCAGGCTTGATCGTCCGAATGACTTGATGAATATCAAGATATTTGGCAACCTCAGCTTCATCCAGAATATAGCTTACATTCCCTCCGTTGCGTTCATCCCATCCGAATTTCCACATGTTTTGTGTAATCTCCGCCATCTCGCGAACGAATGGAATATCGAGCCCCGACTTTTGTTCTTTTTGATTTTCCAGCACAGTAGTCATGTATGATCTCTCCCTTTGTATAATATAAAATACAAGCTTATCAATGCAGTAGTTGCCGTTTCAGAGTTATCGTTTCAACAGTACTTGTTGTTCATAATCTTTCGCTTCGGTCAGCCATTCTTCACGAACAGGAACACCGTTTTGAGCACAATAGTAATCCCATACGGCACCGAACGGATACGATTTAAATTCCTCAACCAGGGCAAGGCGAGTCGTGAAGTCTCTTTCCTCCTCTGCCTTTTTTAGCTCCTCAATCGGTTCCAGCATGGCGCGAAGCAGTGCTTTGATGGTGTTGCGTGTGCCGATGACCCATGCCGCCACATGGTTGATGCTGCCATCAAAGAAATCAAGGCCGATATGTGTTCGGGAAAGCAAATCCCCACGAACCAGCTCGCGGGCAATGTCGAGCAGTTCGTCGTCCATGGTCACGACATGGTCGCTGTCCCAACGAACCGGTCTGCTGACGTGGAGCAATAATTGATCGGTAAACATGAGCACGGACGACAGTTTGTTCGAGATGACCTCCGTTGGATGGAAATGACCGGCATCGAGACAGATGGATTTGCCGCGTGTCAGGGCGTAGCCCATATAAAATTCATGTGAGCCGACGACATAGCTTTCCGAGCCGATGCCGAACAGCTTGCTTTCAACCGCATCAATGTTGTATTCTTCGCTGATTTCCTCGCTGAAAATTTCGTCCAGCGCATCGCGCAGACGTTCTCTTGGAGCCAGGCGGTCAACCGGGGCATCCTTATAGCCATCCGGCATCCAGTGATTTGTAACACAGGGCTGACCGAGTTCCTTGCCAAAATACTCGGCAATCCTGCGCGATTTTTTGCAGTGCGTGATCCAGAAATCACGAATTTCCGGGTCCTTATGGCTCAATGTGAAACCGTCCTCCGCTTTGGGATGGGAGAACAGGGTTGGATTAAAATCAAGCCCAAGCCCTTGCTGTTTGGCCCAATCCACCCAGTTCTGAAAATGGCGTGGCTCCAGTTGATCCAAATCCACCTGCTCTGTCGTATCCGCATAAATAGCGTGCAGATTGACCTTATGCTGACCTGGAATGAGCGATAGGGCCTTTTCCAAATCCTGACGCAGCTCAGCTGGCGTTCCTGCTCTGCCCGGGTAGCTGCCCGTTACCGCAATCCCCCCGCTCAGCTGTTTATCTTTAAACAGGAATCCCTGCACATCGTCTCCCTGCCAGCAGTGGAGTGATATTTTGATTTCTGAAAGCTTGCGTAAAACGTCATCCACCTGAATACCGTGGCGGGCATACAGCTTTTTCGCTTCGTTATAACTGGCTTCAATGGCTTCGTTCATGGCTTTATACTCCTTTATTAAGATATCTGAGTAGTGGACATGGTTTGTCTTTTAAGGTGTTCCCAGCGATCCAGCAGCTCTTTCGAGCCTTCCAGCAATTGCGGCTTATAGAGGCGAGTCGGGAAGGATTGGGCAATAACTCTGCCAGCAGCCTTGAGGTCTTCAAGGGCACCGGAGCTGATTAATTGCACGACAATATTACCGATAGCTGTAGATTCAGAAGGACCTGCCTGAACCTCAATTTCCAAAAGATCGGCTGTTAGCTGGCATAGTAGTTCGTTGTTGGCGCCTCCGCCGACAATGTGCAATTTGGCAACCGTTTCGTCCGTTAAACGTTGCAGCTCATGTAAGGCATCCCGGTAGCTTAAGGCCAGACTGTCAAAAATGCAGCGGGCGAGCGCACCCGGCGTTCGGGGGATGGGCTGCCCCGTGTCTTCGCAAAATCGCTGAATCTCAAGGATCATGCTATCCGGATTCAAGAATGAGGACTGGTTGCAGAGGACGAGACTGGCAAACGGTGTCTCTGCCGAAGCCAGTTGGACCAATTCGGCAAAGCTGTGTGCGGAACCACCCTCTCTTCTCACCTCCTGAATCATCCACAAGCCCATAATATTTTTCAGAAAACGGTACGTACCGTAAGCGCCCCACTCATTGGTGTAGTTCGCCTGCATGGCCGCCTTTGTATTTAAGGCTTCGGATCGTTCCATTCCCAGTAGTGACCACGTTCCGCTGCTAATATAAGCCCAGGATTCCTCACGTTGTGATGGAACTCCTGCAACAGCTGATGCGGTATCGTGCGTAGGCACAAGAATGATCTGACAGTCTGGAAGATCGTACTTTTGAACAAGCTCCGGCAAAAGAGAACCCAGAACCCGTCCAGGCTCAGCAAGCTCCGAAAATTGATCGCGCCGAAGCTGGAGCAGGGACAGCAGGTCTTCATCAAACTCCCGGGTGTTCACGTTGAGAAGCTGCATCGTGGATGCATTTGTCATTTCATTGACCATAATGCCAGTAAGGCGGTAGTACAGATAATCAGGCACCATCAATATTTTATCCGCCTGGGCAAGCTGTTCCCGATCATGGACGAACAGTTGATACAGCGTATTAAAGTTGAGCTCCTGAATGCCTGTTTTCTCATATACATCTTCTCTACTGATGAGCTGGTGCAGCCTGTCGGGTGCATGAAGGGTGCGTGCATCACGGTAAGCGTATACCTCATGAATGCGGTTGCCTTCCTTATCAAGCAGCACGTAATCTACAGCCCATGTATCAATGCCGAGCGTACAGGAATGAATCCCGTTCTGTTTAGCTTTTTGCAAGCCTTGAATAATTTCTTCTAATAGATGGTCGATATTCCAGTAATCATGTCCGTCCCTTTCGGTAAAGGAGTTGTTGAACCGATGAAGCTCTTCCAAGTGAAGCTGGTCACCTTCCAGAGTTGCACTCACGAGTCTTCCGCTTGAAGCTCCAATATCAACAGCAAGATAATTATTCATATCCAATCTCCTTGCATGGATAAAATCCCGGCAGTGCTGAAAGTCTGCCTTTTGTTTCTTAACTAATTCCATACTACTTCCGTTTATCTGTGCAGTCAACAGAAACGGAAGTATATTTTTTGGTTTTATTTTTGTTTTTAAAATTATATATAAAATTGAATGTTGTTTTGTGTGGATTTGAGTTTGAACAGAAGGTGATGTGCTTTACCGATTTTCAAATTGTGGAAGGTTCTTCAGGTGCCGCTATTTGTATGAAAAATAGTCTTGAAACCACCAGCCAGAGGGTGTAGTATACAAGATATCAATTTCATATGACTCGTATAATATTGGGGATATGGCCCAAAAGTTTCTACCGGATGACCACTGCAATCGTCCGACTATGAGTGATAGCGCTTCGGATGAATGCGGACATTTATTTGTGCCCCAATCCGTCAAGGGACGATAACCCCAAGGACAGGCTTCACTTGAGAAACAACTCAAGGGAGCCGGTCCTTTTTTGGTTTTGGCAGATTTTATTCTATTTTTAGGTACAAAAGGAGCGATATCGGCGTAATGAAAGCTTTGGAGGAACGTATTCGTCAAGAAGGACAGATTTTATCGGACACCGTATTAAAGGTAGATTCATTTTTGAATCATCAGGTGGATACAGCGTTGGCATTGGAAATTGGCAAGGAATTCGCACGCTTGTTCGGCAGTGCCCCGATTACCAAGGTGCTTACAATTGAAGCCAGCGGTATTCAGTTTGCGATGGCTACAGCCATTGCTCTGGGTGTCCCGTTTATTTATGCAAAGAAGAAGAAGGCAATCACGCTGAATGAGCAGGTATACTTCGCTGAGGTTCATTCGTTCACACGGCAGGAAACCTATCAAGTGAGCATTTCCCAAAAATATCTGGATGCCAGCGACCATGTGCTGATCGTGGATGATTTTCTGGCTACTGGCGCAGCCTTGGTTGGGCTTACGGATATTGTGAAGGAAGCGGGAGCGGAGCTGGCCGGGGTTGGCTGCGTCATCGAAAAGAGCTTTCAGGAAGGACGCGGACTATTGGAGCAAAGAGGCATTGCTGTACGTTCTCTTGCGCGTATCGCTTCTATGGCACCGGGCGAGGTTCATTTTATAGAGGAAGCTGATGCGGTGATTCCTCCCGTTAAGGAGAATGTGGGATGTTAAGCAAACAAAAGTTATTTGCGCTGGGTTTCCAGCATGTCATGGCGATGTACGCCGGAGCGATTGCCGTTCCTCTGATCGTAGGAGGAGCGCTGCACCTGACGCCAGCCCAAATGGCCTATCTGGTAGCCGCCGATCTGTTCACCTGTGGGATTGCCACGTTGCTGCAGATTATGGGTACACGTTTTTTCGGCAGCAGACTACCGGTCATTCTGGGTTGTACGTTTACGGCGGTAGGACCGCTGATCGCGATTGCCTCGACCTCGAACCTGGCGACCGCGTACGGGGCCATTATTTTATCCGGGATATTCGTGGTGCTTGCGGCACCGCTGTATGGCAAGCTGCTACGCTTTTTCCCGACGGTGGTTACTGGTTCGGTCGTTACCATTATCGGTCTGTCCCTCATCCCGGTGGCGATGAACAATGTAGCAGGTGGACAGGGCAGCGCAGATTTTGGACAGCCGCGTAATTTACTGCTGGCGTTGGTTACACTGCTGGTTATTCTGCTAGTAAATAGAGTAGCCAAGGGCTTTTTGCGTTCGATTTCCGTGCTTATCGGTTTGTTTGCAGGTACTGTGGTCGCTTATGCGATGGGAATGGTACATTTTGCTCCCGTGGCGGATGCCTCATGGGTGAGTGTTGCGCAGCCGTTTTATTTTGGCAAGCCGGAGTTTAGCATTATGGCGGTATGTACGATGATTATCGTCAATATTGTCAGCATGGTCGAGTCTACGGGGGTTTATCTGGCAGTAGGCAAGGCGATTGATCAGAAGGTGGAGCAGAAGCAAATCGTCAATGGACTTCGTTCCGAAGGACTTGCGATTATGCTGGGGGGGATTTTTAATGCGTTCCCTTACACGGCCTTCTCGCAAAATGTTGGTCTGATCTCGCTGACTCGCGTCAAATCGCGTAACGTTATTTTTGCAGCAGGGGGAATCATGGTTGTTCTCGGTTTGTTGCCCAAGCTGGCAGCCTTGACGACCGTCATTCCGAATGCCGTACTGGGCGGGGCGATGATCGTCATGTTTGGCTCGGTCGCTGCATCCGGCATGTCCATTTTGTCAGAAGTGGACCTACGGAAGGAAAGCAATCTGCTCATCGCGGCATGCAGCATTGCCGTGGGCCTCGGCTCTGCCGTTCTACCACAAATGTTCGACCAACTGCCGAGCTTTGCCAAAATGCTGCTGCAAAATGGCATCGTATCCGGCTCGATTACCGCGATTGTGTTGAACATCGTTTTGACGAGAAAACAGGGGGATTCGGTCAAAGGCGTGAATGTGTCGGAGGTTCCGCAGAAGGTTGGATGATTAGGAATATATAAAGAGAGCCGGAGAGAGGACGTAAGCCTCTTTTTCCGGCTTTTTGGCATAGGATTATTCAGAACGGATTATTTGTTCAGCAGCATGAAGTTATTGATAAAACCCTCTTCCTGTATGAAGATTGGGGTTTGGATTTTTGATGTGAAATCATAATAATATACGCCGCGCCCTTCCTCCTGATTTTTCTGGGAGGCACTGCCCAAATAATAGATGCCCTTGCCGTCCGGGGACATATAGATAAAGCTGCGGGACGAAATGGGGAGTTCAAGCTTGGTGCGTTTGCCAGTAGCAATATCCACAAGACTATACTCGGGGTTACCATGATTAATGAAACGAGCAGTTACCAGGAGCAATTGATCATTACTGCTGGACATTGATAGGATTTGTTCGTTCTTTAGTGTGATGACAGGTCTCTCTTGTTTGGTGATGTTATTGAATTCTGTAACCCTGTAGTCCGGAGGGATCATAGTGGCCTGTTTCTTGGTTGCGATGTCTCTTTGTTTATCTCGTCCATTTTCAGAAAATTGGGAAATGTAAGTTGCGCTTTTGCTAGGGTTGTAAGATACAGACCAAGTATTCATATCCTGATTTTCATCATGCAAGAACTGCATTGTATGAGTTGATTTATTGTAGAAAACGGTTTTAAGTGTACGTTCCCCTTTTTTGACGGCGGCTAGAACGAGTGGACCTTCTGGAGTAGTTGGTACTATACGATTAATCGCAAACAAATTATCGGATAATTGTTCGATTTTTTTTGAATTTAAATCGTACGAAAATAATTGGTCTCCCTTATCATCAACATCAGCAGAATAATAAATTTTGTGATCAGGTAAGGACACTACAGAAAGTGGGTATTGAGAAGTATAAGGTACATCAGCCATCTTGGCCATTTTTTTACTGCTTAAGTCATACGTCATGACCCGCATAACCATACCTTTATCTGTATTTTTCCCATTCACATATTCTGTATAGGTCATGGATAGATATTGGCCTTGTCCGACTGGAGCTGTCTTTTCGCCTGATTGGATTTGTTTCGATGGAATTGATTCTGTTGCTGGAGTAGAAGATGGAGAGCAGGAAGATAACAGAGCTGGAACGAGCAAGGAAAGTATAAAGAAGCGAAAGCTGTTTATTTTCAAAAGGATACATCCTTTCTAAGATGAGGGATTTACTAATATTTTTACTGCGCAGTGGTGCTAAAGTTAACTCTTAGTTGGTTTATATATTAGAAGAATTTGCTAGAGTGGTAGGAAGAGGCGTGGTGTACAAATTTCGGAACAAGCGAAAACCCACCGCGTAATTAGGTTAGGCGCCTAACGGTGGGTTTCGTTTGCATTAACATTCAGTTATGCAGCGCGCCGTGGTGGTGATCCACAGCCTTTCAAGTCCTAGAGTCTTTGCCGTTGGAGCGGCGAAGACTCTTTTTTAGTATACGGACACGGTGGGTATCTATATACCTAATTTTAGCACGTGAATTGCGTGCATGCAACGGAAAGCCATAGCTCTGATTCTCACCATATCGTTCAAATTTAAATTATTTCGCAACATTTGTTGACAAGTCAGTAGCAACAAAATAAGATAGTCCTAAATCGTAATATAAAGGAATAAAGGAAGAAAACAGGTGTGAGCCGAACTTTCCACATACAGGGTTTATTGAAGCCTTGTAGTGGTGGGCTATGTGTTCACTTAAAAGGGAAGTTCGGTACATTCCGACACGGACCCGCCACTGTATACAGGCATCAGCAGAAGACTGCTGGAGTTTTCAGAACAGCCACTGGAACTGTGAAGAACCGGGAAGGCCTGAAAGGTACGCCTGAAGTCAGGAGACCTGCCTGTTTTAACATCACTGTCGGACCCACGGGATGCTGGGGAGGTGGTTAGGCGTGCTGCATACGGAATGTCTGAAACCGACCGATCCCCTTTTTTAGAGGGTGCAGAGGGTGAGCTTTGGCATTTTATAATGGAAGCATTTCTGACTGCTGATCATGCGGTCGGGGATGCTTTTTTCACGTTAGGTTATATGATTTTACAAGATAGAGGGGGATTTATGGAATGATGAGCAATCGTAATAGGCGTTCATGGCTCATATGTACGGGATTGCTGCTGCTGATGGTAGTTATGGCTCTTTCGGGATGTGCCACAACCAATAAGATGGCGGACAACTCCGGCAAGGGTGAAAACACACCCACTAAGCAGAACGCAGCGGATAAAAAGCTGGTGATGGCATACACTTGGAAACCGTCAGGCGTTGACCCGCACGGAGATAATAGCTGGGATGTTATGCGGTCCGGTGCAGGTGAGACACTTGTCCGTTTGAATGAACAGCTGGAGCCTGTAGCTTGGCTGGCGAAAGGGTGGAAGCAGGATAGTCCTACCGTCTGGACGTTCAGCTTGCAGGATAAGGTTACTTTTCATGATGGAAAAAGTATGGATGCAGCCAGCGTCAAGGCTTCGCTGCTCCGTTCTATTCAAAAAAGCCATCTGGCGAAGGATTTGCTGGATGTGAAGTCCATTGATGTAAGCGGTCCGCTGGCGTTGAAAATCACGACAAACCAGCCGAACGCGGCGCTGGTGTCCAATCTGGCTGATCCATCGACGATTGTGCTGGATGTAGCGTCTATGAAAGATGAGCAGAGCTATCCTGCGATGACAGGTGCTTTTAAAATCAAAGCGTTCAACAAGGATCAATCCTTGGTTGTAGAACGCTATGACGGATATTGGGGAGAGAAGGCTCATCTGGCTGAAGCGACGATGAAGTTCATTACGGATGGCAATTCGCGCCTGATGGCGCTGCAATCCGGTGAGGTGGACGTAGCGACGGATATTCCGGTGGATAACGCGGAGGTGTTGAAAAAGAACGACAAGCTGCAGGTGCTGTCGGCTCCTTCCTTGCGTACCCATATGATCGTGTACAATATGGAGTCGCCTGTGTTCAAAGACGCAGCGAACCGCAAGGTTGTGGACAGTCTGATTCCACGCGCATCCATTGTGAGTGCGGTCATGAGAGGCTTTGGTACGGAGGCAAGCAGTCCATTCCCGAGTATTCTTCCCTTCGGGAAGGTCGAGCGTAAAGCACTGGACGGAACGCCGGAGCAGCTGCTAACAAAGGATGGCTGGCGAAAGGACGCCCAAGGTACATGGACCAAGCAAGGCAAGCCGTTCGAGGTTACGCTGCTGACCTTCCCTCAGCGCCCGGAGCTATCCGTAATGGCTGAGGTCATCCAGAGCCAATTACTGAAAGAGGGGATTCAGGTCAAGATTCGCAAGGTGGAAAATATTGATGAGGCGTTGACCAAAAACGATTGGGATTTTGCCATGTACAGTATGCTGACGGCCCATACAGGGGAGCCGCAATATTTTATGGATACCTTTTATTCTTCGAAAAGCGAAGCTAACGTGAGCCGTTATGTCTCCAAACCGCTGGAGGACATTCTTGGCCGGTTGAAGTTGGCAAAAGATACTGCAGAGCGCAATGGGTTGACACTGCAAGCATTAGATATCATTAATACGAATTTACCGCAGTCGTTCATTGTGCATCCTGACAATGTATTTGGTGTGAAAAAAGGGGTAGAGGGCTTTACGCCCCATCCGATTGAGTATTACTACATTACAGCGCAATCCGATATTGCGAAATAGCGGGCTACGTATCTTATGATTCGTTTTATTCTGGAACGTGCGGCGCAGCTGGTCATCATTGTATTTGCTGTCTCTACGGTGACTTTTGTGCTGATGAGACTAGCTCCGGGGGACCCTGCTACCATTTTGCTTACTGCACATAATGTACCTGCCTCTGAGGAGGCGTTGACGGCACTGCGGAATGAGCTGGGCTTGAATGAGCCGCTTCATATTCAGTATGTGAACTGGCTGCGGGATGTGTTCACAGGGCATTGGGGCACTTCGTATGTATCCAAGGAGTCGGTGCTGGCCGAGCTGTGGAGCAGACTGCCTGCTACTGTAGAGCTGGCTTTGGCCGGATTTGCCGTGATGACCGTGCTGACTCTGGGGATGGGACTGGCCGCCTCGGTCAAATCCAGCGGCCCGCTGGATCGTCTGAGCAGACTTTTGGCCCTGTTGGGCTCGTCCATTCCCTCCTTTTGGCTTGGCTTTCTGTTGATCTATTTGTTTTCTGTTTGTCTGGGCTGGCTCCCATCCATGGGCAGGGAGGACTGGACGCATCTGGTGCTGCCAGCCCTGACCCTTGGCGCAGGTTTGGGGGCCGTACAAGCTCGTGTGCTGCGTGCGCAAATGCTGGAGCTGAGTGATCGGAATTTTGTGAAAGCGGCGAAGGCCAGAGGCTTCTCCCGTACGCATATTCTGTTTTTTGAAGTATTTAAGCATGCCATTCTGCCTATTATTACGCTGTTAGGTACGAATCTGTCATTTATGCTTGCAGGTAATGTCATCGTGGAGACGATTTTTTCATGGCCGGGCTTGGGCAAGTATTTTATAGATGCGATTACGCAGCGAGATTACCCCGTGATTCAAGGGTATGTTATTTTTGCTGCATTTTTAATTGTAGGCGTTCAGTGTTTGGTAGATGTGGTCCAGACGGCGATAGATCCAAGGCTGCGTTTGCGTTAGGGGAGGAAGCTGGAAATGAAAAGGATACGGCTTTCCTTCAAAGGAAGCCTGCTGACTGGCAGTGTGCTGTTTGGCCTGATCGTGCTGCTCGGGGTGCTGGCTCCATGGGTTGCTCCTCATGATCCTCTGAATGTGGACCTTCTGAACCGTCTGGCCCCACCTAGCCAGGAATACCCCTTTGGTACAGACCACCTGGGGCGGGATGTACTGTCACGGCTGATTTACGGGATTCGAACGAGTGTGTTAATCGCGTGCGCGATTACTGTGGCTACGCTGAGTGTCAGTCTACCGATAGGCTTGCTCATTGGCTATGTACGTGGGCGTGTGGATCAGCTGATCATGCGGGGAATTGATGGCGTGCTAGCTTTTCCCGATATTATTTTGACGGTGGCGATTGTGGGGATTTTGGGCCCGGGTTTTGTTAACATGACCTTGGCTATTATTGCGGTACGGTGGGCGGGCTATGTCCGTTATATCCGCAGTCTGGTTCAAAAAGCCTGTCAGGAGGACTATGTGCGATATGCCCGTTTATCCGGCAATTCACACATACGCATACTAAGACGTTACGTATTGCCACAAGTGTTGCCGCAGTTGGTTGTTTATGCGGTATGGGATATCGGGCGCGTGGTGCTGATGATTGCCGGGCTCTCCTTTCTTGGACTGGGCGTACAGCCGCCCAAGCCAGAGTGGGGCGTGATGCTGCATGATGCAACCTCGTATTTTCAGGTGGCTCCGCATGTCATGATTTTTCCAGGCTTGGCGATTATGCTGTTTGTGCTTGCGTGCCAGCTGCTGGGTGACCGTTTTTCTGAAAAGGAGGCGGCGAAATAGTGGAGCATCGGACAGACATTGGTCGAAAGGATATGATAGAGCGAGTGGACGGGCGCAAGCCGCTGTTACACGTGGAACATTTGGGGATAGGCCGTATAGGCGCGGGAATAGCTAATGAGACGGGAACAGGCTCGGATGCAGGTAGAAAATCGGAAGCGAACGGGGAAATAATGCGGAACGGTGGCCATCAACCGCTGCTGCGAGATGTGAGCTTTTCCGTATATCCGGGCGAAATTGTGGCTCTGACCGGACCGAGCGGGTGCGGCAAGAGCCTGACTGCACATGCAATCGCAGGCATGCTGGAGCCGGGGATCGCTGTTACGCAAGGGCATATTTACTATAACGGGGAGGACATCGTCCCGTTCCATGAACGGCGCTGGCAAAGGCTGCGCCGCGAGGATATTGCGCTGCTCATTCAGCAATCGCTGAGCGGGCTGAACCCGATCCGTACCGTCCGCGCACAGTTGACGGATACGTTAAGGCTGCACGGGCGGCGTCATTTGCCGCACGAACAGAAGGAGCCGGGGCATGCTGGTGCTCATACTGCCCCGTCCTTCGCTGCACCGCAGCAAGCCGTTCTACAGGGTGCGCTACCCTGGATGAGACGGATGATAAGCCGTGCCACGGAGCTAGCTGGGGGCCGCGCTACGCAATCGCAGGAGGCTTATCTACACGCTCTGCTCCGCAAGGTCGGATTTGCGGACCCGGAGCGCATTTTGTCGTCGTATCCGTTTGAGCTAAGTGGAGGCATGTGCCAAAGAGTGCTGCTGGCTGCCATGTTAAGCTCCGGGCCGCGCCTCTTTATTGCCGACGAGCCAACTACGGCGCTGGATGTCATCAACCGGGACAAGGTTTTGGCATTGCTCCAGCAGCTGAGAGAGGACTTCGATCTCACCATTTTGTTGATTTCTCATGACCGTCAGGGCATAGGCCGTATAGCGGATCGCGTATTGGAGATGAGGCCGGAAGGAAGGATGCACGAATGATACTGGAATTGAAGCAAGTGACCAAAACTTATCCTGTCCGCAGACGGAAAAAAGGCTGGTTTAGCAAGCAAGATAGCGAGCAGGCCGCCGTGAAGCAGGTAAGTCTTGAATTACAGCGGGGAGAATGCCTCGGACTGGTTGGGGAAAGCGGAAGCGGCAAAAGTACGCTGGCACAATGTATCATGAGGCTGGAACCGTTGACCTCGGGGGAGGTTTGGCTGGATCGTCAGCCCATTCACAGTGGAAAGGTGAAGGATGTTCATCTGTACAAGCGAGTCCAGTTGGTCGCTCAGGACTCGTCTTCCTCACTGCATCCCCGTATGACCATTCGCGATATTTTGCTGGAGCCGATCCGCAATTATTTTCCTGAGCGAAAAGCGCAAGCGCTGGATATCTGTCTGTCCCTGCTGGAATCGGTAGGCTTGGAGGCTGACAGTCTGGAGAAATACCCATCACAGCTAAGCGGCGGACAAAAGCAGCGGGTATGCATCGCTCGTGCGCTGGCGGTGGAGCCGGAAATCATCCTGTTTGACGAATCCGTCGCCAATCTCGACGCAGCAACACAGTCCTCCGTACTCGACTTGCTCAAGAAAGTCCAGATAGAACGTCAGTTATCCTACCTTTTCATCACTCATGATCTTCAATCCACCCGTCCGTTTTGTGATCGGATTGCCGTTATGTATCAGGGGGAGATCGTGGAAGTATTCAAGGATTGGGATGAAAGCCTGTTACAGCATGAGTACACTCACACCTTGTTTCAAACGTTGGTGGAATGATCCATCTATCTCAAATTATACAAATTTAAAATAAATTTGATCTTTCCTTGTCGAATATTGTTGACAAAATAAGATGTGCTACCTATTCTTAATATGATTATGATAATCATTATCACATATATAGAAAAGGGGAAAAACATTGATGTCCGTTCGACACCGCAAGACTACCACCCTTATGTTGGTGGCAATCCTCCTATTATCCGTTATTTTAGGTTGCGCGAAGCAGGAGGATACACCTGCATCCACCTCAATGAACGGAGCTGCCAATGAAAAGTCGATCACGCTATCGTGGCCGCGTGACATTGGTACAATGAATCCTCACGTATACAACCCTTCCCAGCTTTTTGCACAATCCATGATTTATGAGCCGTTAGTCAGCTACAAGCAAGGAGGCAAGCTGGAGCCTGCTTTGGCTGAATCCTGGACGATATCCAAGGACGGCAAAACATATACGTTCAAGCTTCGCAAAGGTGTGAAATTTTCAGATGGAACACCGTTCAACGCAGCTATTGTCAAAAAGAACTTTGACGCAATCATGAAAAATGATAAGACGCACAGCTGGCTTGGTGTGGTAGGTGTTCTCGACAAAACGGAGGTCGTGGATGACAGCACCTTCCGATTGACGCTCAAGGAGCCGTACTACCCGGTGCTTCAGGATTTGTCCGTCGTTCGTCCGTTCCGCTTTTTGGGTGAGGCCGGGTTCCCGGATGATGGGGACACCTCCAAAGGCATCAAGAAACCTGTAGGTACAGGACCTTGGATGCTGGATGAATACAAGCAGGATGAATATGCAACCTTTAAGCGCAATCCAAATTATTGGGGAACTGCACCGAAGGTGGATAAAATTATCGTAAAAATCATTCCCGATAGCGAAACGCGTGTAATGGCCTTTGAGAAAGGCGATTTGGATCTGATTTACGGAGAAGGTGTCATTAGTCTGGATGCCTTCAAGCAGCTTCGCGACACAGATAAGTATGTTACCAAGCTGTCCGATCCTGTCGGCACAAGAAGCCTGCTGCTCAATTCGTCCAATCCCAAGCTGTCAGACCTCCGCGTACGCTTGGCCCTCCAGCATGGCTTTAACAAGCAGGCGATGGTGGAAGGTGTGACCTCAGGGCTGGAGGAAAAAGCGGATACCGTTTTGTCCAAAAACTATCCGTATACGAATGTGGACTTACAGCCCGTGGGCTATGATGTGGAAAAATCCAAAGCGCTGCTGGATGAGGCCGGCTGGAAGCTGCCAGCTGGCGGTACGGTGCGGGAGAAGGATGGACAGCAACTCGATTTTGAGCTGATTTTTGATAAAACCGATCCGATCCAAAAGGCGATGGCTGAAACCATTCAGGCGGAATGGGGAGAGTTGGGTGTTAAAGTGAACCTGACCGGGCTGGAGCTGACGGTTCAAATCAAGCGCCTTAGATCCAACCAGTTTGATCTGTACTTCTGGTACAACTATGGTGCGCCTTATGATCCTCATTCTTTTATTAACGTCATTGCCAAGAAGAGCTTCGGGATTTCCGAGGTGCTAAGCGCCCTTCCAATGAAGAAGAATCTGGATCAGCAAGTACACGAAGCACTCTCATCGACAGATGAAACCAAGCGTCAAGAGCTGTATGCTTCGATTCTGAAGACGCTTCAGGAGCAATCTGCCATTGTGCCTATTTCATATATTAAGAAAACTGCCGTATACCAGAAAAAAATTACGAATTTTGTATTCCCGGCCAACCGGGATGAAAATCCATTTGATGGAATTGAAATCGGAAAGTAGTTGAAATGAAAGGGTAACGTTCGTTTACAGAAGAGGAGGACAACTTGTGATCAGCTATATTGGGAAACGAATGATAGCGGTCATTCCTATTGTTCTCTTTGCCACTCTCGTTACCTTTGCACTCATTCATATTTCACCGGTTGATCCGGCCGAGGCCTATTTGACAGCAGCTCACATCTATCCGACTCCGGAAATTCTGGAGCAGAAGCGGCATGAATTCGGGCTGGATCAGCCTTTGCTGACACAGTATATGCAGACGCTGCAAAGAATCAGCCGGCTGGATTTTGGTACTTCGTACCTGACAAACAAGCCGGTGTGGGATGAGGTGAAGGTTCGGCTGCCGGCCACTGCCGAGCTGGCCTTGAGCAGCATGCTGCTATCCATTGTGGTGAGTATTCCGCTGGGCGTACTGGCGGCGATACGTAAAAATGGCTGGATCGACATGCTTAGTCGAGGGGTTTCATATGTTGGAGCGTCTATTCCACAGTTCTGGCTGGGATATCTGTTGATTTTCTTTTTCTCTGTCCGGTTGGACTTGCTGCCTGTAGAGGGGCGGGGAACATGGCAGCATTTGGTGCTCCCCACGTTGACCCTGTCGTTCGTTCTGATTGCTCTATATACGCGCCTGCTGCGCTCCAGTGTATTGGAGCAGCTTCAGGAAACGTATGTGCAGTATGCCAGAACCAGAGGGATTCGTGAACGTATAATTATGCTCAAGCATGTGCTCAAAATTGCCATTGCTCCGCTGATTACGGGTATGGGCATGAATCTGGGCAAGCTGCTGACCGGAACGATTATTGTGGAGCAGGTGTTTTCATGGCCCGGTTTTGGCCGATATTTTGTGGAAGCGATTTTTAACCGGGATATTCCCGTCATACAATGCTATGTGTTTTTGGCGGCATGCCTGTTCATCGTATGCAATTTGCTCGTTGATCTGGTGCATTTGTATATGGACCCCCGAATTTCAGCGAAGGGACGAGCAGAGCGGTGATGATAAGGTTGCGTACAATGTTCAAGGGTCAAAAAGTAATCGTGGCCTGCTCTGTCGTGCTGGCGGCTCTTTTCATCATTATGGCGATAGCCCCGTGGCTGGCCCCCCATGATCCGGTTAAAGTCAATTTATTGCACAAGCTGGAAGGACCTTCGAAGGAATACTGGCTGGGAACTGATCATTTGGGTCGGGACAATCTGTCCCGGCTGCTGTATGGAGCGCGTATTTCGCTCGGCTTTGCGACATTGATTTTCCTGTCCTCGCTTGGCATTGGTGTCGTGATTGGATCGGTTGCAGGTTATGTGGGCGGCTGGGTCGATAGTGTGCTAATGCGGTTTTGCGAAGGGATTATGGCGTTCCCGAATCTGGTGCTCGTACTGGGTATTGTCGGTATTTTTGGGCCGGGTCTGATGCAGGTGCTGCTTGCCTTGATGATGGTGCAGTGGGTGTATTATGCCCGAATGTGCCGCAATATGGTCGTTAGTCTGAAAGAGCGGAATTTTATAGCGGCCGCAAGGATTAGCGGCTCCTCCTCAGGAGCCATTATCCGGAGGCATATCATTCCCAATGTGCTGCGTCCGATTGTGGTTATGGGTACGCTGGAGATGGGCTGGGCGATCATGGATATTTCCGCGTTGTCTTTCCTCGGTCTGGGTATCCAGCCACCGACTCCCGAGTGGGGAGCGATGATTCATGAGGGAACAGGCTACATCCGCAGTCATCCGGAATTAATGATCTATCCGGGCGTCATGATTCTGGTAGTGGTCATGGCCTTCAATATATTGGGAGAGGCGCTGTCAGACCGGTACGGAATTTCCAAACGTCAGTAAAACAGGAGTGAGAACAACGATGGATGACGGGGCGAAGTCGAAGGTGCTGGAGGTCCGCGGCTTGCAGGTGAAGCTCCAAACGGGTACAGGGACAGTGCCTCTGCTGGAGCCAATTGATTTTGAACTGAAAAAAGGGCAGGTACTGGGTCTTGTTGGCGAAAGTGGAAGCGGCAAAACGGTGACCTGTAACGCCCTGCTCCAGTTGCTGGATCGCCAGACGATGGACGTAAAAGGCAGTGTCCGTCTGAATGGGCGTGAGCTGAACGGAATGGCGGCCGAGGAGATGCGGCGTATTCTTGGCAAGGACATCGCGTTGATTATGCAAAATCCGATGAATGCTTTTACGCCCGTGTATACGATCGGGGCTCAGTTTATGGAAACCATCCGCACTCATACCCAATTGACCACACGACAGGCCCGTAATCTTGCTATAACAGCTTTGGAAAAGATGAATTTGCCCGAACCGGCCAAGCTGTTGAAGCGGTATCCCTTTCAGCTCAGCGGGGGGATGCTACAACGCGTCATGATTGCCATTTCCATGTGCCTGCGTCCTGCGGTGGTGATCGCGGATGAACCGACAACAGCGCTCGATGTCGTGAATCAGCTACAGGTGCTGAGAGAGCTGGACCGCTTGCGCACAGAATACGGCACCTCCATTTTGCTGATCTCGCACGATCTGGGAGTGATTTCCCAAATGGCAGATGAAGTAGCTGTCATGCAGCAGGGACGTATTGTCGAGCAGGCGGAGGTTCATCGGCTGTTCAATCAGCCGCAGCATGAATATACGAAAATACTGCTGCATGCCAGGCCCAAGTTGTCCCTGCGGGACATGAACCAGGTAGGCGGTTAGTCGCCTGTGGACGGTTACACATTCAATAGGGGAGCGAATGCGCGTGCTGCAAGTGAAGGAAGTAACTCATAGCTATGGAAGGCGCAAATGGCTGGGCCGCTCCGAACTACGTCCCCCCGTGCTGTCCGGCGTTTCGCTTACGATAGAGAGCGGATTTTGCCTGGGCTTGCTTGGAACCAGCGGAGCGGGTAAAAGCACGCTGGGCAAGGTCATTCTGGGGCTGGAGAAGCCGCAGGAGGGCCAGGTGCTGTTTCAGGGACAGGACATTTATAATGGAAGCACACAGGTCCGCAGGGAGCTGCGACGGGATATGCAGGTCGTATTTCAGGACTGCTATTCCGCTGTAAATCCCCGGATGACCGCCGGGCAGATTATCGGGGAGCCGCTGGACAATTACGAACGGCTATCGGTACAGGAGCAAAAGAGAACGGTGGAGAACCTGCTGGAGCGGGTCGGTCTCAAGCCGGAGGATCGGAATAAACTTCCGCATCAGTTTAGCGGCGGACAATTGCAGCGGATCAACATTGCCCGAGCCATTGCCCTCAAGCCCAAGCTCATCGTGCTGGATGAGTCCGTCAGCAGCCTGGATATGGTTCACCAGATGCATATTTTATCCCTGCTAGGAGAGCTGAAATCCTCGTTCGGGTTGTCATATCTGTTCATCACGCATGATATTCGGGCAGCTTCCGCCGTCTGTGATGGCATCGCCGTGATGGAGCAGGGGAAATTGATCGAGCGCTGTGATGACAAGGATCGGATTTTTGAATCCGCCCATCCGGCTGTGCAACGGTTGATCTCATCTATTTTGCCGGAACATCCAGCAGATCGTCTTCCACTTCATGAATGACAGTTGACCCGCAAGGGTCCTTTTTTTGTGCAGCATATGGATAAGCAATTGAAATCAAATTTATCTGTTGTATTATTTGAATAACCCGCTATAATATAAAATCATAGTAAATTACTTGGGATAAAAAGGGGTATTACATATGAAAAAATCTGCTTTCGTTGCAGCGATTGGCCTATCTCTTGTGTTATTAACGGGTGCCTTGAGTGGATGCTCCTCAAAGGAAGCGGCGTCAGGGGATAAGGTGATTTATGTCGGCACACAAAATGACTACCCGCCGTTTGCTTTTACGAATGATAAAAATGAACTGACCGGATACGATGTGGATGTCATCAAGGAAATTGACAAGAAGCTGGACGGCTACAAGTTTGAGTTTGTTCCTTCGGGCTGGGACGGAATTTTCCTGGCGCTGGAAGCGAACAAAATTCAGGTCGTAGCGGATGAAATCGCCAAGAATCCCGAGCGTGAGCAAAAATACTTGTTCTCTGATGAATCTTACTTCCAGGCTCAATCCGTCATTGTTGTGAAAAAAGGCAGAACGGATATACACTCTCTCAAGGATTTGGAAGGCAAGAAGGTAGCTGCTTCCGTAGGGGATTCCTACACTCAATTACTGGAACAGTACAATGCAAAGAACGGAAATAAAATTATTTTGAAATACAATGACACAGGCACTTCGTCTGACAACCTTCAGGACGTGCAAAATGGCCGGGTAGACGCTTATGTCAATGATCCAGTCATGACGGCTGCTACGATCAAGAAGGAAGGCTTGCAGGTCGAAGCGATAGGTGATCCTGTGAAAACGGATGATATCAATCTGGTGTTCAATAAGGATAAGCAGGGCGAAGAACTGAAAGCGAAAATTGACCCCATTATTAAAGAACTGAAAGCGGACGGAACGCTGAAAAAACTGTCTGAACAATGGACAGGTGGGGAATATATCCCTCAGTAACAACAATGCAATGGGTAAAGTGAGGTTCCTATGGAAAAGCTGTTTGACCTTGATTATATGCTGAAAAGCCTTCCCCGGATCGTGGAGTATCTACCTGTTACGCTATGGATTGCGCTATTATCCATGCTGCTGGGTTCGATCATCGGATTGGCGACGGCCTTAATCCGGATATACAAGGTGCCTGTTTTGGCGCAATTGTCTACGCTGTATGTCTCGTACATTCGGGGAACGCCGCTGATTGTGCAGTTATTTCTCGTATATTATGGAATACCCAAGTTTTTATATTTTTTTCAGAGCGAATATGGTTTCCTGCAGCAATTAAATATCTACGTGATTCCACCCGAGATTTTCGCACTGTTGTCATTTTCGTTGAACCTTGGGGGGTATCTGTCGGAGACGTTCCGGGCGGCGATTAATTCAGTCGACCGGGGACAATTTGAGGCTGCCAATTCCATCGGGATGAGTCAGACACAGATTATGCTCAAAATTGTACTGCCACAGGCGTTGACGGTGGCTTTGCCCAATCTGGGGAACACGCTGATCAGTACGGTGAAGGATACGTCTTTTATTTTTATGATCGGTGTTGTCGATATGATGGGACAGGCTAAAATTATGGGCGCGCGGGCGCTGGCTTTTTTTGAGGTGTATGTTGCGGTGTCTCTGATCTACTGGCTGGTGTGCATCATTATTGAACGCGGGCTTGTCGTGTTGGAGAAGCGTATTCGAATTTACGAAAGAAGTGAGTAAGTGTATGATTCAACTTCATCAAATCCATAAGCATTTTGGACAGCATCACGTGTTGAAGGGCATAGACCTAACTGTAGGCAAGGGAGAAGTTGTAGTCATCCTGGGCCCGAGCGGATCGGGAAAGTCCACGCTGCTGCGCAGCATTAATTTTCTGGAGCAGCCGACCAGCGGTATCATTGAAATTGACGGTGTAAAGGTAGATGCGACCAAGGCGGGAAAAAAGGATATCCTCGAACTGCGTATGGCAACAGCGATGGTATTCCAGCAATATCAGCTGTTTAAAAATTTGAATGCACTCCACAATGTGATGATCGGTCTGACCAGTGTAAAAAAGCTGGATCGCAAGCAGGCGAGGGAGATCAGTGAAGGGATTTTGGAAAAGGTCGGGTTAAAGGATCGCATGAACTATTATCCTGCCCAGCTTTCGGGTGGACAGCAGCAGCGGGTTGCCATAGCCCGGGCTTTGGCGCTGAATCCGCAGGTGCTGTTGTTCGACGAACCGACTTCCTCACTCGATCCTGAGCTGGTGGATGAAGTGCTGTCAGTCATTCAAAAAGTGGCAAGTGAAGGCAATACGATGCTTGTTGTGACGCATGAGCTTGGTTTTGCGAGGGATGTAGCGGATCGGGTCGTGCTGATGGAGGATGGCGTCATCGTGGAGCAGGGCCCTGTGGAGCAATTTTTCACCAATCCGAAGGAAGAGCGGACACGGCAATTCCTGGGCAAAGCGTTGGGGCAAAGAACGTTACAGGAGCAACCGGTAGCTCCATAAAATGACGTGGAATGGGGTAGACAGGATTACCCGGCCCGGTCTCATATGAAGGCGAAACACCGTAAAGTCGTTGTCCTTAGAGTAAAGAGCACGCCAGACCCATCGCAGGAGGAAGGAATACCTGTGATGGTCTGACGTGCTTTTTGGCGTGCTACATCTAGATACATCAGACTGCTGCCGGATGTACCTAGATGTATCCCCAGATACGATGAAGGGGCTTTTTCCCTTGGGTATCGGGGGATTAGAATGATCTTCTGCTGCGTTCCCTCCGCAGTAAATACACAAAATAAGGAGCGCCCACAAGTGCCGTCATGATCCCGACGGGTATTTCACGTGGAACAATGAGCATTCTGCCCAAAATGTCGCCCAGCAGCATCAGGTTCGCTCCCAGCAGGGCAGCCAGCGGAATCAGCCACTGATTGTGGCTGCCGACAAGTCTTCGAGCCATGTGGGGTGCCATCAGTCCGATGAAGCCGATGGCGCCGACCGCCGAGACTGAAATTCCCGCCAGTGTAACGGCAAGCAATAGGAGCAGCAGGCGCTGGCGAGTCATATTGTACCCCGAGGGAAGCGATGGTTTCATCGCCAAGCTGGTAAATATTCAGCTTTTGGTAGCTGGCCCAGACCAAGGGCAGCAAGACGATGATCCAGGGCAGCAGCGAGATGACCTCCCGCCAGCTCCGACCCCACAGGCTGCCTGACATCCAGAGCAAAGCCGTGTTCACATTGGTCGGATGCGTTACGATAAGATACTGCGTGGCTGCCATAAGAATGGCCCCCATAGCGACCCCGACCAGGGCTAGAGCTGCTGGAGCCAGCGTAAGTCTGCGGCTGAGCAGCAGCAGAATCAGGAATGTTCCCACGGCCCCGCCAAACGCCGCCAAGGGCAGGGTATAGGCTGGAGACTGGGGGAACAGGAAAATCCACAGCCGCCGCTGCAAATCCAGCTCCTTTGGAAATGCCGATCACGTCAGGGCTGGCCAGCGGATTGCGGAGCAGACTTTGCAGAATAGCTCCTGCCACAGCTAGTCCCATGCCTGCCAGCAGTCCAACCAACGTCCGCGGTAAGCGAACCTCGTATACGATAAAATGAAAACGGCTGTGCGTATCCACCAGAGCCGGGCCGATATCACGCAGGCGGCAACCTCTCTTTTATACCATGTCTGATTTGTAGACGTCACATGTTATATTATTAGATTCTTTGAAACTGGGTGGGGGAGCAGCCGACTTCTTTTTTAAAAATACGGCTAAAATGAAAATAATCCGTAAATCCGACCCGTTGGGCTACTTCCTTGGCTGGAAGTCGGGTCTGCTGGAACATTTGCTTCGCTTTTTGGATACGGAGATGACGCAAATACTGGGTCATGGTCACGCCAGTGGCTTTTTTGAACAACACCGTGTAATGTCCTTCGCTCACTCGTCCAGCATATATTTGATTTTATATTCACTCAAGGTACGCAAGGGACCATGCAGCGTCCAATCCGTGGATTCGCCTTGCAGAACACGGTACGTAATCACGACATATTCGGCTTCCCGGGTTTTGGGGACCTGAATGCTGCAAGCGCCATATTGATTATGAAAGGCAAAGCCCTGCGTGAAAATAATCGGCTCTTGGTCTTGAGCTGAGAGAGTGACATGTCCGTGCAGCGCAACAATCAGGAGATGGCTGTCGGAGCCAGGATGCAGGGTTTGAGAGGTGTTACCGTATTCGATATGCTCCAGCAGTGGGATAACGGTTGCTAGCTGCTCCAGCTTCATGAATGCACCATCCTTCATTAAATCTTTTCTATAGCAATGTAGATTATCACACTTATTCATGATAAATTCTAAGAACAATAAAGTGAAGATGTAATCGGGAAGGAACATTGGCACATGAAAAAGGTTTTGTTTATCAACACAGGCGGGACGATTTCTTCCTCCTATCAGGAAAACGGCCTGACTCCGACCCAATCGGCTGAGAATATTTTAGCGGAAATTCCGGAGCTCAAGGAAATTTGCGATATTGATGCCCACAATCTGATGAGCATTGATAGCACCAATACACAACCGGAGGATTGGGCTTCCATCGCCCGGATGGTACACCGTTCTCTCAATCAATACGATGGCATCGTCATTGCACATGGTACGGATACGATGGCCTATACGGCTTCGGCCTTGAGCTTCATGCTGGGAACTGTAGACAAGCCCGTCGTTGTGACAGGCTCACAGGTGTCCATTTTGGCCGAACACAGTGATTCCAAAAAGAATGTAATTGACTCATTCCTGACCGCATGTGGCGAGGTGGCAGGGGTTTTTGTTGTATTTAACGGCAAAATTATCAACGGCAGCCGCAGCTCCAAAATCAGAACCCGCAGCTATAACGCTTTTGAGAGTATCAACTATCCATACATCGGCCTGGTGGAGAACGGCAAGGTGGTCTATACGGAGGGCGTATTTGCAGATCGCGGTACCGTTCGCCACCCGTATAATGACGGGTATGCATCGGAGGTATTTTTGCTGAGGCTGATTCCGGGGACGAATCCGGCGATTTTTGATGCCATTCGAAGCTTGGGCTATAAAGGCATCGTCATAGAGGGCTTTGGTATGGGCGGTGTGCCTTTCAAGGAAAGAAGCCTGATCAGCAAAATCGAGGAATTGATGAAGGACGGTATGAGTATTGTCGTAACCACCCAATGCCCCTATGAGGGCGGGGATCTGACGATTTACGAGGTAGGCCAGAAGGTACTGGAAAAGGGTGTGATTCCGGGGTATGACATGACAACGGAAGCACTTGTAACAAAAATGATGTGGGCGTTGGGCCAGACCACCGACCCGGCCGGGGTAGCCAGGATTATGGCAACGAACTATGTGGACGAGGTTTCCTTGCCTGCGGACGCAACCTCCCTGTAAGGGAGGTTGGCCGCCATAACTGCCGGAGACATCGCGTTAACGCTAATATTTCTCCAGTCTATGTTTAATCTTAATAGCTATTTCCAGCGATTGGATGGCTTGTTCCAGTGGAATCAGGCATTCCGAAAGTCCGTCAAAGCATGCAAGGGCATGATCCAGACTTTTTTCGTACGGATTGGCGGATTCGAGGTTGATTTTTTGCTGCCCTGATGCGGTATACTCATATAATGCGGTAGGTACAAGATCATTTTTGTCGCTTTCGTGGTATATCAGTTTGGCCTTTTCAAAATAAGCTTCATAGGCTACCGTGAATGGATAGCTTGTCGGCATATGGGAAGAGGCGATGACTTCTGTGAACGTATTCTGATGCTGAAAATAAGCCCGCACCTGTGCCTGTTCAGGATGGGCAACCTCTGTACCCCAGACTGTGCATGGGTCACAGGGGCCCAGCAGCCATGCGAGTAAATCCAGTTCATGAATCATGAACTGAGCAGGGATGGAGCTTGGTCCAAGATCTCCCCACAGGGGAGGCGTTTCCCTTTTCAAGGACAAAGAAACAAGCTTCCCGTACTTTTGCTGACGGTGAGCCTCGTACAGATAGGTATAGGCAGGATCAAACTTAATGAACTGGTTGACCAGAATCTTTTTACCATATTGCTTTTCAGCTTGTTGCATAAGAAGAGCGTCTTCAAGATCAAAGCAAACCGGCGTTTCACAAAACACATGCTTTCCGTGCTTTAGCGCATCCATGGCATATGACCTATGCAGATGAGAGGGTAGGCATAGATCGACGACATCCATGTCTGAATCCAGCAGAATATCCTCTATATTTTGTGTGACTTCAACGTTCAGGTCCTCTCTCAGCTTTTGCAGCTTGGTTTCGTTCCTTCCGAATACAACGATTCTGTTCACCTTGGGATGGTTGTTTAAAAGCGTCGCATGATACGCGCCGAATCCCGTCCCCAAAATTCCAATATTCATCATCCATTACACCCCTTTACTTCTATGATACACACCTATTATTGCCAACAGGGTGTCAACAATCTTTGCATCGACTTTTCAACTTGGGTAACCATCTACTGTGGAGGTATGATTGTGAGACTGCATCGTTTAATCGCGATTTTATTATGTATCGAATCTAGAGGGAGAATGAAGGCCAAGGAATTGGCGTTGGCACTGGAAACCTCGGTACGCTCGATTTACAGGGATATCGACCTTTTGGCTGAAGCCGGGGTTCCGATTGTTACCGCATCCGGCCCGAAGGGTGGAATTTATTTGATGGAGGGCTATACAGCCAACCTTAAACAGTTGAACGGAGGAGATGTGATTCAGCTTTATTTAACAGGCATGGGCATATATACGGGCGGGCCCACCGAATCGGGCTTAAAATTAAAAAATGCGCTGCTCAAGCTGGAACAGACCATGCCAGACCCTTATCAATCGGATATTCGGAAAGCCAAAGCACGGTTTTATTTTGATGATACGCCCTGGTGGACGGAACGTGTAGCCATTCCCTGTCTGGAGAGCGTGAGAGCTGCGGTGTGGGGGTCTAAAAAAATAACCATTCAATATCGGAAAGCCGATGGAGTCTGTTCTTCTCGCCATGTACATCCCTATGGACTTGTGGTGAAAAAGGGTGACTGGTATCTCATTGCCTTCTGTGAGATCGGGCAGGAGATTCGGACCTTCAAGTGCGAGCGTATCACGGAGGTTCAGCCGTCTGCGGAGGTCTTCGAGGTTCCTGTGGATTTTTCGCTGGAGCAGCATTGGATGATGCAAGAAACCAGGTTTAAGCAGCTTTGCAAAAAGGAAGAGTACTATCCCGTAGTGATCCGAACGAATAAGACGCAAGCTGGAATTATAGCGAACAGGCTGGAAATCATCCAGTCCGTGCAGGAAGGAAGCCATTTGCATCTGACGGTCAATATGTACAGCTATGAAGCGGCCTGTCGAGATGCTATGGATTGGATCGGCCGGGGTGAAATTATGGAGCCTACGGCACTCCGACAGTTTGTGAAGGAACAAATCAGCCAGCTCCACAAGCTATATGCATGAATTTAGAAAAACACCTGCCCAGGGGCAGATGCCTTTGCTTGTTAAGTCCAGGCCCAGAGGAATCCATCACGATCCCAGGCTATTCTGCCGCCATGAAGCTTGCGAAATGCTTTTTTGATTTCTTTTTCCAGAGATACATGACCGTGCTCGCTTATAAACACATACTGCTCTCCATACGTAGAGCGTACATATGCAATCGCATCTTCCTGTTTCAGGGTGCCCACTTCACGGATCTGCGCGACCATCCATTGTGCAATTTGTTGTTCTGTTGTAGGGGAATTGTCCATTTTTTTGTATCCTTTCCTGCATACCGATTGAGTGTAGCCATTCAGCTTACCTCCCTGTAGTATACGGTAATTCGGAGAATTATTGAAATTTTTGAAATAAATTCACCCAGGCAGTTGGCGAAGTGGGCTTTATTTTGTATAATTAAGGGAATGTTAACGGGAATTCTCTTTTTTTGTATTGAAATCATGCAAGTAATCCCTGGGGGTGCCTGATTTGAAGGAAACAACCACAATTCGCGCAGAGCTGGAACAGTATATTAGACGAGAAGGAATTACGATTAGCAAGTTTGGGGAGAACACAGGTATTAATGCAGGAACGATCAGTGCCATTATTAACGGCAATCGGCCGATCGCGATGCTCCTGTTGGATCGGATTGGGGCAGGCATGGGGCTTGAAGAAGGAAGCCTCTATGAGTTATACATTGATGAGTTTATACGGAATACAGCACCAAATTGGCGACGGGTTCGGCCATTTTTGCACCGCTGTGCAGAGTTGGACAAACTGGATTGCATTAAGCAGGTCGTGGAGTTTATGATGGACTATCTCATTTACGCCCCGGCTTTATTTGAGACGGCAGAAGAGCTATTCGGAAAAGGCAAGCATGAGGCTGCGGCCATTATCTATAAGAATGTCTCGGATAGTGAGAAATACCAGCATTCCGAACGTCTGGCTCTTTGCCAGTATCGGTTATTTACGATTGCCATTGGTGATGATCAGGATGAAAATTTATGGGCGGCTACACACTTTGAGAGCTTTGTGGATCGACTGGGTGAAGCAGACCAGCTGGAGGCCTTAAAAGATTTGGCTAATACCTATGCTTCCTTGCGACGTTGGGATAAAGTAGAATGGTTAGCTGAAAAAATGGGCCAAAAAGCCAAGGTGCAATACGAGCAAAAATACGGAAATACCAGAAGATCAGAGCGTGGCAAGGAACCCAAGGGTCCTTTGTTTATGTACATTGTATATTCTTATGTGATGCGCGCCGGGGTGTGGGATGAACGCGGGGACTATCAGAAGGCACTGGAATATGTATCCCTGTATTCTGATTTGAGCTGGGTAAAAGAGGACACAGAAGAAGCGCGCCGTTTGAAGGCCCTCTGTAGCAACTGGGCTGAGGCCAACGGGTATCTCTATCAGTTGATGTCCGGCAGCCTGGACGTGATTCCACTATATGTAGACTATCTGGAGAAAAACGAAGGCGAAATTCTGGTAGGGTTGCATAAAATTCTGGTGGCGGCCAACCGTTATGATTTTAATGTCGATCATGTACTGCAGCGTTTTGAAAAACAAATTGAGGCATTAGCAGATCAGCATACCAAGGTAGGCACCTATACAGAGCAAATGTCAGCAGATCTCTATGCACGATTTTTGGCAGAGATGGCTTGTTATGATCTCAATAAAGATCGCTATACCAAAGGTATGAAATTCTTGCTGGAGAGCCTTTCTTATTCCGTAATGCTGAATGGTAATCCTGTCACCATCAGATGTGTAGGATTATTCGAAAAGTATCGGCATACTGCCTCTTCTGAGGACAAAGAGGAATATAAAAACTTACTTGGAGAGGTAGAATACATCCATGATAAAAAAGATCGTTTTTACTCTGCTCGCATTTAATGCTTTTATCTTCATAAATTTTTCACTCGTTGCTCCTCCTTTCGAAGATCCTTGCGACGCTCGCAGTCACGGGATGGGGGGATGGACATATTCATCCATCGATACATCTGCTTGAAAAGGTCTGGATTGGTGGTAACCAAAAAAGGTATTCTCTTGTAAAAAAGAGGATACCTTTTTTGGTTTGTCTCATTACACTCGGATGAACTGTTTGTCTATGAAAGGGTGGATGATGGAGATAAAGCGGGTGGAAACCAGACATGACGCAGATCCACCCAGCCCTGACTATTAAAGGATACGCCACGCACAGAGGGGAGATAGGCTGTCTGAACGGGCTTTTCATATAAAATATGCAGCTGGTGCTCCTGAATGAGCCGTGTTTCAATCTCTTCAAATTGACGCGCTCTGACGGTATGATCGGATTCGCGTGTAATTTCACGCAGCAGTCTTTCGATATCCACGCGGCTATGCGGCTCCACATGTCCAGATACATTGAGATACAGATCAAACAGGCGCAGTTGCTCATCACGGTCACGAAATAGAGAGAAAATGATCAAATCCGACTCCATGCGAATCGATGAGCTTTTGAACTCATTCATGGATGCGGCTACGATATTACAGGTATACCCCCAGGCTTCGAGCTGAGCCGCGACCCGGTCTGCATCCGGTCTATACTCTGGAATGGTGGCAATTTGCAGCGCCGCCAGTGGTTCATATAAATTGTCGGACGCCCCCACCTCTTCGGGAGGAAGATTACGCTGCTCCAGGCATGCTACGATCCGGGCGCGCACGTCCGGGTTGCGCAGCGGCCCATCCTTGTAAGTGTTGCATGTAATAAACTTGCATACCGAAGCCGCCGAGTGAATTTGGCTCCATGCGGCATCTGTACCTCCCGCGGATATCGGATTATGGATGATGTGAAAAGAAGAAGCGTTATCCTCCGTATCCGACGATTCCAGCTTGGTCGCCCACGGGAGCTGTACAATCTCTACCCGATCCAGATGGGCCCTGCCTTGAAAATAAGGTGCAAAAGCCTCTAGTGTACAGAGGCTTTCATTCATTTCTGTGACCTTGAACGCCCCTGTACCGACAGGGCGAATGCCAAAGGCGGCTTCACCCGCCTGATTCAGCTCACGCGGCACAATTGCTGCGCGGCTGGTACACAGGAAGGATAGAAACAGCTCGTTCGGCTCTTTCAGCTCGAAGCGTACCATGGTTGGACTTAGTGCCTGCACGTGCCGAATTTGCCGGACGATAAAATGGTACAGTCTCCTTCCCGGTGCGCGACGCAGCCGCTCGAAGGTATAGACAACGTCATCGGCGGTTAATATTTTGCCGTTATGGAACAGCACTTCCTTGCGCAGGAAAAAGGTCCACTGCGTTCGGGTGGCATCGACCTCCCAAGCGTGCGCCAGCCCCGGCAAAATCTCGCCGCTTTCGTTCGCCCGCCGGGCCAGCCCATCAAAGACGTGGCTAGATACGAAGGACTCGGCAAGCCAGTTCAAATACAGCGGGTCCAGCGTATAGAGCTGCTGGCGAATAGGCAGACGCAGCGTGTCGATCTGCTGCTGATCGCTGCGGACCTCTGCGTGATGGCCGAAGTAATTCAGCAGCCAGCCCTGCAAATGCTCCTGCATCGTGGAGGAGCGCGAATGAGCCCGGATTTCATCCAGCGCACGCTTGATGTCATGGCGGTCAATGGCCTGCATCATGGACTGTACAGCAATGTCTTCCGGCTGAATCAGAAAGCGCAGGCTGGAGCGACGGCCCCGGCCGCGGCGGGGAGTCCATTGAATCCAGTCATGCTGCTCCATTTTCTGAACGATCATCAAGGCATTGCGGTGGGTGCAGTCAAAAATAGCCGCCAGCTCATCCAGCGTAGTCTCTACGGTATGATCCTCGTCTTTGTCGTCAGCGGTGTGGGAGTGAAGCTGCAAAAATTGGGCATGAAGTTTCATTCATAGTCGCTCCGTTTCTTCTATACATGATTAAAGCGCAGCCGCTTATATAAAATAGGAAATTTTGTTTCAATTATTTTCTCTTTATCTTCTTATTTTATCATCTACAATAAGGGTTATAAAGCATATTTGTGGAGGTATTTACCATGGATGACAAGATGAGTGGAACAGCTCTGCCGGAAGCGTCGTTTTTGTCTGCCTTTGCTGGCGCGATTGTGCTCGCGCTGGTTCATCAATATCTGTTTTACGGACATGGGCTGGGCGTGTCTATGCCTGTTTTTGTCATTGTGTTTTACGCCTATATGTGTGTCTTCAATCGAGATCGCATCCAGCCCGGTTCATGGATAGGGCGTCTGTTGTCTGTCACCATTATCATGCTGGCATTGACGTATGCACTGTTCAATAACCCGGTTCTATATGTGTTAAATGCGCTGGCTATACCCGCTCTGATTAGCGTACATATGGTGCTGCTGTTCGGAGAGAAGAGGCATGACTGGTCGGAACCCGGCATGATCGGTCAGGCGTTAAGCCATTGGTTTTACCAAAATATGCGCCATATCGCGACTCCATTTCGCATGTTCAAGAGGGCAGCCTTTCGGAATGTGAAGGATGAGCGTAAGCGTGTATTGGGCAAAGTGCTGATTGGTTTGCTCATCGCCTTGCCGTTGCTGTTCATCATTGTATCCTTGCTGGCTTCGGCAGACGGGATGTTTGAGGAACTGTTATCCGGCATACCTGCATGGATTGGCACGTGGTCCTTTGGGAGCGGGATGCTGCGGCTGATCTGGACTTGCTTTTTTACCTTCTGTTTCTTCTGTTATTTGTGGGGGTTCGTGCACCCTGCCCCGCGTGATACAGTGAGAGAAGTTCAATCGTGGCACGGCCTGAACGAGGGTGCGAATGGTCAAACCACTGAGTACGATGGTCATTCTTCAGTGATTATCGACAGACCAAGAATCCCTGACTACGAGCCGGTAGCAATTAAGTTTGATCCGGTGATCACGGCTACCGTGCTGATCGTCATGAATCTGGTGTATGTAGTGTTTGTAGTGCTGCAGTTTGGGTATTTGTTTGGTGCATGGGAAGGCGCTTTACCCGCAGGAACCTCGTATGCAGAATATGCAAGAAGGGGATTCGGGGAGCTGGTCATGGTAACAGGTATCAATTTTGTGTTGATGATCAGTGTGTTGAAGTGGACTGAATTCAGCTCAAGCATATTGCAAAAAATCAACAGCGGTCTGCTCTATATACTCGTTGGCTGCTCGGGTGTGATGCTCTATTCGGGATATACCCGGCTGGTCATGTATGAAGAGGCATACGGCTATACGTACACCCGCTATCTGGTACACGCGTTTATGATTTTTCTGGGCTTGCTGTTGCTCATTGCAGCCGTGCGTATTCATATCCGCCAGCTGCCGCTAGCCAAATATTATATTGTACTCGCGCTGGTGGCTTATGTCGTCGTGAATTATGTGGGGATTGATGTACGTATTGCCGAAAATAATCTTGAGCGGTATCGCACGACATCGGTGATAGATAAGGAATATTTGAGTGGGTTATCAGCGGATGCCATTCCGTTACTGATTGAATTTAGCCGCAAGGAACACGGAACGATGGATGAGTACCTGCAAGGGCGTCTGATGAGCATGACAAGGGAAGAAACGGCGTGGCCTGCGTTCAATTGGGCTAAGTATCGAGCGCAGCAGGAGCTGCAAGACTATATTTTGGAATGAGAGGTGCTTGAGAATGATCGGAACAGATGCATTACAAGGAATGGTATTGGAGTTGCAGGATGAAATGTCACAGTATCGGCATCAGTTTGGTATACGACGGAACGAATTTATCACGGAGGCTATGTCCTGTGGAATGAGTGAGGTGGAGGCCCGCTCCTATGCAATCCAGAGCATCGGTCCGGTCGTTCCCGTCGAGTGCATGCCTACGTTAGCCCCCGGTAAAACCCGGCCACTCAGTCCACTGCTGGCAGCGCGGTACCGATATGTGGGGGATTGGAAGGAGATCGACGAGCATCTGCTCCTGCCTGATGAAGTTCTACGGATCGCACGTACAGAGCAATTCCGCGGCTGGATCAGCGATATGCGGAATTACTGGGTAGAATCGGCTCCCTACCGATTCGGGGATGACCGTCTTTCGCTGCTGTCGGTTGCGAATGAGGAGGAAGGTCACTTTTCCATGCTCGTCTGGAAGGAGCCCGGTGAAGAGCCGGAGGTATGGACGTATGCTTCCCAGCATGAGTACCGGTTCAGTCATTTGCTCCATTGGTTCAAGTGGCTGAACGGGCGGAGTGAAGAATGAACAGGCATCCACTACAGCGAGGAAGCAAAAGAAATTACCTATTAGGTTATTTCATCCTTCTGATCCTTGGTTGCTAAAATGTTTGAAGGCTGATGCAAGCGTGATCAAAAGTCCGCCAACATGCTTTCCCGTAACACATCTTTCTACTGCGCTATGCTAATTGACGAGAATAGAATTTATCTGTACAGAGAGAATGGAGGATATCATAAGAGATGCGCGCTAAACCCGCAAAGATCCATGTAACAGCAGCCGCATCAAGTGGCTGAGAACAGGGCATACAGCATGAGCTGTATGTCTTGTTTTTTTTACATTAAAGGATTTATAAGCCTAGGAGTTCCCAAGGCTTTTTGCAGGATAAAAAGATATTGACAGTGTTGTGAAGCCTCTTGCAGGAATCAACTTTTTTGTATACAATTACGACGAGTTGATTGAGTTAACTAAATTTGATTAACTCAACTTTCAGGTTATTATCCAAGGAGGGAGGTAATCCTTATACGATGTCATACTTATCTTTTACAGACGAGGATCACCTGATTATAAAGTCTTATGAAGCTCTGGTTTATGGCATTGCGGACTACTTAGGATCGGAATGCGAAGTCGTTCTACATAGCTTGCACGATTATAATCAGTCCGCAGTCGTAATCGCCAACGGTCACCACTCCGGAAGAAAGGTAGGCGCTCCTATTACCGACTTGGCCTTGCGTATGCTTAAGGAGCTTGAGAATTCAGGCGCTAAACAATCCAAAAGCTACTTCACCCGCGGCAAGAACGGCCAGCTAATGAAGTCCAGCACCATCGCTATTCGGGGTAAGGATAATAAAATTATCGCCTTGTTGTGCATCAACATGAATCTTGACGGTTCCCTATCAAACTTTCTTAACACCTTTTCGCCGAATCAACTCTTATCCCCTGAAAACAATGTGAAAGAGAATTTCGCTAACTCAGTGGAGGATTTGCTGAAGAACACCATAGAAACGACGATTCACGAGGTCGACGCTTCCCAAGAGATCCCCCATCATAATCGGAATAAAGAAATTATCAGGCTGCTCTTAGAACGCGGCGTCTTTCAAATGCGCGATTCCGTGGCTATCGTTTCCAATGCGCTTAAGATCTCAAAGCACACGGTTTACTTGCATTTAAGAAATTATAACAACAATCAAGGGGAAGACTAATTTTCTAATCAACAACAAGAAAACGTATACATGAAGGCTATGGGCGCCCTTGCCGGTGCCGCATGCGCCGGAATGGGCATGCGGCACCGGCAAGGGCGCCAGGTATCTAGTGGCGTTCCTGGTAAAGTATATCGAGAAGAAAATGCCGGCAGGATTCCAGAACCTTCAAGATGGTTACTGGAAATCTAAACGAACTATCAAATAAAACGTAAGAAGCTTTGACTCTGGTAAGTGATTACAAGGTTTTTTTGGGGTGAGAAAGTTGAGAAATAATAAATTATGGGGGGGCTTATATGAACATGAATGTAATATCTATTGAAGAAAAAAAGGTTGTTAAATACAAAAGTTGTTTTGATGTGATTGGTCCGATAATGATAGGTCCTTCAAGTTCACATACTGCAGGTGCTTTAGCTATTGGAACAGTTGCCAGCAAATTATTTCAGGGTCTTCCAAAAAAAATCGTGGTAAGGTATTATGAGTCATTTGCTGAAACCCATAAAGGACACGGAACTGACTTTGCAATTATTGCTGGGATATTAGGATTTGCTGCCGATGACAGCAAAGTGCCAGATGCTATTAAAATAGCAGAATCTAAAGGAATTGACATTACCTTTATTGAAAAAGCAGGTGATAGTCCTGCTGGTTATCCAAATACGGCAGATATATATTTAGAGAATGAAAGTCGAAGTATTAGAACGATGGGTATTTCGGTCGGCGGAGGATTAATTGAAGTCAAACATGTTGAAATTGACGGATTTAGCTTAGATCTGCAGGGGCCATTGCCAGTTATTATTGCGATTTCCGAAAGAGCTGACTTTGAATTTGTTTTACGCAGGATCTTTAAACAATATGATGTGGAAATTAACAACTATCATATTTTAGAAGAAAACGGAAAATATTTATATGCATTCGCTTTGGATTCGCTATTGCCTGATGATGTTCAGAAGGAATTAGGAAGTTTAAGCAGCATAGCTAATATCATTATTCTTTAGTTACATTAGGGGTTGAGAAAATATGTATATGACCATAAAAGAAATTGTAGATGCAGCTAATAAAAGGCAAAAGCCAATTTATGAATTAGCAATTGAACAGGAGATCGAACAAACTAAAAAATCTTATGAAGAAATTCGGAATAAAATGGAAAAGAATTTAGCGACTATGGAAAATTCCATAAATAAAAGTATTGAGGGTGACGGGGTATTTTCTCCGACCGGTTTAACCGGAGGTGATGCTGTTAAAATAAAAAAATATCGAGAAAATGGAAAAACTCTTTCTGGAGATTTGATGGTGTTAGGGGTTCAAAATGCGATCGGTGTTAATGAAGTAAATGCTTCATTAGGGGTTATTTGTGCAACTCCAACAGCAGGTGCGAGTGGGACGATCCCGGGAGTCCTATTTAGTATTAAAGATACATTGCAGTTAAGTCATGAAGATATGGTCCATTTTCTATTCACTTCAGCTTTATTTGGAATGATAGTCGCAAATAAAGCTTGTATTTCCGGAGCGTACGGAGGATGTCAAGCTGAAGTAGGCAGTGCCTCAGCAATGGCGGCTGCAGCAGCGGTAGAAGCTGCCGGAGGAACGGCACAGCAATCTTCTGAAGCTTTCTCAACCGCATTACAAAATTTACTCGGTTTAGTTTGTGATCCGGTCGCTGGTTTGGTAGAAATTCCTTGTGTAAAGAGAAACGCCATTGGAACGGCAAATGCTTTAGTAGCAGCGGACATCGCATTAGCCGGTGTAGACAATATCATCAATGCTGACGAAGCTATTGAAGCGATGTATAAAGTTGGAAGACAGATGCCTCGCGAATTAAGAGAGACAGGTTTAGGCGGAATTGCGGCCACACCTACAGGGATTACCATTAAAAGTAAAATTTTTGGAGAGATCCAATTAAAACAATAAATAGTTATTGGGAATATTGCGAAATAGTTAACAATTCTATTCTCTATTGTTCTCCTAAAAATGTCTTTATAATAAGGGCCATTATCACTAAAATATACTACTGTACAATTAAAATGTTTTGTAAACGCTAACAAATTCATCAGGTTGATGACTAACAAGGAGGAATTATTATATGAATGGGAATACTGCAAAAAAAATAGAATTTCAAGCTGAAGATACTGCAGTAGAAAATGAGAAATATCCAGAACCCAAAAAGTGGCATAAACAGGATACTACCTGGGCATTGAGCCTTTTTGGAACAGCAATTGGAGCAGGAGTACTCTTTTTACCTATTAATGCAGGTTCAGGTGGTTTATTATCATTACTGTTAATTACCATACTTGCATTTCCTGTAATGTATTTTTCACATAGGGCGCTTGCTAAAATGATAAACGCCTCCAATTCTGGAAATGATGGGATTACAGGTACAATAAGAGAGTATTTCGGAAATAAGGCAAGTATAATTTTTAACATAGTATATTTCTGCTCAATTTATACTATTGTGCTGATGTATTCGGTTGCACTTACAAATACGGCAAGTAGTTTTATCGTGCATCAATTACACATGGCGGAGCCTCCAAGGGCTATTTTATCGCTTGTATTAGTACTCGGTCTTATAGCTATACTAAATTTTGGTCAAGATATTACTGTAAAAATAATGAGCATGCTAGTATATCCTTTTATCGTTTCTCTACTTTTTATCGCAATATCTTTGATTCCACAGTGGAATACGTCAATGCTTAGTTTTTCAAATGTTTCTACTGCTTCAACAGGATCGGGATATTTTGGAACGATATTGATGATACTACCAATCATCGTATTCTCGTTTAATCATTCTCCTATTATTTCGTCATTTGTTACGAAACAGAGAGCTACCTATGGAACATTAGCTTCTGATGCCAAATGTGCTCAAATACAAAAAGTTTGTTATATCATGACATTCGCTGTTGTTATGTTCTTTGTTTGGAGCAGTGTCATGAGTTTGACTCCAAATGATCTTATAATGGCAAAACAACAGAACTTGTCAATTCTATCATATCTTGCTAATCGACTTAATTCGCCTCTAATCACTATTGCAGCTCCTATCATTGCTTTTATGGCCATAACAAAGTCCTTCCTTGGCCATTATATAGGAGCATATGAGGTAATGCGTGACGTGATTATCAAGTTCAATAAAACACGCGGAAAAAATGTAGAAGAAAAAACAGTTAAGACAATGATCCTTGCTTTTGTCGTATTATCATGCTGGTATGTTGCTTATGCAAATCCAAGCATTCTTGGAATCATTGATTCCCTTAGCGGTCCGTTAGTTGCTGCTATCTTATGTCTATTACCAATGTATGCGATCCGTAAAGTACCAGTACTAGCTAAATACAGAGGGAAAATAAGCAATGTATTTGTCATTGTTATAGGTTTACTTACTGTCCTAGCAAGTATTATGTCATTATTCTAATTCACTATTGTTGGTTCTAGTGTAAAAATAGCGAGTTATGAAAAAAGAACGAAAGATTCCTAGTGGAATTGAATTTTATGTTGTTAAACCAAAGAGATCATCGCATGAAGCCAATTGAGATGATCGGGATTTTCTTTGACGCTGAACTTAAGTGGCTGCTGATCGTATTAGGATGGTTGCCAATGAGGAGGAAGGTCACTTTTCCATGCTCGTCTGGAAGGAGCCCGGTGAAGAGCTGGAGGTATGGACGTATGCTTCCCAGCATGAATACCGGTTCAGTCATTGGATCATGCTATTTATCGGGATTGCTCTTGCCTCCGCTTATATCGTTGGGACATTCTTTCAATTCTACGGATCATTTCTTCTCTTACGTCCGGCGGCTCCAGGCATTCGCATTGGTCACCGAAACTGAGTAGAAGATTGTAGCCGAAATCATCAGCGATAAATGGAAAATGAACCATGAAGTGATTATCTCCATGGGGCGTGATATGTTCGCTGCTGCAATAATCCAGCATCCGATCTCTAAGGGATTCGTGAATCAGCAACTGGATGGGTCTTTGCTTTTGAGACATGATACTGGTAAATTCGGAGATCGACTCAGGTAATTCCCTACGTATAAAGGTCTCATCCAGAACTTCCAGCTGGGATATGCGGGATAATTTGAATAAACGAAAGTCCTGCTTATGAAGGCAAAAACCTTGAACATACCAATGATTTTCCTTTAAAGCGAGCTTGTATGGTTCAATCCTGCGGATACTCGTTCGGCCTTTGCGGTCGGAATATTGGAAGGATAGAAGAGAGTGTTTTTGAAGAGCAGTTTTAATCATTTCTAAAAACACCTGCAAATTTACATTGCCCATCCAAGGCTTGAGGTCGATCATGATTTGACTTGATTTCAGTTCTATTTCGTGAGCCTGCTCTGTTGGCATGAGGCTTTTGACTTTGGCAAGTGTACCTAACATCTGTTCGCGGGTCAGCATGGGTGAAATGCTTCCAAGCCCCATCAGGAGTGTTGTAATATCGGCAGGTGTGAACACTTTTTTATCCACTTTATATTCGTCCATGATACGGAATCCGCCGTTCACGCCAGGAGCCGATACGATAGGTATACCCGCCATGTTGATGGTCTCAATATCTCTATAGATGGTTCTAAGTGAAACCTCAAACATGTCAGAAAGAGACTTTGCGCTCATTCTTTTACGTTCAAGCAGAACCATAATAATAGAAATTAGTCGGTCAATTTTCATATAGCATCAGCCTTTTTATTTTCATTCTGAATTGTTGCCATAGAGCTGTCAATGGTCGGTGATAGAATCATGTCGTAAAGCAATTGAGGAGGCTGATCATATGAGCAACATGCAAGGGTATTACGAGATTTTGGAAGAGACGAACAGGATCGCTTTGGCAACATCGGTCGACAACATTCCCAATGTCAGAAATGTCAATTTTGCTTATGACACCAACAGGCCGGGAATTATTTATTTCACGTCAGATCGGAGAAATCAGAAGGTTGTCGAGTTTGGAAAAAATAATAAAGTAGCTTTTACAACGATCCCGACAGAAGGCATTCCTCATGTTCGTTCCCACCATGCTATGGTTGAGAAGAGTAAGTATTCCATAGACGAGGTGAAGGAGCTATTTTTGGCCAAGGTTCCGGGGTATGATGAAATTCTCTTGGGTCTCCGTGAGACATTGGAGGTTTTTGAAATTCAAATAAAGGAAGCCACGATCATTTTGGGATACGATCAACAGCCGAGTCAGATCAGGTTCGAGTAATTCATGCGCTTTGTCGGGGAACTTCTTTCCCGGCAAGGCGTTTTATATTTACCAGTTCTTCGCGTATTACGTTGTTAAAGAAAGCCGGAATTCACCTAAAATGTTGAGAGGGAATTGAGGCCAACATCATTTCCTCCACAACTTATATTCAGGGGGAAATTCAAAATGGCTAGAAGTGCAAGCACCTACGAGTCTGTAATTGACGGTTTTAAGGTAGAAACGAACAGAAAGTATTCATCGGTAGGAGGAACCAAGTGTAACATTTTTGCGCAGAATGTGATGTCCGCTATGTCGGCTGACCTACCAAGTGGCTTAGCCAATCAAATGGCGGATGCTTTATTGGGTAACAAGACGCCAGGGTGGTACTCCGTAACCTTTCAGGATGCTCAAAAAAGGGCAAATCTCGGATATCCTACCGTCGGGATCAGAAAAGCGGAAGGGCATGGTCATGTCGTCGTTGTCAGACCGAAGGGTTCGTCAATTACGATTTTAAAAGAGGTACAAATTGCTCAGGCGGGGACCAAAAATTATAACAGTAATACTATTAACTATTCGTGGGTGGCAGCAGATTTGCCTGGAGTAAAATTTTACACGCATGACTGATGACTCCAAGGCAATAACGAATCGGCCCCCGGAAGCAGATCCATTCAATCTGCCTCCGGGGTCGTTTTTTTATTTTGAAACGGAATGTTTGGATATAATGAAAGCTTTACCCGGCTTGATAAAGGCAACAGCATAGCCGTTGGAGAAGGAGGAGGATTCCACCCTATACTCAAGCTTGGTCAGCAACTGGCCTTGACGATTGATGTAACCGAATTTTCCGTCTGAGACGGATGAATGTGCTTGTTTGCCTACTAAAGCCAAGCCTTCCTTGAATGGGAATGTGACATCATATTTTTGTTGATATTTAATGACCAGGGCTCCGTTTTTATCAATAAATCCGACCTCGTTTTTCGCATTTTTTACACTCGCCAAGCCTTCACTGAAATCCTGGGCATCGGTAAATGTAAAGGGAATAACGACTTTTCCCTGTTTATTGATGAAGCCCCATTTTCCTTTGGCATTTTGTACAGGGGACAGCCCCTCCGAAAAGTCTCCTCCAGATTTATATTGAAGAGGAATAACTTCCTTTCCTGTGGTGTTTATATATCCGTACAGCCCTTTGCTATTCTGAACAATAGCCAAGCCATCGGAGAAGCTTCGACTATATTTGTATTTATAGGGGATCGCTAATTGACCGGAAGCATTAACAAAACCGATCTTCCCTGTGTTGGGGGCGTAGGCAAGCGCCAGACCGTCTGTTAACAGATATTCCGAATCAACGTTTTCTTTAAAATGAGTAAGGACCTTTCCTGTACGATCAATAAAGGCATTTTCTTTGGTGGAGGCTAGGGTGATCTTGGCCTTTCCTTCGCTAAACCAATGAGCTTCGGTATATTGGCAAGGAATGACCAGTGTTCCTTTGGTGTTAATGTACCCATAGAGATTGGTTTTTGTGTTTTTCACAATGGCCCGTTGCTCATGAAAATCACCAACAGGCTCAAACTCGGAGGGTAGGGAGAACGCTTTTTCCCCTCTGGTATTATAAAACACAAGATTCCCAGCAGATGTTTCAGCGGCTAATAGACCATCATGAAAAGCACCGTCGCTTAGGGGCCGAGCAAGGTTGTAATCCAGCAGTGTTTTGGAAACCTCAATAGCTGTTGCACTGCTGGAAGCAGCCGAACCCATCCCGGAAACGGCAACGCTGGTACATAGAATCAATATAGCTAATCCGAACTTTTTTAACATGCATAGGCTCCTTTGCAAGTTGATTTACCATAATATAGACGGAAAAAATGTAGGAATGTTTCTTGTAATTCAAAATTTTTCTAATTTTCGACACGAAGATAGGGGAGGTGCATTATCATCGGTGTATAGATCAAATGGAAGAGGGAAGCTGCTATTCGCAGCTTCCCTCTTGTGGATTATTGTTATCACGGATATATAAGTGACAGTTCAGTATGATTATGTTATCGACTAATGTTCTGCTCAAAGGGCATAATTATAAAGAGAAATTTTATATCTCAAGAACTATCTGGACACTCTTTAAATTGTAAAATGTTAGAAATGAATAGCGTACAATATTCATTGTGCGATATGTAAAATGAGCTAAAAAAAGGACCTCTTGCATTTTATTTTAGTCATTTAAGACTATTTTTTCAACTCCTTTTTTATAACTATATACCTATAGTATATCCTTTAAGCAGTCTTCCACGTAGTCGGGAGCTGCTTTTTGCATTTGGCTAACCGTATGAAGGTAGCGTTGCGTCGTATTGATGTGGGAGTGGCCCAGATTTTCCTGCACCTGCTGTAACGATGCCCCCTGAATCAGGGCCAATGTAGCGTTCGTATGGCGAAACCAGTGGGGCGTTATCTTTTTCGTGATACCGACTTCTTCCCTGGCCCGCTTAATGATCGTTTCTACTTGTCTTACAGACAATGGGAACAGTCTTTCAGGCATATCTAATGGCTCATCCAGCGGAAGGATACCCTTGAACTGCTTGTACATATTCCAAAGCCTTGGTGGCACTTTCACCTCCCGCTGTTTGCCTCCTTTTCCGTTAAATACGGTCAGCCAAATGAATGTCTCTGTCGGATCGTAATGGAAATGATCCCACTGTATAGCTACCATCTCAGACACCCGAAGTCCCAATAATACCAGCGTGAGAGCGATAAGATAATTTCGTTCCCCCTGCGTTTTTAAATAGGTTAGAAGCTGGCGCAGCTCATTTTTGGTCAAAAAATGGTTTTTACTGTTCACCGGGATTTTGGGAGTCCGTACACTTGTCGTGGGATTGTGCTGGAAAATATGAATGCTTGGATCGCTTCCCCACTTGTACAGTGACCTTAATGGTGCCAAAAGGCTGGCAATGGTTGCTGGTGCGGGTGTTTGCTTGGTAGAACTGCAAAACCCTTCTAATAAGCCGATTTTATAGACCTCAATATCCTGCCATGTCACTGTCCGCAATGGTTTGCCTGATGTGAAATTCCGGAACTGCTCAATGGCTCTCTTGTAGTTTCGCAGGGTATACGGTGAGCTGCCGCAAGTACTTAAGAATAACCCAATGATTTGGTCATCCGTGTACGTCTCAGGGTTGTGTATGGAATGGGCATGTAGCTGAGAAGATATCATTTTGGACATATACATAGAAATTCCTCCTGTTCGTTCGCACAATGAATATTGTGCGATATTCATTCTCAATATTAAGGCAAACTACTGATCGCGCGCCAAACAGGAGGAATATTTGTGGAAGAAATTTTAGTGAACTGTCTGACTCGCCTTTTATCCAAAAATAAACAAGTGTATGAACACTCCCTGAGGGTTGGAAATATGGCTAAACGGATGGCTTCTTACCTAAATTTCGATGAGCAGCAGACACGGAAATTCGTCATAGGTTGTTGTATTCACGATGTTGGGAAAATATTGCTGCCGGATGGCATATTGGACAAGTCAGCCCCCTTGAATAAGGAGGAGTGGAAAATGATGAAGATCCATCCTCTCCTGGGGACCAAGCTTATTTTGAGAGAGGGGATACTGGATCAGGATGTTGTGGACATCGTCCGATTTCACCATGAACGCTGGGATGGACAGGGTTATCCGTTTGGCATAAGTGGCGACAAAATCCCGTCTATGGCCCGGATGTGTTCCATTATTGATGCTTTTGACAGTATGATTTCGGATCGACCGTATCGCCGGGGCATGTCCATGCAAGAGGCCAAGGAGGAGCTTTGGCGCCACATTGGAACACAATTTGATTTGCTATATGTAGAACGGTTTTTGCATCTGCTTGAGGATCTGTCGAGTGCCCTTGAACAATAACTCAGAGGGAGGCATGCTCCATGACATCCATTATCATAGGATTTATCATTTTAATTATCGTTGTGTGTCTGGTCAACGGAATTGTTCATTTTATGGATCTAAAAAAACAATTGGGTATGAAAGAGCTGGAGAAGAAGGAGCTTAAGAAGTCACTGGAGGAAGCCAACAGCAAGTTGAATCGGCGGGAAGCCTTTCGTTTGGGTGTTCCGGACGAGGGGTGTGCGTTTGAGTTTTTACATTTTGGCGACGAGGCTCTGGCAGGGCTTACCCATAGAAAAGGGATCGGTAAAATACAAGACATTAGTGTAAAGGGGCTAAAGCTGATTTGCGATTATGATCTACCTTTAAAAAAAACGGTCCTCATCCAGATTGAATTCGAGCTAAACAAAGAGCCGTTTGTCTTGCAGGCACACTTAATCCGAAAAGAGGCGCATATTAGCCAGCCTTTTATTACATACGGGCTTATATTTGTTGAAATGATTCCTACGGACCAGGAGAGGCTGGTGTACTGTATTAATCAGCGTGTTTTAAAACAAGCAAACCCCACAACATCTGTGGTATAAAAAAAGCCGCGATCGCTTTTGTCTAACCCATTCCCGCATTGAATGGCCTGAGCCGCTGGGATTGGAAGACAAAGACGATCGTGGTTATTTATTGCGCGCATCAAACATCAGGTAAGGCGCATATCGCAGCCATAAATCAGTGTTATTGTCATCATCGGGCATACTCATGGCGAAACCTCCGTATCGTGTAATGTAGCTAAGTGGCATGCCTCGTCTATATGACACCCGGTGTGCACTTTGAGGGACAAATAGGTACTCGTTAATTTTTTTTCGAAGAAAAGAAAATAAGTGTCATTGCGAAAAAAGTCTATACATATAAATTAAATGTATAGACAAATCGAAAAAGCGGATTTATAATTACTGTGCAACCGTTTTCTGGTAAACGTTTTCTAGTCGTTAGCATCCAAATCAGACCTTGAAGGGAAGGAACAATCATGAAGAAAATTTTACTGGCGTGTAGCTCAGGTATGTCTACAAGTTTGCTGGTTACCAAGATGCAGGATTATGCCAAGTCCATTGGGGACGAGGCTGAAATTTGGGCAGTAGGTCAAGATCAGGCATCAGAAGACATGGCTAAGGCTGATGCGGTATTGATTGGCCCGCAAATGAGTTTTCTCAAGGGGCAGCTGGAAAAGGAAGCAGCCCAATATGGTATTCATGTAGAAGTGATTGACATGATGGCCTACGGAATGGTTGACGGTAAGAAAGCCTATGAGCAGGCTGTGAAGCTGGTGGAACGTAAAAATGGATAAAGTCAACATAGCTGAACTGACGGAAGAACAAATTAGCTTCCAGCTTATTCTCCATAGTGGAAGCGCTCGCAGTAAAGTGATTCAGGCGCTGAGCGAATACCGCAATGAGAATGCGGAAGGTGCGGACGAATTGCTCAAGCAGGCGAAGCAGGATTTGCGTGCAGCGCATGATATCCATTTTCAAATGGTCCAGAAGGAAGCGGGAGGAACCCAGACTCCTTTCTCACTCCTTCTGATGCATGCCGAGGATCATCTGATGTCCACGGCTACCATGAAGGATTTGGTTCAAGAGCTGCTGGAGCTGTTCAAATCCAGAGATCTATAGCTGGACCTGAAAGTTTGTGAAATTTGTGAAATTTGTGACATGAAATGCTTGCAACCATTTGGTGCAAGTCACTTCGCGGGGAGGAATAGGCTTTGTTTGAAAAATTAAGCCGGATACTGATACCTATTGCCGGTAAACTGAACAACAACCGCTATCTTACTGTACTGCGTGATGCATTTATGCTGTCATTCCCATTGACGGTTTTTGGCTCCATTATCGTTGTTATTATCAATCTGCCGTTCTTAAAAGGATGGATGGGCGAGGGCAATCTGACGACTTTTCAAAATCTGCTGAATATTGCGCCTAATGCCACACTGAACATCATGACCCTATTCGTGGTCGTCGGGATTGGTTATTACCTATCTCGAAGTTATAAGGTCGAACCCATATTCGGCGGCATGATCGCGTTGGCCAGCTTTTTGATGCTGACCCCGTTCGTGCTGACACAAGAAAGCGGTGCAACGATTGCCGGGGTCATTCCGGTTGATCGGATCGGGGCCAAAGGCATGTTCCTTGGTATGATCGTTGCTTTTATCGCGGCTGAGATTTACCGAAAGGTGACGCAGCGAAATTTTGTCATTAAAATGCCTCCAGGCGTTCCGCCGGCAGTTGCCAAATCGTTTGCCGCTTTGCTTCCGGCGTGTATCACATTGGGCATATTTTTGATCATCAACGTTATAGTTACCCTGACCCTTCACAATAACCTGCATGATTTGATTTATCATGCCGTTCAGGCGCCGCTGGTGCATTTGGGCAGTGGAATTATACCTACATTGATTGCTATTTTCTTTGTTCAGCTCTTATGGTTCTTTGGGCTTCATGGTCAAATCATTATCAACTCGGTTATGGACCCGATCTGGAATACGCTGGCACTTGAAAACTATGAAGCGTACTCCAAAGGTTTGGAACTGCCGCATATTATCACGAAGCAGTTTGTGGATATTTATACAGTAGGTATCGGTGGTACAGGTATGACACTGGCTGTCGTGCTCACGATTCTGATCTTCCTGAAGAGCAAGCAGTTGAAGCAGGTCAGTAAGCTGGCCCTTGGACCGGGCCTGTTTAATGTCAACGAACCCGTCATATTCGGTCTGCCGATTGTGATGAATCCGCTTATTTTCGTTCCATGGGTCATTTCTCCCATGATTGTTACGCTGATTACTTACTTTGCCATGTCCACGGGTATTGTACCACCGCCCAACGGGATACAGGTTCCTTGGACGATGCCGTTGTTCTTTAGTGGAATGATGGGTACGGGCTCCCTGATGGGCGGCGTGCTGCAACTGTTTAATATGGCTGTCGTCTTTGTCATCTGGTTCCCGTTCCTGAAAATTATTGACCGGATGAACGTTCGTAAAGAGCAGGAAGAGGAGCTTAGCCAAGCAACCCTTGCAGGTAAGGATCAAACTGTTGGAATGTAACGTGAATGGGCTGCTGAAATAGCAGCTTGTTCATTGCAAAAGAGAGAGGAGTAGAGCTGTGAATCATACCGAAATGAAAGATATAGAGAAGCAAGCGATTCAGTACCGTTTTCCATCCGACTTCTGGTGGGGTTCATCAGCTTCGGCTACCCAGACAGAAGGAACCGTGGAGGGGGACGGCAAAGGACCGAACATTTGGGATTATTGGTTTGAGCAGGAGCCGAACCGTTTCTATGACGGAGTCGGCCCTGCCGATACATCCCGTTTCTATACCCGTTACAAAGAGGATATTGCACTCATGAAAGAGCTTGGTCACAACTCTTTCCGGTTCTCCATTTCCTGGTCACGTCTGTTTCCGGCGGGAAGAGGTGCAATGAACCAGCAGGCGGTTCAGTTCTATAATGCCGTCATTGAAGAATTGCGGCAGGCGGATATTGAGCCGTTTGTGAACCTATATCATTTTGATTTACCGATGGCTTTACAGGAAAAAGGAGGCTGGGTGAACCGGGAGACGGTCGAAGCTTACGTGGATTACGCTAACACTTGCTTTGAGCTGTTCGGGGATCGTGTAGCCAAATGGTTTACGCATAACGAGCCGATTGTCCCGGTGGAAGGCGGCTATCTGTACGATTTTCACTATCCGAATGAAGTGGATTTCGGCAAAGCTGTACAGGTGGGATATCATACCCTGTTATCGAGCGCAAGTGCCATTAAGGCTTACAAAGAGGGAGGCTATAAAGGTAAAATCGGTATTATTTTGAACCTGACGCCGACCTATCCGCGTAGTCAGCACCCGGCAGACGTGAAGGCTGCTGAAATATGCGATGCGTTCTTTAACCGTTCCTTTTTGGACCCATCTGTGACGGGAGAATTTAATCCTTTGCTCGTAGAGCTGTTACGCCAAGAGGGATTTCTACCTTCGATTGAAGAAGGAGATCGGGAGATTATACGCCAGGGTACTGTGGATCTGCTGGGCATTAACTATTATCAGCCGCGCAGAGTCAAGGCCCGTGAAAGTCTTCCGAACCCGGATGCGCCTTTTGTGCCAGAACGTTTCTTTGACTATTATGCCATGCCTGGTCGCAAGATGAATGAGATGCGGGGCTGGGAAATCTACGAGAAGGGGATTTACGATATTCTGACCAATGTCAGACAAAATTACGGCAACATTGAATGCTTCATTTCAGAAAACGGAATGGGCGTTCAAGGTGAGGAAAAATTCAGGGATGCACAGGGCATGATCCATGATGAGTATCGCATTGACTTTATCCGTGAGCATCTCAAATGGGTTCAACGGGCCATCACGGAAGGCTCCAATGTGAAGGGCTATCACTTATGGACGTTTATGGATAATTGGTCCTGGACGAACGCTTATAAAAATCGCTATGGCTTCGTGTCTGTCGATCTTCAGAACGAAGGCAAAAGATCCGTTAAACAGAGTGGGCACTGGTTTAAACAGGTGATCGAAAATAACGGATTCTAAGGTGATAGGTGGTCCTCTGGACCGCCTTTTTTTCTTCATCGCTGGAAATGAGCTATGCTGTATACCGCTGGTGAGAAAGTATAATGTTCGGTATACTACTTATACCGTAATACCTTAACGTCCCGCCTGCAGAGACATAAGAACCAGCGCTACCGGTGGTTTTGGTAAAATGCTGACATAAAACAATTTTTAGTACAGGTGGTAGACAGATGAACAAATACGAGCGGATTGCACAAGAGGTCAAACAGCGTATTATGAATAAGACCTATAGCGGTGATGATCCGATTCCCGATGAGATTTCACTGGCAAGTGAGTTTCAGGTAAGTCGGATGACGATTAAGAGGGCATTGGATACGTTGGTGATGGAAGGGCTGCTGAATCGTAAAAGAGGACATGGCACCTTTATCGTCAAATCGGTTCATAATGGTCCTGTTAACGTCGTGGTCAATGAAATGCTGGGGTTAACCAACGTACTGCGCGGGAAAGAAATCAAAAATAAGATTGTCGCCTTTGACGTTCAATTTCCATCCGCGGAAGTAGCGGCTCATCTATTTATTGATGCCAATTCTCCTGTATATCATGTGATCCGTCTGCGTGTTGTGGAGGGTGAGCCGTATGTTATCGAGCGCACGTACATGCCTACGAAGCTGATCAGCGGTATTACCGAGCAGGTGCTGTACGGCTCGGTGTATCAACATATTAAGGAGGAGTTGGGCCTTAATATTGTCGGTTCACATCGTACAATCCGCGCATCCAAGTCGACTGAGCTGGATCGGGAGCATTTGGACTGTGCAGCGGATGATCCAATCTTGGAAATTGAACAGGTGGGTTATTTGGATACGGGGATACCATTTGAGTACTCATTCTCGCGGCATCGGTACGACAAATTTGTGTTTACCACAGTGAACCGGATGCGTTGAGCGGCGTGTACGAAGCGGGATGGTAATGGGTAAAAAGAAAACATGGCAGAAGGAGCCTCCTCTATGCAGGTGCTTCCCTGCCATGTTCTTTTTCATGAAACGAATTAGTTGCCCAGCAGTCTGACTTCATGCACCGTTGGGGTATACCAGTTGTTTGGATTATTAAATAATACCGCATTTACGAGATTGATTCGCACGTAGCGGGCTTGGAAATTGACTTTGTCACTGGTAAAGCCATACGCAGTATTGGTCGTGCGGTCAATGGTGGAATAATGAATTCCATCCGTGCTGTATTCAATTTTATATTTGTAATACGCTTCAGAGCCTTTGTACATAAACCATGAAATATCCACTTCGCTGATGGTCTTGGTACTGCCCAAATCGACCTGCCACCAAGCAGGCCAGGATGCAGATGCAGCCTTCCACGAGGTTTGGGCGTTGCCGTCGTTCGCCAGTGAAGCCGGAGAAGCGGATGCAGCAGAGCTGGCAGTTGCGGTTTTGCCTTGCGCGTGATTCACAAGGGACGGCAAGATGACCGAGCCTGTTGCCGCATCCAGATCCCAACTACTGTACCAGTTCAGGGTTGCTGTTTTATTGGAGTCATTCAGCGTCAGCGGCAACCAGATGAATTTGTGGTCGCTCAGGTTGAGTGGATTCCATCGGTCGCCCATATAGATGTAGCTGGTTCCTGCGCTGCCTGTAATCGTGGCGATGGAGTGAATTTGCGAGCCATAAGCTGCCGGGTCACCGAAGGGCGACAGCGCAGACCAGCTTCCAGTCATGGAGCTGGCGGTGGCGTAGGCTCCCTGATTCGGATACCAGCCGGATGCCTGCGAGGTGAACAGGTAGTAGGTGTTGTTTTTTTTCACAACAGCAGGGGCTTCGCGGTAGCCATTCTCGAAGATCCAGCCAACAAATGACTGTACTCCCGTATAGTCGGCTGTCAGCTTGAAGATTGCCATCGTATCGTTGGCACCGCCATTTTTACGGGAAGCTGTAATGAGGTAGCCGCTACCGTCGGTATCCGTGAACACTGTCATATCACGGGACTCGTAATTCAGCGGACGGAAGCTGCCTTGGTAGACAAAATTCCCGTCGGGTGTATCGCTGGTAGCAACAGCTACACGACCGAGCGAATAGTCTGTACCATTTTCATAATGCGCCCATAGTACATATTTTCCGGTGGTTTTGTTGTAAATAACCTTGGGTCGTTCGATTTTGCTGGAATTTAACTCAGGGGCGGAATTTTTGGTGAGAATGGTGCTGCGGAAGGACCAATTTTTCAGATCGGTTGAGGTATATACGTTCACTTTTTCAAATTTCCAGTTCTCGGCATGCTCGCCGTACCAATAATAAGTGGAACCTACTTTTAGAATATTGCCGCTGTTCGCCTGTATCGGGTTGCCAGCAGTGTCTTTCCAATCCGTTCCGTTGGTAATGGCTGTGCTTGCTGTTGCGTTCAGGGATAATTTTGCATGGGTAGCGTCCAAACCATTCAGTGCCTGAATCGCCTCGGTCCCATAGGTTGCATGAGTCACGCCTGTCGTATTGGCATGTGCTGCATCGGGCTGAAGACCTGTACCGGCCACTGCAAGCAAAATACAAATCCATGCGCCTAACCATTTGCTGCTGTTGATCCACTTCACGATATCATCTGCCTCCCTTAATACGGATAGGATGGGCCGGAATGGCTTGTCCCGTGCCTCATCTTCGATTTTATCTTAATTGGAAGCGTTTACAAGTGGAATAAATTGAAGTCTTTGATGATTAAATTGTAAGACTAATGAAATTATAATTTAAAACAGATTTGATACTGCGATGACAAATGTTGATTATTGTTGAACATAAGCGAAAGCAGATGAGCATGTGCTATTATGATCCATTGCTGTTTATCATTTGGCTAACGATGCTTGACGCGACTATGAAGGAAGAAGGAAGCCATATGAACATCAGAGAAATGCTCCAGACTCACCCTATCATTGCAGCAGCAGAGCATGATCATGTGGCGCTGGCTGTTCGCTCTAAAGCGTGTGCGGTGCTGCTGATGCATGGCAAGATTACAAGTCTGCTGGAGACGGAATTTCAGGAGCTGAGGAAGCAAAAGCCGGTTTTTATACATACTGATCTGGTCAAAGGGCTTTCCAATGATAAAGAGGCTGCAGCGTTTCTGGCCGGGCATGTACAGCCTGCGGGCATCGTAAGCACCAAAAGTGCTACAATTCGTGCAGCCAAAAAAGAAGGGTTGCTGACCATTCAGCGTGTTTTCCTGATTGACACAGGATCGTTCCAAACCGCAATTCGCAGTATCAAAGAGAATGAACCTGACGCAATTGAAATCATGCCGGGGATCGCGCCATCTATTATTCCGGCTTTTCAGGAACAGACAGGCTTGCCTATCATTGCTGCGGGACTGATATCGACACCGGAACAGGTGGAAGAAGCAATGAAGGCAGGTGCAGATGCCGTATCGCTAAGCCGATCAGAATTATGGAATCTGTAGGTCCGTGAATTTCATACGATATCTTGGGTGGAGACCATGAGAACCCATAGCTATCCTTTACTGAATGTGATAAGGGGATACCTATGTGTTTTTTTGTGTTCTCTTTTGCATTCAATCGTTCAAGCAGTACAAAAAATCTCAAGGAACAGGTGATTAAGAAATGATGAAGAAAAAATGGGTATGGGGTACAGTCAGTGCGGTAATGGCATTAACTCTGGCAGCATGTTCTACAGGGACAGGTACGAGTGGAGCTGGACTGGCTGGTCAAGATGGCAGTAGCACAAGCAAGGTAGCCATTGCATACAATAACCCGCCATTGTGGGCCAATTGGGAAGCTGTCCAAGCCAAATTTATGGAAAATACAGGCATCCGTGTCCCGGCAGATAATAAAAACAGCGGACAAGCCATGACCGCAATGATCGCAGAGAAGAACAAGCCAGTGGCAGATGTGGCCTATTTGGGCATTACCTTTGGACCGCAGGCGGTTAAAGAAGGAGTGGCTGAAGCCTACAAACCTGAGCATTTTGACGAAATTCCTGCAGGCCTTAAAGACCCTGACGGCAAATGGATGGCTGTCCATTACGGAGCAATTGCTTTCATTGTGAATAAGGATGCGCTCGGGAATGTACCTGTGCCTCGTTCATGGGCTGATCTGCTCAAGCCAGAGTATAAAGATAAAGTTGGTTTCTTGGACCCGACTTCCGCAGCAGTAGGATATAGCGTGGTAACAGCAGCCAATATTGCTATGGGTGGAACGCTCGATAATTGGGACCCAGGCATCCAATATCTAAAGCAACTGGAGCAGAATGGTACGATCCATCCGAAACAGACGGCAACCGCCAAAGTTATGAAAGGTGAGATTCCAATCCTTATTGATGCTGATTTCAACGGATATATGATGAAATACAACGATCAAGCTCCTATTGAAGTCGTGATTCCGAAGGAAGGCTCCCTGAAGGTTCCTTATATCGTGTCCCTCGTCAAAAATGGTCCTAATCAAGACAACGGCAAGAAATATATAGACTTTATGCTGTCGGATGAGGGTCAACAGTTATTCGCTCAAGGTTATGTACGTCCCATCCGCGCCGTAGATATTCCCCGTGAAACAAAGGACAAATTCTTGCCGGAAAGCGACTATGCGCGTGTACAAAGTGTAAATTATGAACAAATGAACAAGGTGCAGACAGAAGTGAATGAACGTTGGAAAAACGAAGTAACCGCTGGCAAATGATAATGATAAAGAGGAGAGAAGTATGGGTATGGTAAGGCACAAAATCTTTTTTCTAACGCCGATCATGATCATCTTCAGTTTCTTTTTTCTCTATCCACTGGTTATTCTCGTGTTAACGAGCCTGAGGAGTGAGGGAGACGGAGCGATGACTCTCCACAACTACACACAAATACTTACTGACCCCTACTATTCTAAAGCACTCGTCAACAGTTTGCTGCTCTCCCTTGCCGCAACCGTATCCTCTCTGGTTCTGGCAGGACTTCTAGCCTTTTTTCTGGCACGGAACGAATTCAAGGGCAAAACGCTGTATTTTACCTTGCTGACATTTCCAATGTCGCTTCCGGGTGTAGTTGTTGGCTTTATGGTCATTATTTTGTTTGGCACTACGGGTGTAATGCCGATGTTGAGCAAATGGTTGACAGGTACGCCTTCCATGGCATTTGCCTATACGATCACAGGCATTTTGCTGGCTTACTTGTACTTTGAAATCCCGAGGGTCATTCTATCGCTATATGGCGCGATCCAGCATTTTGACCGAACTTTGGAGGAGGCGGCCAGAACGCTGGGAGCGTCACCCTGGCAGGCGATCCGTTATGTGGTGCTACCGACCGTATTCCCGATTTTTATAGCTTCTGGTGCGCTGGCTTTCTCTACATCGATGAGTGCGTTTGGTACTGCGTTTACGCTGACTAATGACTTCGACATATTGCCGATCCTGATGTATAACGAGTTTACTTTAAGCTTCAAGATTGAGGTGGCGAGCGCGATAGCCGTTGTGATCGGAATGATTTGTGTGCTGATGAATCTAACGAATCGCATCATTATGGAGAGGGGGATGCGCTAATATGCAAAAGTTGGGCAAAGGCATCATGTATGCTCTGATTGTGATCGTCAGCCTGTTCATGATGATCCCCCTTTTGTTCACCGTGATCGGTTCGTTCGCCAATTACTGGGGGTCAAGCCTGTTTGCTTCGGGCTGGACCTTAAAATGGTACCGGGAAGTGTTTCACTATTACGGTGCCACCATTCTCTTCACACTGGTGATTGCTGTCTCAACCGTAATTATCAATGTGCTGCTGGGCACGATGACGGCTTACCAGTTTTCCAAAACAAACAGCCGCTGGATGATGATCATGGAGGAAATTTTGACTTTGCCGATTGCAGTGCCGGGTGTCGCGATTGCGCTGGCGCTAATCCAGACTTATGCGCCGCTTCGGGAAGCGGGGTGGCTGATTTTGCTAGGGCATGTCATTGTGACGTTCCCTCTAATTTTCAGAACTGTGCTGGGGACGCTCAGAACCAAGAACTTCAAGGCACTTGATGAAAGCGCGGCTACGCTGGGAGCAGGCCCTTTTTACCGTTTTTTTTATGTTATTCTGCCAAGTATCAAATCAGCGGTATTGTCGGGAGCTATGCTGGTATTCCTGCTGTCGCTCGGAGAATTCAATATGACATTTTTCCTGTATACACCGCTTAAAGTGACCCTGCCTGTAGGACTGTATGAAGCTTACTCTTCACTGCGGATCGAGATCGGGAGCGCGTACACGGTGGTATTTCTGGTCATTGCAGTTCCATTGATGTTCATTCTGCACAAGCTGAATCAGTCTTCGACGTATACCAGAGGAGGGGTCTAAACATGGGAGAAACCTATATTCGCATTCGTGGGGTGCATAAGACGTATCCGGACGGAACGGCGGCACTTGAACCGATCAATCTGGACGTTCAGCATGGTGAGGTTCTGGTCCTGCTCGGGCCTTCAGGCTGCGGCAAAAGTACCCTGCTGCGCATTATGGCTGGTCTGGAGAAGTCAAGCGGCGGCTCCATTAACGTCAATGGAGTGGAGATCAACCATCTGCTGCCGGAAAAGCGGGATATTGGGCTGGTGTTCCAGCAGTATGCTTTGTTCCCGACGATGACTGTTGCGCAGAACATTGCTTTTGGCATGAAGCTCCGCAAGAAGAGCAAGCAGGAGATTGCGGTTAAAGTGCAAGAGATGCTGGAGCTGATGAATCTGCAAGAACTGAAGGATCGCAGGCCTTCTCAACTGTCCGGCGGACAACAACAAAGGGTGGCGGTAGCGCGGGCGTTGGCTACAGAACCCAAAATTCTGCTGATGGACGAGCCGCTGACAGCACTGGATGCCAAGCTTAAGGAGTACTTGAGAATTGAACTGGCCCAGCTCTTTCGGAAGCTGAACATCACGACTATCTATGTTACGCATGATCAGGTGGAGGCTATGGCGATTGCCGACCGGATTGCGGTGATGGATAAAGGAGTGGTTCGGCAGATCGGTACGCCCAAGGAAGTGTATCATCAGCCAAAGTCTTCTTTTGTGGCACAATTTGTCGGACAGGTCAACCGATTGAAGGGACAGGCCGTTCATACAAAGGAAGGCTGGTCGGTGCAGTTCGGATTTGCCCTCACACCGTATCACGGCAGTCGGGATTTTATTGAGGGAGAGGAAGTGGAGGCATTCCTCAGGCCTGAAGATATTGAGGTTGAAACGTCAACGGGTCAGGGTTTCCAGGTTCGTATCCGGGAGAGCATCTTCCTCGGGGAGCGCTATAGAGTCATAGCGGATGCAAATGGGCATAAGCTGCTGCTGGACGTTCCCAACGATATTCATCTAAACGAAGGGGATCAGGTGCAGCTTCAGCTTCAGCATCACAAGCTTATTTATACGTAGAAAACATACAGCATTGAGGAGGAACGTCAGCATGAACACACAAATCAGCTACTCTGATCTTCCATTATTGACCTGCTCAGTGGAGGAGAACGTGGAACAACTGGTGAACCATGGCGCGGATAAAATTGAACTGCTTATGGACGGCATCCAGTGGAATTGCATGGATGAGCAGATCAAGAAGATAGGCAAGGCTTTGCGGCTTCACCATTGTACCTTTTCCGTCCATCCTCCAGCGTGGGATACGAATCTGACGAGCGAGAATCAGGCGATCCGTACAGCTTCTTATGAGGAGTACAAAAAAGCGATTGAATTTGCGCATGAGATTGAAGCAGAGCATGTAGTCATCCATCCGGGCTTTTGCTTCTCTCCAGCCTTTGATAAGGTTGTAGCTCAACAGCGTGCACAGGAGTATCTGCACCAGCTTTGTCAGGTAGCAGGGCCTCTTGGAGTCAAGTTGGCAGTTGAAAATGTAGGCTATAACGGCGCTTCCATTTATTCCGAACAAGAGTATCTGAGCTGTCTGGATCAGTTGGATCATACGGCAGGTTATTTGATTGATACGGGACATGCCCACTTGAATGGCTGGGATATTCCGCAAATGATTCGCAGTGTGAAGGAACGTCTGTTTTCTGTTCATATTCATGATAACTCCGGTGTTGGTGATGAGCATCTGCCCATCGGTGAAGGCTCCATTCATTGGCAGCCTATATATAATGCATTACAAGAAGTGGATACTCCTTGTCAACTGATTTTGGAATATTCTCCTGGAACAGCTCTTAACCATTTAGTGAAAGGAAAGCAACTGCTTCGGCAGCATCTTGCACTATAATCCTTTGAACTTAAACGCCATATCACAAGGGCAGGGGACGATTGGGGAGATGGACCCGTCCCGGTATGAAGCCTACTTTTTTGATCTTGACGGAACAATCTATACAGGCAGCGAGTTATTACCGGGAGTGAATGAGGTGATTTCTCGTCTGATTCAGTTGGGCAAGAAGGTCATGTATTTGACCAACACAACGGTATACACCCGCAAGGAGTGTCGTGACAGGCTTAAGGCTATGGGCTTGGAGCCTTCGATAGACGACATTTTGACAGCAGGCTATGTATCAGGGATGTATCTGAAGGAGCAGCAAGAGGATGTACGGGCGTTCGTTATTGGAGAGCGGGCGCTTGAGCAAGAACTGGATGTGCTGGATATTATCCTGACGGATAATCCAATGGAAGCTACGCATTTGGTTGTTGGACTGGATCGGGAGTTCTCGTATGCCAAAATGACGGCAGGTATGAATGCGGTCAGGAACGGGGCCAAGTTCATTGTGGCCAACCCTGATCCGTTCTGTCCCGTACCTGGCGGAATCATACCCGATTCATGGCCTATCGCCAAAGCAATTGAGGCGGCGAGCACGCTTGATATTCAAGTGATGACAGGCAAACCCTCCACTTATTATATAGATAGGGCATTGCAATTATCAGGTCTGGATGCAGGTCGCTGCCTGATGATCGGAGATCGCTTGGAAACAGATATGATGATGGGTGTCAACAGCGCTGTCCACACAGCGCTAGTTCTTACTGGAGTCACAGAGAGCGAGGGCTTGCTTAGGAGCGACATTGTACCTAATTATGTATTTAGTACACTTGAAGACTTGCTGAAGTGGCTATAGTCAATATTTTGTAAGTGAATGAAAAGGGGAACGTCCGTCGGCTCAGGCCTATGGGTGTCCCCCTTTTTGCCTACTTGCGGAAAGGTCATTACCTACACCGGAAAATGTTCATGAATGTGCGATTTGTCATTGACATGTTCAAATATTTCAAATTTAAAGTGACTGCAATCACATTAACGGTTACTTTATGTGGGTATACTGGGCTGTAAATGGAGGGTTAACAATGGGGTGCATATGTTGAAACACCCTTTGTTCATCTTATTTTGGAGAGAAGAGGGATATAAAGATGCTGAGTGAGCAAACCATTGCAACGATTAAATCGACTGTACCTGTCTTGGAGGTGCACGGAACTACGATCACCAAGCGTTTTTACCAGATGATGTTCGAGGCTCATCCCGAGCTGCTGAATATATTCAATCACGCTAACCAGAAGCAGGGACGTCAGCAAGGGGCACTGGCCAATGCTGTATATGCGGCTGCACAGCACATTGATCGTCTGGAGGAAATCCTTCCAGTGGTGCGTCAGATTGCACATAAGCATCGCAGTTTGGGAATCCGGCCTGAGCATTATCCTATCGTCGGAAAATATCTGCTTGCTGCGATCAAGGACGTGTTGGGGGATGCGGCTACAGACGAGGTCATTAACGCTTGGGCCGAGGCCTATGGTGTGATCGCTAAGGGATTTATAGACGTGGAAGCTGAAATGTACAACGAGGCGGAACAGCAGCAGGGAGGCTGGTCTGACTTTAAGAGCTTTGTTGTGCAAAAAAAGGTCAAGGAAAGCGACCAAATTACGTCCTTTTACCTGGTGCCGCAGGATGGACAGGTGCTGCCTGCATTCGAGTCTGGGCAATATATCAGCCTCAAGATGCAGATTCCGGGTGAACATAATACCCACATCCGTCAATACAGCCTTTCGGATGCCCCAGGACAACCTCACTACCGGATATCCGTAAAGCGCGAGGATGCCGTAGGGGCCCGTCCGGCGGGTAAAGTATCCGTGTATCTGCATGAGCAGGTACAGGAGGGCGATGTGCTGCAGGTATCTGCACCGGCTGGTGATTTCACGCTGAACCAGGCAGATCACAGACCTGTCGTGCTGATCAGCGGTGGCGTCGGGCTAACCCCGATGGTCAGCATGCTGGCTTCCTTGGTGAAGTCTGCCCCGGATCGCCCTGTCACCTTTGTCCATGCAGCAGTCAATGGGGATAACCATGCTCTGCGTAATGAGGTGGAAAAGTTGATCGCCGCACATGCACAGGCCGCAGTTCGGTGGTGTTACAGCAGACCAACAGAGCAGGATCGGATGACGCAGGCTTTTCACAAGGAAGGCCGTCTGGACCTGCCTTGGCTGCAATCCGTGGTGCCGGAACGTAACGCCCAATATTACTTTTGCGGTCCTGAGGCGTTCATGCAATCGGTGTATGGCCTGTTGAAGGAGTGGAATATCCCCGTTTCGGATATCCACTATGAGTTTTTTGGCCCTGCAAGTGTGTGGGAAGCAGAAGCGCAGTGAGCATCACAAAAAGACGAAGGATAGCTGTCCTTCGTCTTTTTTGCGATGATTACAATAGGAAATCGTACTTATTGGGTACTACTCATTGGTTACTAATTCTTCTTAGTGTGCTCGTGTTTTCATAAAATGGGCGGGCGCAAAAATTCCATATGCTGCGGCATATACTGACGTAAAGCCTCTGGAATACGGATCGAGCCGTCCTCCTGCTGATGATGCTCCAGCAACGGAATCAAAATCCGGGGCGAAGCGACCGCTGTATTGTTGAGAGTGTAGCAATATTGCAGCTTGCCGTCCGCATTGCGGTACCGGATGTTGGAACGGCGCGCCTGAAAATCAAGCAACTGGGACGACGAATGTGTCTCGCCATAAGCCTGTCGGCTGGGCATCCATGTCTCAATATCCACCTGCTTGTAGGTTTTTTGCGCCATGTCGCCTGTACAGACAGCCATTTTGCGGTAGGGCAGCTCCAGCAGCTGAAGCAGGTCTTCCGCATTGCGCGTAATCTCCTGAAACATCTGCTCCGAAGCGTCCAGACTGGCTTCGCAGAGCACGACCTGCTCCACCTTGGCGAACTGGTGCACACGATATAGTCCGTGCACATCTCTTCCAGCTGAGCCTACCTCATTGCGGAAGCATACCGATACAGCCGCCAGCCGGATCGGAGCGGTGACATCTACGATTTCACCGCTGTAATATGCGACCAGCGGAACCTCCGAGGTGCCTACGAGCCATTGATCCTCCCCTGCGATGCGGTAGGTCTGGTCCAGCCCAAGCGGGAAAAAGCCAGTGCTGCGCATCGCCTCAGAGCGTACCATTAGCGGAACGTCCAGTAGCTGGAATCCCCGCTCAGTCAGCAGATCGACTGCAAGCTGCTGTACGGCCCGGTGCAACGCCACCCCCGCTCCTGTCAGGTAATAGTTACGGGTTCCGGCTGTTTTGACACCGCGAGGAACGTCGAATAGGCTGTGCAACTGGCCGAGTGCCATATGATCCTTCGGTTCAAATCCGAAATCGGGTATCATTCCGACCCGTTCCAGTTCTATGTTATCTTCATCCGATCTGCCCCGTGGCGTATCTGGCGATACGATATTAGGCATCAGAAGCAAGAGCTGTTGAAACTGCTCCTCCACTTCCTGCTGCGGGACTTCCAGACGGTCTAATTGTCCGTTAATTTCTTTGACCTGCCGCTTGGCAGCCTCTGCCTGTTCATTCTTTCCGGCATGAAGCAGCGCCCCGATATCCTGACTACACTGATTACGCGTCTGACGCAGCTGTTCCACTTCCTGCAGCAGCTCTTTTCTCCGATCATCCAGGGTCAGCAGCTCTGCCACTGATACCTGCATTCCTTTGTTGTCTGCTGCTGTTTGTACCTGTTCCCGATGCTCTCTGATCCATTTGATGTCCAACATGACACCGCACTCCCTTTCGGATAAAAATACAAAAAGCGCCCTCATCCACATGGGACGAGGAGCGCTTATATCTCGCGGTGCCACCCAAATTGACCGGACAGCATGACAGATGTCATGACTCTCCAATCCACTTTGCTCCGCTGTAACGGGCGGGTCCGGTTTACTTAGGAACACATATTGCCATAACCTACGCTAACGTATGATCCTTGGCGTAAACGCCTCCGAGTTGGATGCTCTTCACAGGCACAATGTCGTTTGCTTTTTTTTAAGTATACGGATTTTCGGCAGGGCAATCAAGGGTATGAGTGCTGTGCATAGGCTTACTTACTTTTTTCATCATGATCCTTCCAATAAAAATAAATACACAGCGTAATTAAGATCAGTGGAAATAAGTAAAAAGCATCATTAAACCCTGAGGAATGGGTGACTCTTAAATAGTATAGAAGCCAAAACATGGACATGCTTGCTATCAAAGCCATGGTGCCGCTCACTGAATACATGTATATTTCTCCCTTACTAAGTGTAATAGAAATATTGCAAAAGTAGATGGTATTTACAACATTATAATGTATTTTACGGTATTATCCATATTTCATATTTATGAAGGAAAAAAGGTCTCTATAATGCCTTATTAATTTCATGTAAAATGTAATGATTACCAAAATGAACAGCGAGGGAGGAGAACATGGAGGATTTTAAAGATCGTTTACATACGATTCGCCAGGAACAGAACAAGCTGCTCAAGGAGTATCAGACATTAATTGCAGACTATGAAGCCTCGGATATCATTCTGGAGAATGAGGTGCTGCGACAGAGATTTGAGGAATATCAGGCTCGTTGCATTCAGTTGGAAGAGCGGGTACGACATATGGAGCAGGAAAATGGAAGGCTGCGCACTTCGCTAACGGAGCAAATGCTGAGTGAAAAGGCGAATATGATTCGCATTTCCCGTGAAAAGCTGGAGATCTATTTTGCATCCAAAACAACAGAGGGGCAGAATCGGCTGACAGCCTTTGAATATGGGGCCAAGAACCGGGTGGATCAGCTTATTCAGCAAGCCACACATGAGCTTAAAGAGGATCAGGACGAAATCGTCGCCAGATTGCGGCTGTTCTCGGAGGAGATTCGTGACCGGATCATGGAGCAGCGCCAGCGGTTTCAGGAGGCCGAGCGCAAATTGCTTCATCAGACAGCAAGCGAGTTCCAGCAGCTCGGAGAAGAAGAGATCAGCGAAGAAACGATGCAGAAGCGCATGAAGCAGAATCAGTTCGAAATGAAGCTAGGCTTGAACTGGATCAACAAGCTGGGGATTTTGCTCATTATTTTGGGTGTAGGAGCCGCCTTTAAATATTCCTATTCAAACTGGTTTACAGGAAATATGAAGGGTGTAGCCTTCTTTCTGCTGGGAGCGTTGATGCTGGTCGGCGGCGAATGGCTGTACCGCAAGCAGAAGCAGACCTTTGCGCTCGGTATTTTGGGCGGCGGGATTTCCGTGCTGTATGGATCGATTTTCTACAGCTACTTTTTGCTGGAGATCATAGGAATGTATACAGGCATCGGCTTGTCCGTACTGGTTACGGTGACCGCTGTGCTATTGTCATTAAGGTATGAATCGCGAACGATATGCTCTTTTGGTTTAGTAGGAGGATATCTTCCGCTGTTTTCCTATATGGCAGCGAACGGGCTGGAAGGGAATGCGGTTTATATCGCCATGGGTTATCTGTTTCTGTTGAACCTGCTCATTCTGCTTGTATCCTTGCGCAAGCGGTGGGTCATTGTGCAATATATCAGTTTTATGCTCAATACACCTTTGATGGTTGTGCTGGCATGGCTATCAGAAAGCACCGCAGCGAGCATGCTGTATGCAGTTAGTACATTTGCGATGTATCTCGCTATGACGCTGTGGGTGCCTTTCCGTTTGAAGGCAAAGCTGTCATGGCTGGATTTCTCCCTGCTGGCTCTGAACACCGTCGTGAGCTGCAGCGTTCTGTACTCTCTCTTTGGCGATGCGGGTCTGGATGATTACAAAGGTCTGCTGGCATTTGTCTTTTGCTTGGTGTATGGGGGTCTGGGACGATGGGTTAGTCGATATATTCCAGCGGAGAAACAAACGAAAATATTATTTTATGCGACTTCACTGACCTTTGCCATCCTCATGATTCCGTTCCAGTTTGGAGTGAGATGGTTATCCATGGGCTGGTTGATCGAGGCCGTGCTCCTGACTTTGTGTGGGTACCGTTACCGGTTGAAGGAATTGGAGCGAGCGGGCTGGGGCATTTTAGGACTATGTCTGGGCGCATTCTTTTTCGTCGATTTCCCTATATACCTGCTGTCAGGCTTTGAAACGGATTATTTCGGGCTCAAATACACACTCATTACGCTCGGGATGTTGGTTGTTACTTTCTTTTATGCCATTCAATTCAGCCGTCCGGATGCGTTCAAAAACAATCGTTTATATGAAATGCGTGTCATGCAAGGGTTTAAATATGCAGCTTTGGTGAACGTGTATTGCTACCTCTTGTATGAAGCCGGGCACTGGTACAATATCGTCGTATCGGACGGATTTGCCCATTACACCTTGTACAAGGTGTTGCTGTACACGTGCGTATCGCTGGTGTTGGCTTATTTCCTGCCTAAGGTGAAGCTGTTGTACGATCGGGTGATTAAATACTACAGCCTGGCATTGTACGTCATAGGCTATACGTTGGGACTGTTGGTTACCGTAGCGGTTCCGACCTTGCATGAAAATTATGCGCAAAATACGGCTGCTGATTATGTAGCGTTGACGGTACTCACAGCTTTTAATGTGCTGGTCTTCTTCAGCAGCAGGGATTTCCTGAATGCACTGATGACACGTCATTATCGAAGCATAGAGTTGTATCCGGTCATTATGGGGGTATATTTGCTGGGCATTATTACTGCCTTTCTTGGGGTTCAGTTCCGTCTGGGGGATGCAGGTCTCGTATTCAGTCTGGTATATTTACTGCTGGCGATTCTGTATATCGTATACGGCTTTCTCAAGCGGTTGGTCTACATTCGTAGATTCGGTCTGGGACTGACCCTGCTATCGACAGGCAAGCTGCTTTTATATGATCTGCACCTGTTAACAACAGGAAGCACCATCGTAGCCTACTTCTCCTTCGGTGTGGTATTGCTGGCGATTTCGTATATTTATCAAAAAGTATCCAATAGCATGGGAGAGGCCATTATAAAGCAGGATGTCGAAGAAAAAATGTAGTTTTTTGTAGAATTCTGTAGATATTCGACAATATGAAAATAAATTCGATAAATAGTGAAAAATTTTGTATGACCTTACATCCTACTTACGCTATAATGAGTAAAAATTATTTATGTACGCATGCTTATGTTTATGCGGAAGTAGAGATGAATGAGGGGGATATAATGAGTTTGAGCAAGGGGCAGAATAGCCTGTCTGATAAAAATGAACGCTTCTCGTCGGCCGGATTTATCTTGGCAGCGATCGGGAGTGCGGCAGGACTGGGTAACATTTGGAAATTTCCGTATATTACTGGACAATATGGCGGAGCTGCATTTTTCTTGTTGTTTATCGTCTGCCTGTTGCTTGTAGGCTTGCCAGTCCTTTTAGCGGAGCTTGCGCTTGGACGTGCGGGTCGAGGAAGTGCTGCTTCTGCCATGGTCAAAGTGGGTGGTCATCCGATTTGGGGCAAGATGAGCATTATGTTTGTTATCGTGCCATTTGTTATTTTGTCGTTTTATGCCATTGTAGGAGGCTGGACACTGCACTATGCCGTAGAGGCATTCAGTGGAAGTCTGTTTTCAAATAATGATTTTGCTGGACAGTTCGCCTCCTTTTCCTCGGGCTACGCTCCGTTGGTTTGGCTGTTGATTGTTTTTGCATTTACAGCAGTCGTGGTTACGCTTGGGGTATCGAACGGGATTGAAAAGTTTAATAAAATTTTGATTCCCGCCAAGGTTATCCTGTTGCTCGTGTTAATGATAAATGCACTTATGCTGCCAGGTGCGAGTGGGGGCGTATCCTTCTTCCTGAATCCTGACTTCTCTAAACTTAGCATAGAGTCTGCATTGGTTGCTTTGGGACATGCCTTCTTCTCGCTCTCACTGGGGATGGGGATTATGGTCACGTACGGTGCTTATGTGGATCGTCGACAATCGCTGGGTGGAGCCATGCTGGCAGTTGGTGGCGGGGATTTAATCTATGCATTTATCGCAGGTATGATTATTTTCCCTACAACCTTTTCCTTTGGAATTAACCCAGCTCAAGGGCCGTCTCTGGTCTTTATTGCTTTACCGGCTGCGTTCTCTGCCATGCCTTTCGGTGCTTTCTTTGGCGGGTTGTTCTTCGTACTGCTGGCGGTTGCTGCATTAGGTTCTATGGTATCCTTGCTGGAAGTACCCGTAGCCTATGTTATGGAACGGTTCCGTTGGAGCCGGGTTCGCTCGGTTATCATCGTATCTGTCCTGTGCCTGATGCTGGGTGTCCCTTCTGCATTGTCCATGGGACTGGTTCCGGAATTAAAAGTCGGCGACAAATCCTTCTTTGATTTCGTTGACTTCACAGCTTCCAACATCTTCTTGCCGTTAGGCGGCTTGCTGATTGTTATATTCACAGGTTACTACTGGAAGACTGCGGGTGAGCATGCGAATCTCAAACCCTTCTGGTTCCGCGTATGGTTGTTCGGTCTTCGGTATGTTGCACCGATCCTGATGCTGCTGGTCTTCCTGCACACCTCAGGAATTATCAAATTTTAAGCAAAACCAACAAAAAGGTATTTTCTTCCCAAGGGAAGAGATACCTTTTTTTGTATATCTATCAGTGCTTACCTAACTGTGGAAAGGGGTGATATAATAAAAACATTGTCATTAATTTTAACTTCAATGAAATCATTACGATTATGAAGTTCTATATAATGAACAAAAAGGCTACAGGGCATCGCACAGACGATGTGCAGGAGAGGGAAAGGGCAGAAGAGATTGGAACAGACAGGGAGCTTGAGTTTGCAAGAAGGACGGCGGCTGAAATGAAATTGAATCGGTTGCCATCACAACGTCGTTATATGCCAGGCTTGGATGGATTAAGAGCGCTGGCGGTCATCGCAGTTATTGTGTATCATCTGAATCCGGGCTGGTTGCCGGGTGGTTTGTTGGGTGTAGGCGTGTTTTTTACTTTGTCAGGGTATTTGATTACCGATATTTTGGTCAGTCAGTGGGATACATATCATAGCTTTAAAATGAAAGATTTCTGGCTGCGTCGTGCCAGAAGGCTGCTGCCTGCCATGTTGACGGTTGTGGCTGTCATTGTTCTGTGCTCGCTGCTTTTCGATCCGTCACGGCTTACAGCCTTGCGCGGAGATGTACCTGCCGCTTTAGTGTATATGAGCAACTGGTGGTTTATTTTTCATCAGGTTTCGTACTTTGAAAGCTTTGGGCCACCTTCTCCACTCGGACATCTGTGGTCGCTGGCGGTGGAGGAGCAATTCTATATTTTGTGGCCGCTGCTGCTGGCGCTGGGGCTTAAATGCATGCCAAGGCGCAGTGCACTCGCCGGCTGGGTGGCAAGTCTGGCGTTAATCTCTGCGCTTCTGATGGCCGTGATTTACGTACCGGGAAGCGATCCGAGCCGGGTGTATTATGGCACGGATACGCGCGGGTTCGCACTGCTCATCGGTGCAGCGCTGGCCCTGGTATGGCCGAGCGGCAAGCTGAAAGAGCAGACCTCAGCCAAGGCGCGGTTGCTTTTGGATAGCATCGGCGCCATTAGCTTGCTGCTGCTTTGTCACTGGGCGTGGGCCTCGAATGAATATGACCCGTCTCTGTACCGGGGTGGTTTGTTAGGCATCGCGCTGGTCACTGCTATTGTAGTCGCAGCATTGGCACATCCGGTGAGCCATCTCGGCCGACTGCTGGGACTCAAGCCCTTGCGCTGGATTGGCGCCCGTTCCTACGGGCTGTATCTGTGGCATGTTCCGGTGATCACACTGACGACACCTCAGGTGGATACCGATGGTGTGCATGTCACGCGAATTATTGTACAACTGTTAGCTACCATACTTCTGGCGTCACTCTCGTATAAATATATCGAGGAGCCGATCCGCCACAGGGGATTCCGTAGCTGGCTTGCGGGAATCCGTTCAGCGGTTCGCAGACAGGCACGGTGGAGATGGATACCTGCAACTGCAGCATCTATGCTTGTTGTAGGCGTGCTTGCAGGTGCTGTTCACCTGTACGTGGCGTCTCCTGACGCAACGATACAGGCAGCATCAAGCGATGAGAAGCCTATTGCGAAGTCAAAGGCGATACCTCCGCTTCATGGAACGGTATCCGTGGCTTCCAGAGAGTCCCAAGTCAAGCCGCCGCAAGCATCCCAAGGCAGCAAGGAGCAGACTCCAGCGTCGACCGGGCCCCAAACGCCCCAAAATACGGCGGTCAAGGCTGGGACTACCGATAACCTTACGACACCGTCGGATACTTCAACCCAACAAGCTGCGCCTGCGACAGTTGATGGCTCAAGTGTGACTGCGATTGGGGACTCGGTCATGCTGGATGTGCAGTCGTACATTGAGGAATCCTTCCCAGGCGCTGTTGTAGATGGGAGGATCGGCCGTCAGATGGCGGAAGCGCCTGCCGTGCTGGAGCAGCTGAGGCAGAATGGGCAGCTGGGGAAGACGGTTATTATTGAGCTGGGCACGAACGGTGCTTTTACCAAGGACCAGCTATCCAATCTGCTGGCCAGTCTGAAGGATGCGAAGCGTATTATACTTGTGAATACCCGTGTACCACGACCGTGGGAGAGCATTGTGAACAAGCATCTTGCCGAAGCGGCCTCCCAGGACTCACGAATTACGATGATCGATTGGTACGGAGCCAGCTCTGGTAAAAACTCATACTTCGAACATGACGGAGTCCATTTGAAACCCAAGGGCGCTAAAGCCTATGCGTCTTTGCTGGCTCAGGCCCTAACGAAGCAATCTTCATGATTGGCAATCATACTTCATACATTTCTTTAAGCAATGTAAGTGAAAAACCACCGGGAGTAGGCTATCCCCTGATCCGGTGGTTTTTCTTATTTAGTATCCGAAGGGAAGCGCACTTTGTGGTAAAGTAACCTATGTAAATATGTCTATATTGAGAGAAATATTAAATGTGGTGTGGAGGTACATAAGCTTATGGAAAAGGGCTATTCACATAGTAGGGCAAGCGAGTACCGCTCAAAGAGGAACAGAAGAAGACTCGTGTTGGCTGCTATTTTATTATTTATAGTGGGTTGTATTACTTTGATTACGATTATGTTTTCAGACAGCAAACCACCAGTGCAAACACAGGAGCTTGCTAAAAAGACAGATTCCGTAGCGCATGATCCATCTAAAGTAAAAGCAAATACGGATTCCAAGGGTAAAGCAACTTTACCAAAAGACGAGACCGGCGTTGAAGATGGCGCTTTTGTTGAGAAATATTTAAACCAGCAAATGCTCGGACAAAAGCCGGATGGAGCTAATGGAAAAAAGGTAGCCTACCTATCTTTCGATGACGGACCATCTGTGACGGTAACACCTCAAATACTGGATATTCTGAAAAAACAGAAAGTAAAGGCAACCTTTTTTATCGTAGGCAAGGAAGCCAATGAAAACGAACATACAAGGAGCATCGTCAAAAGAATCGTTAAAGAAGGCCATGCGGTCGGAAATCATACGTATTCACATAATTATAAGTATTTGTATCCTTACAGGAAAGTAAATACTGAGCGTGTTATGCAGGATATTGAAAGGAATAATCAGGTCTTAAAGAGCATTCTGGGGCCGAGCTTCTCTACAAGAATGGTCCGATTTCCGGGAGGCCATATGACATGGGAGAGAAGAGATCCGCAGGGGATGGCTGCATTGGATAAAGTGCTGCTACAAAAGGATTACCATCAAGTAGATTGGAACGTGTTAAACAAAGATGCAGAGGGTAAGCCCAAGAAAGCAGCCGCATTAATAAACCAATTCATAAAGTCAGTAAAAGGTCGGGAAAAGGCCATAATCTTAATGCATGATACCTATGGCAAGGAAGAAACTGCAAAAGCTTTGCCGCAAATTATAGAATATCTCAAAAAACAGGGCTATGAATTTAAGATCATGAAGTAGATAATCGATATTGAGCTACATTTTCTGGAGTTGCCAAAACTGGACGATCACGCGGTTCCCGTTGAAAATGGTGGATTGGTCAACTGGTTACTATTTTTAAAGGGCGCCGATAAATCCAATTGGGAGGTGCTGAAGATGAATGAGCCTGTATTAAAGAAAGCAATGGATACGTTAGAATTTCTTAGTCAGGATACAGAAGCTCGCCGATTATATGAGGATAGACAGAAATACTTGCATGATGAAGCTTCTATGATTGAAGGAGCGCTAGCTGAAGGCGAGGCTCGTGGTGAGGCTCTAGGTAAACGGAAGAAGGCGGTTGAAATGGTCAAAGAACTTCTTGCTTTGGGAGTTGAAATTTCCATTATAGTAAGAGCCTCTGGGCTGTCTGAGTCAGAGATTTTGGCTTTAAAAAATAAATGATGGATCGCAAAAGGACGAGGGTCATTAGCCCTCGTCCTTTGTATTGCAGCATATGGAGTTGCTCTCTGCTTTAGATCCGCTCTGCTTCACCCATCGCCTGAATAAAAGCACCGATCCCTTTAGGATCGTTGGTTACAATAGGCTCGCTGATATAGTAGGCGAATGTACCGTCCCGACGATCTTTACCGCCCAGGCCGCTTACTTGCACCGTTTTGTTCAGATTCACAAGTCCTTCTTCGGTAATCGTAATAAATTCATCGATAATTCCCTTGCGGATGATTTCCGCTTCTTGACGATAATGCTCTGGCAGATAGCCTTTGCGCACGCCTTTGGCGATCGCATACAGAATCATGCAGGAAGCGGATGCTTCCAGATAATTACCTTTCACGTGGCCCAGATTGAGCACCTGATAAAAGACGCCGCTAGCTTCATCTTGGACCTTCAGCAGAGCTTCCAGTGTTTCTGTCAGCATATTGATCAAGGCAGGAAAATCTGCATGATCCTCCGGAATATAGTCCAGTACGTCAACGAGTGCCATGACAAACCAGCCCATCGAGCGGCCCCAGAAGTTTTTGGAACAGCCTGTCTCCGGGTTGCACCAAGGCTGCTCATGCTTCTCATCCCAAGCGTGGTAGAGCAGACCTGTTTCTGGGTCACGCGTATGCTTGTAGCATAGCTTGAATTGCAGGGTCACATCGTCAAACTCTGATGGATCTCCGAATTCGCGGATAAATTCAGCGTAGAACGGTGCACCCATGTACAGGCCATCCAGCCAAATTTGGTATGGATAGATTTGCTTATGCCAAAATGCGCCCTCGCTGGTGCGCGGATGTTTTTCCAGCTGACTGCGTAATTGGTAAGCTGCCTTTTTATAACGTTCATCCCCTGTGGCACGATACAGAGTGAAGAGCAGCTTACCGTTGTTTACGTGGTCAATGTTGAACTCATCTACTTTATAGCGCTGAATGACGCCATTTTCGTCAACAAAATGATCCATTTGTTTCTTTACATATTCCATATACTTGGGATTACCTGTTAGCTCGCCAACCCATTCCAGGCCTTTATAAATGACACCGTGGTCATATTCCCATTTTTCAAAAAATTCAGGACTACGTGCCAGTACAGAGTCGCTCATGCGTACAGCCCAGGAATCTGTTTTTGTCGGATTGGTCGTTGGTTGTGATATCGGATTTGCCATGATACAGTCACCTCTTTGGAAAATGTTCGATCGATGATCGTTGTTCTGGTTTACATGGACGGAGTATGTGTCTTAGGGTCAACGGGTTTGTTCTTGAAGCCTACATTGTTGTTGCCCCAGCACCGATCGTAATTAAACCCTGTCAGCTGTTCGAACACCTTACGTGCTTCCGGCTTGGCTGATTTCATGGAGCCCCCGTTTTTGAGACGATCAATTTCAGCGATGAGCTTCTTGTGGCTGTCAATGTCCAGCTTCATGATGACGGAAGCAATCATACCGATGATCGCCAGAGCGATCGTGCCGACGACGAGTACATAAAAGATGGCGTGCTGAGCAGCAAGCGGTTGGGTATCGGCTCCGGATACGAAGCCATAGTGCTGTAACACCCAGCCGAGAATGAAGACGACAACGGCCCGCACCATTTTGCCAGCAAACGTCATCATACCCGCGTAAATGCCCTCGCGGCGACGACCAGTCAGTGCTTCATCTACATCGGCAAGGAACGTATATTGGTTCCAGGGAATGTAGTAGACACCGCCTGTACCAAGTCCCATGAAGAGTGTGACCACGTACAACCACATCATCATATTGGAGGCACCTGTCAAGTAGAGCACGCCGTAGCCCAATACGCTGAAGCAAACGATGACGAGTGCGGCGATGAAAGGCATACGGAAGCCTTTGCGCACGCAAAATTGAATGAACAAATAGGTGGAAATCAGTTGAATTACAGAGTTAAAGCTGTTGAGATTGGATACCATCTCCGAGCTTTGGAACAAGGAGAAGACAATAAAGTACGTGAAGGCAGATGTGAACAGCCACTCGGCTGAAAAGCCCCCTAAATACATACCGAGATGATGACGGAATGTTTTCACCCGGAAGGTCGATGAAATATCGACGAAGAGCTTTTTCATGGAATCAATAAAAGAGAGAGGAGCCTCGCCTTCCAATTCCTTCTGCAGCTCCTCGTCGGGACGCTCCCAGGAGTTTTTGTACAAAAATGCCATAGCAATCAGCAGAATCGCTGCAAACACAAGCCCGGTGTACAAAAAGGGCAATGGAGAATCTTTACCGTAAGCGGCGATAAAGCGACCAGGGATGAAGGCAGCAGCAAAGTTGGCCATTTTACCGAACATTGCTTTCCATCCAGTCAGTCTGGAGCGAGCGCCGAAATCCCGGGTCATCTCTGCGGCAAGTGCTTCATACGGCACCATAACAGAGGTATATATCAGCTCAAACAGCACGTAGGTACTCAAGTAATACCAGAAGCCCAACCCATCTACCCAAAGCAACGGATACACGAGCATCAGCGGGATACCCAGCATGATGAAAAAACGGCGTCTGCCGAATTTACGGCCCAAGCGGGTTCGGTGAAAGTTGTCGCTGATGAAGCCCATGATCGGATTGCTGACTGCATCTATAATGCTGGCAACGGAGAAAATGGCTGCGGCCTGAACTGGAGACAGTCCGCAAAAGGTCGTATAGAAGTACATAAGCCATGCGCCGCTAACGGCAAGTGCGCCGCTTCCCAGCATGTTACCGCTTCCATAGGCGAGAGTGTGTTTCAGTGTGATTTTTCGTTCCATGGTCTGTTCACCTCATATTTTCTATGGTTATGAGGACAATCACCGGTCACTATATAATGCAGAATTGTCTAAGTTGGTAGATGGGCCAGGGCGTCCTGATTAGAAGGGGCTTTTAGCGCGCCCCTATATTGGTACCGCTCGGTGTTCCCGAGCCGATCAGATCGCTTCCCTTGGCCAGCTTAAGGAAATTGCCCAACTGGATGGAACCGTCTGCACCTCGTGTGATGGAAGGCGTGAGACTGACAAAATCGTCTGCACTGACTACCAGACCTTTGGCATTCGTTGATTTTTTGTTTTTCCACCAAACACTGGAATTGTCTTGATCTGTACCGCTTGTTTTGTCACTGGAGCTTCCCTCAAAGGAAAGATTATTGATGAACACGTGATCACCCTTGTCAAAAGCAAAATTACTTTGTCCATTGTCCCATGAGGTATTATTGGTCAACGTAATGCTGCCAGGGTTGCTATTGTAGGTGAAGCCATGTTTCTTGTTCTGGAAAGCAATACTGTTTTTCACGATATGGTTGACCTTGATTTTGTCTCCACCCAGCTTAAAGCCGTTGCCGTCACTGTTCTTGGTAGACGTTCCATCTGAGGTCTGCCCGTTGTGGTGGGCAACACTGTTCAAAATCGTTACTTCACCGATAGGGCCCGTTTCGGTTTTGCTATACAAATCCCAGCCATCGTCTACGTTGTACGCAGCCAAGCAGTTATCAAATACATTGCCTGGTCCTACAGTCAGCTTGGCAGCAAAGCCGTCGGCATCCTCACCATTATCAGGATCAGCGTTATCGTGAGAGTAGGAATTCAAAATCAGATTGTTTGAAGGCCACTCACTGTTGGAGGCGGTAGTGGAGTAACGTCCAAGCTGGAGTCCAGTATCCCGGTTGTGGTGGGTTTCCACATTTTCAATCCGGTTATTGCTGCCGCCAATATAGATACCGTTATCCCCGGCACCTTTGACTTCAAGCCCTTTTACCAGCCAATAGTCTCCGTTAAGCTGAAGTCCCCGGTTGCTTGAACCAAAGGCTTGAGCTGAAAAATCAAGCACCGGCTTTTCGCTGCCGTAAGCAACAAGCCCCTTGAGTGAGCCCTTGCTTCCGTTATTCCCATGCTGAACGGTGATCGTTGAGGAGTAGGCGTAGTTGCCGCCGCGCAGGTAAATCGTTTTACCTGGTGCAATTTGTGTTAGTGCTGCTTCAAGAGTGGTAGGACTGGATATGGTGCCCGGATTGGACACGTTACCATTTGGTGCTACGTACAAGTCGCCCGCAGCCAAGGTTGTGGCAACAGCAGATGAATCAACTGTGCTGGAAATCTCTGTAGAGAGGGCAGAGGAAGAAATGCTGGATGACGTATCTGCGTAAGCGGTTCCAATAAGGCATGAAGAAGCGAAAACAAAAGAAACACCGAGGCTTAGAGCGTTAAAGCCGTGTTTTGGACGGTCATTGCGTTTAAACATGTAAATTCCTCCTTATTTGAGTTCTTATTTTGAAATAGATAGCATATTTACAAGCGGTCCATGCTGTCTTTCGAGTAAAAACAGGACACCTCCTGGGTGACAGATTCTCCTACCCTATGTCCAAAACGCTCTAAGATGCATATGCACAGTGTAATATATGTTAACGTTTGCATCAACAGTTTTTTGCTGTTTTTTTGAGATTGTGAAAAAAAGTTCACACATTTGTTTCAACTAAAAATGCAGCTTTGCCAGATTGGGAAAATTTGATTATACTTAAACATTATACATATAATAGGAATGAAATCTGTGAGAAAAGGCGGGTTTAACGCATGGAGAACGGGAATGATTTGACGAATCCAACGTCTAAAGAATTGCTGGAAAAGCAGCCGCTAGCTAAAAGCGAGATGATAGATTGGCTTAAAGCGATTATTGTAGCCATTGTGCTCGTGTTCATTATACGTTGGCTGCTATTTGCGCCATTTATCGTTGAGGGGGCATCCATGGAACCGAACTTCAAGACAGATGAACGAGTTGTCGTGAACAAGATCATCTATAGTTTGCGTGATCCCAAGCCCGGTGAGGTTATTGTATTTCATGTCAGAAAAGAAGGTGAGGATTTTATTAAGCGTGTCATTGGTGTTGCGGGGGATCAGATCCAATACCAAGGCGACAATCTGTACGTAAATGGCAAGAAAGTAGAGGAGTCCTACATTCAAGGGGCCATCCAGAAGGCGCATGCCAAGGGAGAGCTATATAATAATGTGGACTTTCCAAACGGGACCATAACGGATTCCAAGGTTCCCGAGGGTTATATATTTGTCATGGGTGATCACCGCAATAACAGCAGGGACAGTCGTGCCATTGGCTTTGTCTCCATTAAAGATATTGTTGGACGTGCGGATGTGATATTTTGGCCGCTGGACAGTATGCAGTGGGTCAAGCACAAATAAATATAGGTTGAACTTAAAAGCTACCTATCATGCCACTGCATATTTTCTAGTTCAGCTTATATATTATATTTTTTTCGTAAAAGGGTCAGGCAGCTTCCGCCAGTCCTGTTCCATCTCTTCAGGAGTCAGCAGCGCCTCATCCAATGTACGTTCGATCTCTTCCCGGTCCATATCGATACCGATGAATACAAGCTTGGTAACCCGGTCGCCATATTGTTCATCCCAGTCAGGTGTCTTTTCAAAATCCTCGCCGAGATAGTATTGTCGTTCTTCTTCGGTCAAGGCAGATACCCATAGCCCTGCGCGTGCGAATTGCTTGGAGCTGCCCGCCTGACTGAATGTAAAAGCAGTACGGTTCTGCGTGGCGAACCACACCAGCCCCTTGGAACGGACAACCTCAGCAGGCCATTGTGCCAGCCATTTCAGCAAGCGTTCGGGATGAAATGGAATCTTGCGCTTGTACACAAACGAAGCAATGCCGTATTCCTCTGTCTCCGGTATGTGCTCATCTTTGTTCATTTCCTGTATCCAGCCTGCCGCTTGACTGGCTGCTTCAAAATTGAAGCGATGCGTGTTCAAAATTTCCTTTGGATCAACTTTACCGTATTCGGAACGAAGGATTTTGGCGTTCGGTTGAATGCCGCGCAGTGCTTTTTCCAGTCGTTCCAGCTCCTCCGGGGATACCAGATCACATTTGTTAATGATCAGCACGTCACAGAATTCCACCTGCTCTATCAGCAGATCAACGATGCCGCGTGCATCCTCCATCGCCACTTCCTGCCCACGATCCTTAAGCGAGTCTCTCGAATAGAAGTCCTTCCAAAATTCCGGCGCATTCACGACGGTAACCATAGTATCCAGTCGCGTCAGCTTGGTCAGATCTATGCCATTTTCTTCATCTACATAGCTGAACGTCTGGGCAACCGGGATCGGCTCGCCTATACCCGTGGATTCAATAAGGATGTAGTCAAACTTTTTGTCGAGCGCCAGTCGCTCCACTTCCTTTAATAAATCCTCCCGTAAGGTGCAGCAGATGCAGCCGTTGGACATTTCCACCAGCTTCTCATCTACACGCGATAATCCTCCACCGTCACGAACGAGATCGGCATCGATATTTACCTCACTCATATCATTGACAATGACAGCTACCCGCAAGCCTTCGCGGTTGTTCAGTACATGGTTGAGCAGCGTGGTTTTGCCGGCGCCGAGGTACCCGCTTAGTACCGTAACCGGTATTTTCTTTTCCGATTCCATCGTGTTTGCCAACGTAATCACTCATCCTTTCGAAAGTGTTTATGAAATGCTGAATATGTTGCAGTACTTTTCTTTTTCGAATTACTTAATAGTAATAATTACGAATAATAAAAACAGTAAATCATTAATGAGAGAAAATGTCAAGGAAAGGGAGAGGTAGCTGACGACAAAAGAGATGCTCAAGGCATTGGGGCGGTTTAAGGCTTAGTGCCGTGCTGTGCAGATGCACAGGCTCGATTATGATAAGGCCAAGAGGACTTGCGTTAATCACACGCAAGTCCTCTTTTTTCACCTTTATATTCATATAGCTGTCTCAGCCCTTTACAGCTCCGGCAACAACGCCTTTGACAATGTATTTTTGCAGAAAGATAAATACAATAATGGAAGGCAGCACAGCCATTACCATGGCAGTCATGGCATATTGCCAGTCTGATGTATACTGCCCAACGAAGGTATAAGCCGCCAGCGTAAGCGTTTTGGTGCTGGGTGAGCCGTTAACCATGAGGAGGGGCAGCAGGAAATCATTCCAAATCCACATCACGTCGATAATAACGATGGTGGCAGTGACTGATTTCAGCAAAGGGAAAATCACGGAAAAGAAAAGCCGGAAGCCCGAGGCTCCGTCGATCTTGGCGCTTTCGTCAATCTCGGCGGGAATGCCTTTCACGAAGCCGTGATAAATAAATACGGCCAGCGGTGCGCCAAAACCCCAGTACAATAGGCCAAGCCCCCAAGTGCTGTCCGCCAAATTCAGGTCTTTTGCCAGCCGCAGGACGGTTAGCATGATGGACTGAAACGGAATCAGCATCGGCATAATGCACAGCATGTATATCACGGAGCTCCATTTGCTTTTGGTTCGTGCCAGCTTGTAGGCGGCGATGGAGGATATCAGCACAATACCTGCCAGCCCAACCACCGTAATGATTGTGTTGTTCAGAAACAAGCGTGGGTAGTTAATAAACTGCCATACATATACGTAGTTATCCAGCGAAAACTGCTTGGGCAGCGCAATGACGTCGGTCATGACCTCAGCGAAGCTTTTGAACGAATTGTTAATGGCGAGAAACAGCGGGTACAGAAATAACAGCGATAGTACAATCATGCCCGCTTCCAGCAAAATACGTCCCGTACGGCTGCGTTGCATCAGGCTTCAACCTCCCTGCGTTTGAAAATAGTCAATTGAATGATTGTAATGATCAGTACGGCGACAAATAAAATCAAAGCTTTGGCTGTCCCGTAGCCGTATAGATTGTTCTGGAACGTGTCCCGATAAATATCATAGGCAATACTGTAGGTCGTACCTCCCGGTCCACCGCCAGTCAGGGATAAAATGACGTCGAACACCTTGATCGAATTGGTCAATGCCATGAAGACCGAGATGGTAATGGAAGGTGCGAGCAACGGCAAAATAATACTGAAAAACCTGCGAATCGGCCCTGCTCCGTCTACAATGGCAGCTTCCTTCAAATCATCCGGTACGGATTGCAGGCCTGCAATGTAAATCACCATGTAAAAGCCAATCGATTGCCAAATGGATACCGCCAAAATGGAAACAAACGCGAGTCCTTCCTCACCCAGCCAGCTTAGCTGGAAGATGCCCCAGCCCGTACTGTGCCCCAGTGATTCAAAGCCTTGCATGAAGATAAATTTCCATATAAATCCGACGATCACGAGGCTGAGGATGTAAGGGATAAAGAAAGCCGCCCGCAGCCAGGCCGAGCTTTTCAGCTTCATGTCAAGGACGAGCGCCAGCAAAATGGCCAGCACGTTCACCAGCACAATGTACAGAATGGCATATTTGACAGTAAACCAGGCTGCATGTGCAAAGTTGGCGTCTCCGAGCAGAATTTGCTTGAAGTTATCCAGACCTACAAATTTCGGATGTTTGGCAATGCCGTTCCACTTGGTCAGGGAATAGCGTATCGTCATCAAAAACGGAATATAAAATGCAATCGTAATGCACAAGATTACGGGCAGTGTGAATAAACCGAATTCCAATTTACTGCCCTTGTCACCCCGAGTTCCCCTTTTTTTCAGCATAATGCACCTCTTTTTCTCAACATTTTCCGATCTTTCGCTCCAAGCCGTTTGAGATATAATGAAAGTATAGGATAGCCTCTCGGCCGGACCAATGGATTTAAGAAAACAGTTGAGGGTAAAAATGTGTACGCTTTCAAAAGGGGCGGTGATCATGATATTAGAACGGGCAGGCGCGCTTCTTCGATCCATATGGAGGCGAATTACGCAGAAATTAGTGAACAAGCTCATACTGCTTTTTACCTCGGTGATCATTCTGGTGGTGGGCTCGCTCACGATTATTTCCTATCAGATGATTGAAAAGGAGTCAGTCAACCATAGCATCGCCAGCACAACCAATAATCTGCTGCTGGTCAATCAAAATTTGGAGGATTACCTGGAAGGGATGCAGCAGTTGGCGCTTCCGCAGCTTCGTTATAACGATATCATGAACGCGATTGCCAATGAGAACAATGACTATGCTTCGCGCATGGTCATTGAAAATTACTTGCGCAGCATGTTTTATTCGCGCAATGATCTGGAGGCCATCTATCTGTACGTGGCCGACCGCCATCAATACTATGTGGTTACTCGGGAGACGTATAACATTACGGTACGCAAAGGAGTTAACACGGATATTCCCAAGCTCTCCTGGTATCAAGAGGCGATGGCGAGCACGACCAACGAGTCGTTTCAATCCTTTGTGGGCTCCCGTTCCGATATGGGCTATGTGGCGCCGCAGGCCAGCTTTATGGCATATCATCGAGTGCTGAGGTCGATTGCATCCCGTCATCCGCAGGCGATGTTGTCCTTTTATTACAATACGAGCGCCGTCGACGATATCATGAAGAACGTTCCACTGGGCAAAGGAGATCATCTGCTGCTGATAAACCCCGAACGGGTTCCCTTTTATGTGGATAGCTTTCCGCTGTATGAGCGGATACGGGATTCGGGGGTGCTGGCACAGATCGGCAAGGGGGGAAGTGGACGGGTAACGTGGTCAGATCGCAGCAGCAACCAGGAGTATCTGATTGTTTATGATGCTGGCGAAAAGGAAGGCTGGCAGCTGATCAAGCCTATTCCTTACCGCCAAATTTATGAGGCGGCTACGACGACGCGCAATTGGAGCTACGTGATCGGGGCTTTATTTTTAGGCGTGTCTATTATTTTGGTGACGCTGACCTCGAACGCCATTACCCGGCCTTTACACAAGCTGTCTACCCAGATGAAGCGGTTTAGTACCGGGGATTTTGGGGCAGCGGCTCCTGTGAAGGGACATGACGAGATCGCGTATTTGTCGCTGCATTTTAACGAAATGGTCCAAAGAACCGAAGAATTAATTAATGAGCGCTATCGAATGAAACTGGTCGAAAAAAATGCCATACTCAAGGCACTGGAGGCTGAAATTAATCCTCATTTTCTGTATAATGCCCTGCAAGCCATATCCACACAGGCATTAAAGCGGGAGATGCTCGACATGGCCGATATGGTCGATGCCTTGGCCCAAACGCTGCGATATTCGATCAATGGCAAGGATATCGTGGCTGCCCGCGAAGAGCTCAAGCATATTGAACGATATATGGGCCTGCAAAAAGCAAGATTCGGGACGAGGCTGCGGTTGGAACTGGTGTGGGAGGAAGCGCTGATGGAACTGCAGATTCCGAGGTTATCCGTGCAGACGTTGGTGGAAAACTCCATCAAGCATGCACTGGAAAAAGTATCGAGCGATATCCTGATTGTGATTTCAGCCGAATCCGGTGCTACAGATGCCACCATTACAGTCAGGGATAACGGGCCGGGGATCTCGGAGGACAAGCTGAGACAGGTGCTGGATTCGTTCCATGAAAAATGGGAAGAACGGGAGAGCGAGCACATCGGCTTGAAGAATCTAAATACACGGCTAAAGCTTTTGTATGGAGATCAGGCCGGATTATTCATACTTGCAGATGAAACGGGAACGGAAATCAAAATGCGCATTCCCCAGGGAGGAAATAGTCATGTATAACGTACTGATCATTGACGATGAGGAGCCATTGCGCGAGGCCATTCGTATTGTCGGGGATTGGGATCATCTCGGCATCGAGCATATCTATGAGGCAACGAACGGAAGGCTTGGGCTGGAGATGCTGAGTCAGCATAACATAGATGTGGTCATGGTGGATATGAAAATGCCGGAGCTGAACGGTATCGAGTTTCTTCGTGCTATCGAAAAGGCGTATCCCCATCTGCTGACGATTGTCATTAGCGGCTACAACGATTTCGAATATACACGACAGGCGATACAGTCCCGGGTCGTGGACTATTTACTGAAGCCGATCCACCGACAGGATCTGAACCAGGCGCTGCGCAAGGCCGTGGACATCCTGGCAAGCCGCAAGCAAAGCGAAAACGAGTTCATCAGCCAGAACATTACGCTGAATATGTCGCTGCCCAAGCTGAAGGAGAAGCTGTATTTGTCCATTTTGGATGGCAGCTTCAAAAGACAGGCGAATACGACGCTGCTCCCCTTGATCGGAGCAGATCAACCGGGGAATCGCTTTGGAGTGAGCGTGCTGCGGTTGCTGAACAGGGATGAGGTTCGCAGGACACGTTTTCATGGCGATACCGAACTGATGGACTTTGCCGTAACGAATGTGCTGGCTCAGACATCGGACGAGCGATTGAGCTGCTTTAGCTTCCCTCACCCAAGGCGGGAGCGTGAAATCATCTCCGTCTGTACCCTGGCTCCGGGACAGGAAGAGCATATGGCTCTTCTGCTGGCACAGGTGACACAGAAGGCGGTGACGAACCTGCATGGGCTGTTCGGCATGGTGGTGTCCGCCGGGGTAGGCCAGCCTTGCGCAGATGTAGTGGAGCTGGCGTCTGCTTACGCGGATGCGAAGGCGCTTATTCACAGCACAGATGTGTTGAAGCTGGAAGGAGCATCCGTCCTTCATACGGCGCCGCGGCAGATGATAAAGTCAGAGGAAGTGCAGTGGACGGATCGGCTGCTGCTGATCCAAAAGGACGCTCAGACAGGCCAGGCGAACCGGGCAAAGGTACTGTTAAACGATCTGCTGAAGCAATTGGCATCCGGCTCTGTGTTCCGCTTGCAGGACGCGGATCGGCTGATCAGGGAGTTTCATTTTTTGCTGAGAGAAGCAGCGGTTGAATTAGGCGCATCTGTGTCAGTGTCTAGTCAAAAGGGCGCTTTTGGGGAAGCGGAACGGGTGGCTGAAGGCGAGCTGTCTGCTGATTTTACAAGCTTTGCCGACTACGGACAGAGGCTGACCCGGATGCTGGAGCTTTATATTGCCGGGGCTCAGCATGCCCAGGCGGGGAATCAGCCCTTTGATATATCGGATATCAAAAAGCATATCGACCGTTACTATTTTGAAGATATCAAAATTTCATTTTTTGCCGAGACTTATTTCTTGAGCCGGGAGTATCTGATGAAGCTGTTCAAGCAGCAGTTTGGTTATGGCATTCACGAATATGTACAGAAGGTTCGCATGGACAAGGCGAAGGAGCTGCTGAGCGATTCCAGTCTGAAAATTCAGGAAATTTCCGATATGCTGGGCTACAAGGATAAAAACTACTTCAGCAAGGCTTTTCGCAATTATTATCAGGTTTCACCGTCCGAGTATCGCGTGAGCCTGCAATAAACTACTTTTTTACCCTTAACGCTTCACTTATCTGCCTTTTTAAATCGGACCATATTTTTTAGAATGAGCGCATGGACGTTGATCACAAACAAATGGGGGAGTATCCATGTTAAAGAAGATGATGGCGTTGTCCGGCAGTTTGCTATTGACGGTCGGTTTGTTGAGCGGGTGCGGAAGCAGCGGTGACTCAGACGCGGCGAAAGAGAAGGCTGGCGGCAACGAAGAATTGAAACCGGTTACAATCAATATGTTCACAGCCTCACCGGAGTATACGGATGCTTTTAACGCGTATATTGAGGAGTATAAGAAGGTCAAACCTAACGTAAAGATCAATCTGGAAATCATGCAGGCAGACTATAACACGATTCTCAAGTCGAAAATTGCCTCAGGCAGTACACCGGATGTATTCCAAACGACGGCAGGAGGCGATATTGATACGTATGCTGATTATAGCGCCGATCTGACCAATGAACCGCTGGCGGCAGCCATGACGGATGCTGTTCGGGCGAATATGAGCTCCAGCGACGGTAAAGTGCTGGGATTGCCCGTGAAGGGAAACTTGTTTGCGCTGATTTACAACAAGGATTTGCTTGCCAAGGCCGGAGTAACCTCCCCGCCCAAGACGATTGCGGAGATGCAGGATGCAGTCACCAAGCTTGAGGCAAAAGGCATTACTCCATTTGCCAACGCATATAAAGAGTGGTGGGTATGGAAGCACATCTTCCAGCACTATGTAGATGCCGCCGCGCAGGACGCAGGTGTGGAGCCGAAGCAGCTCGTTACTGATTTTATCGCAGGCAAAGCCAAAATCAAGGACTACCCGGTGCTGTACAACAACTTCTTCAGCTTCATTGATTTGACGGTGAAGCATGGCACAGATAAGCCGCTGGAACGGGACAGCAATGCGGAAGTGAGTGATTTTGCATCTGGCAAAGCTGCGTTTATGACAGGTAAAGGCGCGTGGGATGAGGAAGCAATCAAGAAGATTAATCCTGATCTCAAGATTGGCATCATGGGATATCCGGTAAGTGACAAAGCCGAGCAATCGGTCATCATTACCGGGGCGGATCAGGCGCTGCGTATTAACAAGGATTCCGAGGTAGCCAAGGAAACGATTGAATTTTTCAACTGGCTATACACCTCAGAATACGGTAAGAACTGGTTCTCCCAAGTAGCGAAAGTGATTCCTCCAATTAAGGATGCGCCGCTTCCTGATCTGGAGATGCCTAAGGAAATGGAAAGTATTTTGAAAACATCGAAGTCTGGTGATCTGTCTGTCAACTACTCGCTGGATACGTTCCACCAAAAGTTTGGCGAGCTGATGCAGGCTTATATCAGCGGCAACATGAACAAGGATCAGGCGGTTGCAGAGATTGAAAAGGCCTGGGTACAATTAGGCTCGTCACAATAAGGCTGATTTTACAGAGACGTCCGCAAGGACGTCTTTTTGTGCTATGGAGAGGCTTTTGAAGGAGTGTTGACAAAAAAATATCTAATAATATTTAAATATTTACTTGCAAAAAGTTATTGGATTATGGATAATAGATTGTGTGCAATATATCTACGACATACAATATACATAATGACTGTACGGTGCAAATACGAGGGATACTCCGGTTGGGGAATCTCTTTGTTCCGTTTGGGCTGTGCCGATTTTGGTAGTACAGATTAGAAAAGAGAGGATGAACATTTTGACGAATTCGTTGTTTACACCGTATAAACTCAAGGATTTGGAATTAAAAAATCGTGTAGTCATGGCCCCAATGTGCCAATACTCGGTGACGGCCAAGGACGGGATTCCGAATGATTGGCATCATGTTCACTACTTGAGCCGGGCTATTGGAGGCACGGGTCTAATTATTATAGAAATGACGGACGTAGAGCCAGATGGACGAATCACGGACTATGATTTGGGACTCTGGTCAGATGAACATATTCCTGCTTTTAAAAAGATCGTGGACGGCGTGCACGCGCACGGGGCCAAGGTAGGCATCCAAATTGCTCACGCGGGCCGTAAAGCTGAGGATGCGGCAGTGCCAGTGGCTCCTTCTGCCATTGTCTACCCGGATGCGGGTTATAAACAGCCACGCGCACTCACCACGGAAGAAGTACAGGGCATGGTGCAAAAATTCGCAGATGCCGCCCGCCGTGCGGTTCAAGCGGGCGTGGACACGATTGAGCTTCATGGTGCGCACGGTTATTTGATTCACCAATTCCATTCGCCGCTCACGAACAAGCGGGATGACGTATATGGACAGGATTTATCCCGTTTCGGTGTTGAAGTCATTCAGGCTGTACGCAAGGAAATGCCTGCAGGCATGCCGTTGATCTTCCGCATCAGCGCGGTGGAGTACGTGGACGGCGGATACGATGTGGATCATGCCATTGAGCTGAGCCGTGCTTATCAAGCTGCCGGCGTAGATGTCGTTCATGTCAGCTCGGGCGGGGAAGGCCCGGCCGGAGCAAGAAAGCCGGGCAACTATCCGGGCTACCAAGTGCCGTTCGCGCGCCAAATTCGCGAGGCGTTGAACGTTCCCGTGATCGCTGTCGGCGCACTGGATGACCCGGCCTTGGCGCAGTCTGTTATCGGCAACGAGGATGCCGATCTGGTCGCTATAGGACGCGGATTGCTGCGCAATCCTTACTGGGGCACGCATGCAGCGGTCACGCTGCGCGGCGAGAAGCCTTCCATACCTGAACAATATCAACGTGGCTACTGAGGCCTAAGTAATCCCACGTTGTTTATATATAAACAGGCACCTGACGAAGTATACGCTTCGTTGCAGGTGCCTGTTTTGTTTTAGAGGACAGACATTAAAATGTAAGCAATCTTGCAATCGATACTCGTATGGATTAGTGTTCGAGATGTTGAGAGGCTATTTCGAAATAGAGAAATAAATAGAATATGTAAGTAGAAGGACGATGAGTGTCCGTATGAGGTTGGTTGAATTGAACTGTAAAATGTTGTCGCAGAACGACGGATTTACGTGCTATAATTCCAGTAACAACAGAATGGCTTAGGTGGGCGGTCGGCTAAGTCTCCCGGAAGGGAGGTGATGCCTGTGGAGGTTAAAGATGCTCTGACATTAATGATGATGTTCGGCACGCTATTAGTAGCGTTGATCGGATTAATCGTTACGATTGTTATTGCGTTAAACCAAAACAAAAAGAAATAGACCGCCCTGCTCAAGGGGAAAACGGTCTATTTCTGTAGATCGCCTTTGAACAGCCGACCGCTCTTCAAAGCGGCTGTTGCCAAGAGTAGGGATGTTAGCAGCATCCTTACTCTTTTTTAGTATAGCCTTCTATAGCTCATTTTAGCACATTTGAATAATCAATGTAACTGAATGCGGTTATTACTTGGTGAAAACTTTAATCTCCTTCGGAGCGAGCGTCACGGTGATCGAACCGTTGTTGATCTGAATGGAGTCGTTGCTTAGCTGATTGGTCAGACGGGTGCCGTTGGACAGATTGTCAAAGTTGCCAATCGTGCGGGTTTGGCTACTCCACGAGTTGTTGATAAGTACGATAGCCTCGTCGCCATTTTTAGAGCGCTGGAAGCTGTAAAAGGAGTCGTCTGCCCATTTTTCCTTTTGGCTGCCGTTTTGCAGGGCAGGGTGGCTGTTGCGCACACGGTTTAGTTTGGCAATGTACTGGTACAGCTCATGATTGGCGTTAAACACGACGTTTTCACGGTTGGCGGGATCATCTCCGCCGCTAAAGCCCTGCTCGGTGCCTTGATAGATGATTGGAATCCCGCGCGACGTCAAAGTAAAGCCCAAGGCGGCTTTGAGCTGTGGCCATTTGTCAGAGCTGGCACCAGGCTTGCCGGAGGCCTCGTTAAGGAAGCGTTTCACATCATGATTGTCGATAAATACGCCGTTCGTCTGGGCATCACGATAGTAACGATCATCCGAGTAGCGTTCCTTGATTTTGGTCATGGACTGATCGCGCCCGAAAACATCCTTGATCGTATAATACATGGGAAAATCCAGTGCGGCATCGAGATATCGGGTGTAATCGCCTACATAAGCGGGATCGCCGCTGTAAATTTCACCGATGGTAAAGGTATTGGCCGCTTGGTCAAAATCCTTCAGGAAGCCTTTGGGTACATGCTTGGCAGTGTCCACCCGCAGTCCGTCGACACCTGTCTCGTTCAGAAGCCATTTGATCCAGTTTTTAAGCTCATTGGCGGTATCGGGGTTGTCCTGATTCAGGTCATCCAGTCCGGCCACATCACCGTTTTCGATTTTCCATTGGTTGTTGGAGCTGTAGTCTGCCCCTGTGATGTCGCCATTGTGATGATACCAGTCTGCTTTGTCAAAAGGGGCCTTAGCGAAGCCGTTTGCTGGTTGAAAATCGCCTGTGTGATTGACAACTACGTCCAGCATAACGGCGATTTTTTTGTCGTGCGCTTTACGGACCAACTCTTTGAACTTGTCCATGGTTCCGAGATGCCCATCTACTGCATAAAAATCATACGTATGATAGCCGTGGTAGGCGAATTCGCTCTTTTGCATCGTAACCGGAGTAATCCAGATGGCGGTAAAGCCCATATTCTGAATGTAGTCGAGCTGATTGATTATGCCTTGAAAATCGCCGCCATGCCACTTGCGCATGTCGCTGTTGTTGGAATTGAAGCCACCGTAATTATCGTTTGATGTATCCCCGTTGCTGAATCGGTCTGTCATGATAAAGTAAATGCTCTGTTTGCTCCAGTCGGTGCCAAGGGGAGATGGATTGGAGGGATTACTCGGTTCAGTGGGAGTAGAGCCGCCCGAAGGCGACCCCGTTTGGACAGTTCCTGCGGCTCCGTTAGAGCCGGGTGTGTAGGTAGAAGTACCTGTGCTAAAGAAGTAGTTTTTGGTGTTGTTGCTGTCCCAGTTGTTATTGCCGTCATTAAAGGCGGCTTCCAATTGGGAAGCAGAACCGATATCGACGGTAATTTTAGCATAGCCGCTAACCTCGGCCTCCTGCATTTTCACACCGGGCACGGCAGTCCAGTTTCCCCCAGCCGGGCGGTAGTGAATGTAAGGTGTGTTGAAGCCTTTTTTGTAGTATACAGTTACCTTGTTGGTTGTACCGCCACCATCTCCGGGATTGGTACCCGATGGAGCGCCAGATGTGATGGTTCCCGCATTGCCGCTGTTGCCTGGCGTGTAAGTAGAAGTGCCTGTGTTGAAGAAGTAGTTTTTAGTGTTGTTGCTGTCCCAGTTGTTGTTGCCGTCATTAAAGGCGGCTTCCAATTGGGAAGCAGAGCCGATATCGACGGTAATTTTGGCATAACCGCTAATCTCGGCATCTTGCATTTTCACGCCAGGCACAGCCGTCCAGTTTCCGCCAGCCGGTCGGTAGTGAATGTAAGGCGAGTTGAAGCCTTTTTTGTAGTATATGGTTACCTTGTTGCCTGTACCACCGCTGTTATCGTCAGGCTTGGCCTTGCTGATAATGTACTGTTTGAATCCATTCATTTCACCGGTTGGCGAGCCGTCGCTGTTGACGAGATTGTTGATGCGCAATAGCGTAAAGCCGTGATAACCGAATTTCGTGATTTTTTCTTCAATCTTCTGGAATCCGCTGCCGCCTGTTGGGAGTGCATTTTCACCATTCAGGCGAACGCCCTTCGCATTCGCGATCGAGGAGATGGTATCTACCAGTGTGGACGGCAGGGAATAATTCGGTGCAGTGCCACTGTCATTCATCTCCAGTGCAGTAAAGGTCAAATCCAGATCGGCATCCTTGAATTTCTGAATGAGGCGATTGTAATCATAATATCCGCCAGCATGCTCTGTGCTGTGAGGCATGGCAGGGTTGTTCATCTGCCAGTGCAGGCCGGAAATCTTGGCTCCGATGCGGACGCCGAACACGGAATCGAAGTTCTTGTGGGCAGCTGCTCCGATGGCGCCCAGATGGTTTTCGAGCACGCTTTGGTACCACGACAGAAAATCCTTCCCATAGGTAGAATTATACCCGCCGTTCGTGTAAAATCCGTCCCCGTCAGTCGGCGGGTTGATTTGACTAAGGCTGCTTAGCTTCGTTCCCCAGGCCGCATTAATCTTGTCCAATGATCCATACTTTTCATTCATGGCCGTGCGGAACGCATTTTTGGCTGTTTCAGTATAGGCTTGGAACTTGCCCCGTGCCGGGTAGCTCCATCCTGCCGCCGGATAGTATGATGGGTATCGCAATTCGCCGGAAGGGCCGCCGCTTAAATAGATTTTGGGGATCATGCTTTTGTATCCGGCAAAATGTTCAGCGAACGAGGCATACAGTTCATCATATTGCTTGCCAGCCCCGCTCCATAGCGGCGAAAGGGCTTCGTTATTGACATAGCCGCTTTCATCCTTGAACTGCATTTCATCTGCACTGCCTTTGCTCGACAGCCAGCTTGGCAGCGGGATGTTGCAGTCATCCCCGACATTTCCCCCACACTTATGCGTAGAGATAATAGGAACCCATTTTAGGCCTACCTCTTTCACAGCGTTGGCATACGTCTTGTAATAGCTCCAATCGAACTGGTTATCTCCTGCGCTTTCCACATAGCCCCACCAGACGTCGGTGGTGATGGCATACACGCCGTTGCTTTTCAGCGTTTGCAGTTGCTTTTTGAATGCGCCCCAGTCATTGATTTTTGCCAGCGGTCCCATAACGGAAGCCTGAAAATCATCAGCAACTGCGGCGCTCGCCGTATTGGAGGGTGAGCCAATGAAGGCGGTTAGAGACAGCACAAGGCTTAGCAGAATCAGGCACCCTTTGTTCCATAGACTTCGATACAAGGTCAAACCGATCATCCTCCCCAAAGCATAGTCTATTTCGACAACATTTTGTAAACGTCTACAAAAATAGTATAAAGCAAGCGGTTGCACAAAAAGAAGAATTTATTGCACACTCGGGGTGGAGAAATATGACCATTTTGCAGTGACATTCTTGTGCTTCCATTCGAGTACAAGCAAAAAAAAGGCATAGGTCTGAAGCAGACGCATGCCTTTTAGGGATGTGCGGATAGTAAATTCCAGCCTATTTCCTTAATAGATAGGGCGATTCTTTTGGTCGGCAATGCCACTTTTGCGGTAAAAATACGTATTGATCCGATCCCGCCATTCCTTGGCGTGCTCAGCCTGATGCTCCAGCCGCTCCAGCACCTGTTCATATATCCCTTCATTCAGTTGCTCCCGCAGGCTGATCCAAGTATCTTTAAGCTGGGCCGCACGTTCAGCACCTTCAAAATGGGTATCATAGATATGCTGAATGACCGTTTGGCCGGAGTGGAGCGTGTGCGTATAAGGAACATGGTGAAAAAATAATAGCAGTTCATCCGGGCAGGTGTCAGTAGATTCGTAAATATCGGCATGAGGGGAAAAATATTGTCCTGCATAGCCCGTTCCGGTTGCGGTCGTGCGATCTACCCCGATCCCCCGGCAATCAGCAAAATGATAGGTGCCCCACATTGAATATTCATAGCCGTCTACATCTGGCCCGTAATGGTGGCCGGGACTGACCATCCAGCCGACCCCGAGAGGAGCGGTGTAGGATTCGTAGATATTCCACGAATCGAGCAGCATTTGCTTAATGGCAGGAATCAAATCTGCACTGGCATCCTCAGTCCCTTGCCCGCTAAACGTCAGCCGAACCCATTCATTTGCGATTTCATCTGCGGACAGCTCCGGGTCCCATGCCAACCGTCCGTAGCCGTAAAGATTGGATTGGGCGAGCAAATGTCCGGTCCAATTAGCGTCGGCTCCAATATTGGATACAGCGGCGATCCCATAGTTGCCGCGTTTGGGAGAAGGGCTCGTTTGTTCCTCTTGGAAGCTTCCGCTGCCGACATGGACAATAGCCTTCCTGCGGCTGGAGACAGAATCGCTCTTGCTATGCAGAGCGCCGCTTACAATACGCTTGATGGTGGAGCCTTTTCCCTGTGCATAGGTGTCAAAATCCAGTACCTCCTTCCATTGCGGAACAAGGTAACAAAGATGTCGTTGCTGTCCCGTGTACTCTTGTGCAATCTGGAATTCCAGCAGTACCTGGGTAGCTTTCAGCGCACCAAACAGGGGAGAGACAGGCTCACGCACCTGAAAATCCATGGGGCCATTTTTAATCTGTAAAATGACATTATCCCGAAACAGCCCATCCAGTGGCTTAAAATGGTCAAAGGCCGCGCGAGCACGATCCGTCTTGCGGTCGCGCCAATCCTGCTTGCAGTCGTAGACAAAGCAGCGCCAAATCACACGCCCGCCATAGGGCCGCAATGCATCTGCCAGCATATTGGCTCCATCGGCGTGATGACGTCCATAGCTGAACGGCCCGGGCCGATTCTCGGAATCGGCCTTGACCACGAAGCCGCCCAGATCGGGGACGGCAGCGTAAACCTCCCGGGCCTTGGCCTGCCACCATTCCGCTACACCGGGGTCCAGCGGATCGGCTGTGGTTAATCCGCCGAGCTGAATAGGGCTGGCATAGTTAATACTCAGGTAGATTTGGATGCCATAGGCGCGAAACACCGCGGCCACTCTGGCCACATCCGGTAGAAATGTAGCTGTAATCAGCTCGGTTTCTACGTGATGGACATTCACATTGTTAATGGATAGCGCCTGAATGCCAACAGAGGCAAGCAGACGAGCATAGTCTCGAAGGCGATCCATATTTGTAGTAAAGGCATGATTGTCATAGAAAATGGACGCCCCCGCATACCCGCGCTCTACACTGCCGTCCATGTTATCCCAGTGGTTAATCATGCGGATGGAATTAGCCGGATTGGACAGCACATCCAGAATGGGTGCCTGCAACGATTCTTCGCTGGTAGGATCCAGCTTGCCATCCAGTCCACCTTGCAGGTAGCGCAGCAGATGAAAAACCCCATATAATACGCCTTTGCTGGTCTGCCCGGCCACCGTGACATGCGTCCCCTTGATATCTTTGTTGTCATGCGAAGTTGAATGTGCCGGGTTGGGAGTCCCCATCCCGCGAATTCGGTAGCCTTCTGTGCTCACTTCTGCCTGTTCTTCTGGGCTAAATCGTTCTGCGACCCATGCATGCTCCTGGAATGTACCCAAAGCGATGAATGGCGCACTCACAGGAACGGCACTGATCCGCGGCTGCTGTCCGAACATGGAGCTCAATCCGTGCTGAAGCTCACTCGCAGCCGTGTGAAGTACTTCATCTGCCTCTTGAACCACGATGACTTTGCACCAAGCTGGCAAATTCTTCACCTTACGATTGCGGCGATAATGCAGCCAAGCGTCATAGCCGCTCTCTTTTTGCATATCCATACGCTTGCTCATATTCGGGGCCTCCTTTGGGGCAGGTGAAGGTTAGTCTTAGACATGCTGCTCTTGATCCTGACTCATATGCCGGGGAAGAACGAGACGATTGCCCTTGCCTTCATACAGCCATAAAATAGCGGTAACTCCGCGGGGGTAATATTTGCTGCCGTGGGCAATACCTGAGAGCATTTGGTCGCTCCAGCACCAGTAGGATTCCTCGGGGTGAAGGAGCCATGAAACATGGGCGGCATCTGCGGCATGCCCAGCTTCTTCCCAAGGCAGCTCCAGCAGCTCACGGGCGATAAACTGCGACAGGTAGATTTTACTCAGCCAGGAGTTGTTACTGGTCGAGGACAGCTTCCAGCCCCCGTCTTCGAACAGGCAAACCCCTGGCACCAGTACGGTTTCCAAATGGCGTCGCAGTGCCTGGATATATCCGCCGAACCGTCCATCAGGCTTAAGCGCGTCCTCACAGCCTGTAAAGTAAGGGAAGATCAGCCCCTCAATCGCAGGGATAATCTGTGAATCATTGCCTTCCTGAATGACGGCCGGAATATAGCCCTTGTCTGTCATGTGTGCTGTGATCGCTGCTGCACATTTGTCTGCCTGTAAGCCAGCTTCCCGTGCAAGCGAGTCGAGCCCTTCGGAGGCAAACACCTTTTCCAGCGCAATATATACCGCCCAGCATTTGCTGCCCAAATAAATGTTGTTGCGGGACTGGCCCAGGGATACGTCCAGACTATCGTAGGTCGTAATTTCCGCACCTCCTAGGGTTCTGGAGCTGTCTAGTCCCATTAAGCCGTTACGTTGTGCCGGGTCTGGATGATCCCGCTGCAGCATGCTATCGAAGCACTCACGCAAGGTAGGCAGCATACGTGTTGTAAATGACCGATCCTGTGTCTGCTCGATATACACCGTGGCGCAGCATAGCCAGTTCACCAGCTCTTCGTGGCTCATATAAGAGAAGCAGCCGTCAATCCCTGCCAGCTCATAACAGGAGTACCCCTGCCGGGAGAACACATTCGCCACGCCCATATCGTGCGTAAACGTGATACCGCCCGGATGGGTTTGATTTTCTCCCGGAAAGCGTACCTCATCCCGGTAGCTGTACCTTTGGACGAACCACTCCAACTCGTTGCGTACCGTCCACGGGTTCAAAATCAATTCATAATAGAGCTGATCCGCCGTCAGATCGAGCGTATTCATCATCCGATACTCGCCTTCGTTCACAATCCAGATCGGTTCTCCGTCTGCTTGCTGACTAAGCAACTGGGTGCTGCCGTAGTAGCTGTGAATGGCCTGGGCGAGCATGAATTCCTGATCCGGGCTCAAGCTTGCCGATTCCATCCAGCGATTAGCCTGGATACAGGCTGCGGTCAGGTCTGCAAAATGCTCCAAGGCATAGCTCCCCACGTCTTCAATATCCTTGAATAGCCGGGTGTAGTAATACGCCGCTTCGATGCCTGTCGTCACGATGCCACCACGATAGAAGCATATAGCGAAGGAATACGTACGCTTTTCGCCTGCTGGAACATCCATGAGGAGTGCACCCGTCACGCCCAGGCCAAAGGATAAATTCTCGGCCATAGGCTCTCCGAGCAGCTTCTCCAGTGCAAATCCACTGGCAGGTATCGCCTCGCTGCTGTTGGTCATAATGGCTGTGCTGCGCCCTTGGCCGATGCCTGTGAGTCTCTCCGAGCGGGTGGAATCGGTAGCGTCCCTGCGCGGGTCCTCTCCTACAATGCGTATGCCGCTGTAGGGATCACTGCCTTGATAGCCGAAAAAAGCTCTCCGTGCAGCAGTCCCTTGCGTGTTATCGACCGTTAGCTCGGCAAATACCGCCGGAACCAGCGCTGCCCGCAGCTCGCTTTCATCCGCAGTTCCCGGCTCGGGCACCGAGCGAACCGGAGAGTACAGCCGGAACGTCAGATCGCCAGCCTGCCATGTATCCGTTCCCGCTTTTAACTCGCGGGTAATGTCCTGATCGGCAAAGGCAACGAGTAGCGGCTCTATTTTTTTATCCTTTTTCTCCACATCATAGCGAGTGCTTTCGTCCTGTGCAGATGCGAAAAAAGGAAGAGCCTCGTATACGCTGCCGTCTCTGGATTGCAGCCCGATGTATACATTTTCATCCGCAGGCTTCCCCAGCTCCAGACCGAGTCCGCCGCGATTTCCCTTAAACCCGAGCGTAAAGCTGGAGAAGGCACCTATAGGTGCATGTTGTGTGTTATAAAATATGTTTTTCGTCATATAATGAAACCCCTTTCAGAATGAAGTTTGACTTTCATTAAACACACATAGAGCCTAGCATGTCATTTGTAAGAGAGCCATTGTCAAATCGCTCAACTATTTATCCAAATCGCGCCAAACACGATATACTGGGGGTAATTACTATGCAGTCAGGAGGGAAAATATGTCATCACCACGTTTACCAAAGCGCCCAGATCACCCAGACCTTACGGCTGCCGGGGAAGAATTCTTTTTTCCCGATGTGCGGACTACGGTCAATCTGTTTGCCATCCATACGCGAAGTGTCGGAAGAGACTGGAGCTATCCGCCACATGAGCATCCTCAGTATGAAATTAACGTCGTGCTTACGGGAGAACAGATCATGGTCGTGGATGGTCGTAGCTATACGCAGCGTGAGGGTGATTTGGTGCTGCTGCGGCCGGGAATCGTCCACTCCAGCCATAGCAGTGGAGAGGGCTTTACGTATTTTTGCATGCATTTTGATATTGATGATAAGCTGTTTCTTTCGCTGCTGAGCCGTTTGGAGCAAGTGCTGTTCCCGGCCGAAGGCACGGTAGCGGGGCAAATGGGACCGGCACTGAGCAAGCTGCTCGATCTTTCTGCGCTAGAAGGCATGGGAGCAGGCGGTGATTCGGTGGCCAAGCGTATGCGGATTCAGTCGGCTGTATTTGAGCTGTTTGCCACGTTGTGGGAAGCGGTATCGAGCGAAGCGGCACATCTGCCAGGACGCGGATACGTGCAGACAGAGCTTGCCCATCAGATTGCCAGTCGTCTTCAGGGCAGGGTGAATCAGCCTTTTGGACAAGTCGGCTCAGTGGAAAAACAGGACGGGATCGAGGGGATTTCATCGGAGCTGGGCATTAGTGTGTCCCATTGTAACCGTGTATTTAGGAGTGTTTTCGGCGTATCCCCCCGTGTATATCTGTCCGGGCTTGTCCTGCATGAAGCCAAGCTGCTGTTGGCTGATCCGCAATGGTCAGTACAGCAAATTGCTGACATGCTAGGCTACGGAGATATTGCGCATTTTAGCAGACAATTCAAGCGTTGGTCGGGTCAGTCGCCGACCTCCTACCGCAAAAGCGCGATGCAGGAAAGCCCGTCTGAATAAAGATATGTATATTCATAAAATAGTTATGATATAATCCTCATAAAGGAGCTGAGGTTAATATGAATTTACAATCTCAACGTGTCGTCGTGATTGGCGGCAGTTCAGGTATAGGGCTGGCAACAGCCATAGAAGCAGCAAAACAGGGAGCGAGTATCGTGATCGCCGGGCGTTCTGCGGACAAAATGGAGCAGGCGAAGAAACTCATCCCTGCCGAATCGGTGGAAGCCTTCCAACTGAACAATCAGAAGGAGGAGGAAGTGCAGGCGTTTTTTGAAAAGGTCGGAGCATTCGATCATTTGTTCACACCGGGCGCGAGCTATACACGTGGTCCGATCACCATAGATACGGAAAAGGCGAAAACTCCGTTTGAGGGGAAATTCTGGCCGCAATATTTTGCTGCCAAGCATGCGGTGCCGCATATTTCCAGGGACGGCTCGATCGTCCTCATGTCCGGGGCTTTCAGCCAGCGGCCAATGGGCTTTGGTGCTACATATGGAGCGGCCAACGGCGCCATCGAAAGCTTGGGCAAGGCGTTGGCGGTAGAGCTGGCTCCCATACGGGTCAATGTCGTATCTCCCGGCACCATTTGGCGAGACGGCCCCGAGGGCGAGCAGCGGGCGCAGGCTTTTGAGGAATACAAGGAAGTCACCTTGCTCCGTCGAGTGGGCTATAACGAGGAAATCGCACACACCGTGTTGTACCTGATGACGAACAAGTTCACCACTGGAAGCGTGCTGTTCCCGGATGGTGGCTATACGCTGATCTAAAGCGCACAGAAGTGTATGTTTCATTCTGATCTGATCCGACGGGCAGGAATAAATCTTTAAACAAAAACCGGTTCAACACCATACAAAGTGTTGACCGGTTTTTTTATGATAACAGGTTTGGTTCTTCCGTTACTCCATCCGCAGTCTTGTCACTGGATAGCCCCGAACAACATTGCCTAAACCCTTGCAACTCTTTAGTTCTGCACTTCTAAATTTTTATATTTTCGAAAAATACGTGGATAAATCACTTTAGACCCGATGCATACCAGCGCTAGCATGGCGAAAAACAAGCCGCTCCACAGCGTCCCCTGTATCCCCGCTCTGGCAATAAACCACCCCCCTGCCAGCGAGCCCAGTGAAACTCCTAGGTTAATAAACGAGATATAAAGACTGTTGGCAAACGCGGGAGCTTCTTTGGCCTCATCAATCACCCAAATCTGGGCGACAATCAGCCCACTGGTATGAACGGCCCCCCACACGATAATGATGAAGAGCGTAGGGATAAATGAAGAACTGATCCCGTACAACAGCAAATAGGTGCCCCCCAAGACTACTGGATGAAAAAGAGCGGTGCGAACCTTATGCAGGCCCATGAGCTTGCCAGCCAATAGATTGCCGAGCATTCCGCCGATACCGAAAATAATAAGTAGAAAGCTGATGACATCTCTGCTCATACCTGTGTTTTGCCCCAAGTATTCGGCAGAATAGCTATACACCGAGAACATGGCTGCAAAAATAAAAGTAGCCGCCCCGATATTGAGCCACAGCGGTATTTTACGCAAAATGCCAAGCTGCTTCCGGTAGGAGAACATTTCGGCTTGTGGTGTATCCGGCAGCATGAATAAAATACCGATCCCTGCAATCCCATTCGCTACCGCAGTAAACCAGAAGGAGGCCTCGTATGAAAATTGATTGGCGATATAGGCCGTAATCGGAATACCGAGTACCATTCCCATGCTCGTGCCGAGAAAGGCTTTGGCGGAAGCTTGTGTTGCTTTTTCCGGGGGATACAACGCAGTGGCGGCGACAAAGGCCAGCGAGAAATACACCGGGTGAAACAGAGCCGGAATGATACGTAAAATTACCAGCAGATAAAAGTTGGATGTATAGGCTGACAGCAAGCTTGTTACGGCAAAAACAAACAACGACATTGTCATGATTCGCTTGCGGTTAAACCTGGACATCAATAACACCATGAAGGGACCGAACAGCGCGATGATCAATGCAAATGAACTGACAAGAAACCCGGCCTGAGCTGTCGTAATATGAAAACGTTCAATGATGACCGGCAAAATGCCAACCACACCGAACTCAATCGTGTACACGCCGAATAGGCCAAGCGCAATGAAAAGCAGGGGCTTTCTATATTTCATTAGTTTCATTCCCTCTCTATGTCTTCCTGCTTTACGTCCTTGATTTTAAATGCTAATATTTCATTAAATCATGAAATTGTAAGCCAATATCCGGAATCTATATAATAATAATTGTGTTTATGCAATATCACCTTGGATTTAAGGAGATGAATTTGATGGACCAAGTGGACCATAAAATTTTGTTGTGTCTACAAAACCAGGCGCGTATCTCCATGACCGAGCTGGGTAAGGAGGTTGGACTTTCCCAGCCTGCCGTAACGGAAAGAGTACGGCGCATGGAGGATAAAGGGATCATCACCGGGTATCGTGCCATGGTTTCACATGAGAAAGTCGGAAAGCCGATTATGGCTCATGTGCTCGTGCACACGAATCAATGCAATTCATTTGTTGAGTTTTGCCAATCTGCACCTGAAGTCATTGAGTGCCATCGAATCAGCGGCGAGCAAAATTATCTACTTAAGGTTATGAGCGAATCCATGCTTAAGCTGGAGCAATTCGGGGATGAGTGCGGAAAGCACGGTCACTCTACCACGTTAATCGTCCTGTCCTCGCCTGTAGAGCACAAACATATAACTCCCGTTTTATCAGACCCTATTTGAGCTGCCGTAAATGGCTTGGCAAAGCTCGGTTGTAAACGGACCCGACATACCTTCATATGCTGTATTGGTAAAAGCGACTACACTGAGTCTTTGCGCGGGATCAACGAACCACGAATGACCGTAAGCTCCTCCGAGGCGCCACGTTCCGGGGGATTCTGCTGTTCCACTTTCGTCGGGATTGTGGAGTACGGTGAATCCCAGTCCAAAGCCCCGCCCTGGCCAGCTTGCCAAGGGGAGGTTTCCGGTCTGGATGGTGCCCATTTCACGAACCCACTCCTCTGGAAGTAAAGGATTGCCGCCGTTTCGCAGTGTTTCCAGCAGTCGCATGAAGTCTTTTGCGGTGCCAATCATACCTGAGCCACCAGAATGAAAGGCCGTGGGATCAAAGGCTCGTGCAGGCTGAAAACGAATCCCCGCTGTGCCTTCAAAAACCTGTGCAACCTCAAGCTCACGCATTCGCCGGGGTTCTGGTGTATCGTTAACATAAGGAGCGGCAAGCCGTCCGGCATCAGCGACCGAGAAACTGGTATCGTGCATACCCAGAGGTTCTGTAACGAGCTTTTTGACGGCTGCATCAAGGGTTGTGCCACATACACGGCTAATGATAGCGCCGAGTACATCAGTGGCAATCGAATAGCCCCATGCTTTACCTGGTGTATACAACAGAGGCACGGAGGCCAAACGTTGCAAGTTCTCTTCCAGCGTAAGATTTGAAAAATCCATGCCATCCGATACGCCTGCACGATGATAGGGCCCGCCCCCTTCCTCCTCTAAAAAGCCATAGGTCAACCCGGCAGTATGTGTGAGTAATTGGCGTATTGTAATGGATGGCTGCTCGCCGCTGATCAATCGGGGGCGAAAGTCCGGTAACCAGCGTTCTATAGATTCATCGAGTTCAATCAACCCTTGGGCGGCCAAAACCAAGGCCGCAGTAGATACAATCGGCTTGGACACAGAAGAGAGCCGAAATAAAGCATTCTCATGCATAAGACGATGTTCTTCTCGATCAGCCAGCCCCGCCGCACGGACATACACGGGTGAACCATCCATATATATCATGACCACTGCGCCGATTAGGCGCTTCTCGGCAAGGGTTTGATCCAGGACTGCATTTACACGTCCGTCCAGACCATCTTGTGTGGCAAAAACTTTACTTTCCAAATCCATGAATACCTCATCCTCTCTATGATCCAGCGGTTATCGCTTGGTGGAACTTAGTTTACAGGATGAGAAGGCGATATTACATATGTAAACAAAGGTATTCAGTAGGTATTAACGTTAAAATAAAAATATATTATAATGATGGCCTTGGATTTAAATGAATAGGATTTTACAGGAAGCTATGCTGCGTTTTACAGTAGCTTTTTAAGCTGAGATACACGCCCTTGTGAGACCCCAAGCCATTTTGCATAGTCGTATTGTCTGGCATCGGGATGCTCCTGCATAAGCTCTCTAAGGCGTCCGAGCAATTTTTCTGCCGATTGATTCGTTCTTTTTGGAAGTGTATGTTCTTGAACAGAAGGAGCTGGTATGGGGCAACAATCGATATTCCCCTTTAATTTCTGGGTGCAGTCTACGCATAAAAATGAAGCTCTGTAATATGTCAGGTGTTCAACTGTGCCACACAGCTTACAGGTGACACCTGTATACTTCTTTAAAGCCATAAAGCCTGTTTCCTCATCCACAAAAAATTCTACCGAATCCCCAAATTCAATATTCATAGTCACCCGTATTTCCTTGGGAACAACGATTCGATTCAAAGTATCCAACGAGCGCGTCATACCTGTGTTTTTCATAATCTACCTCCTATTAAAAAGCTGATAAGTAATAAAATAGTAGTATTCATTGTTGTTCCAAAAGATGGTACTATTGTAAACAGGAAAACATTTCATAATATTATGATTTTTTGAACTACATAACTTCTGTTTACTAGGCTTAGACCCCAGAGTCCACATTGAAAGGGTGGTTTATTTCATGGAAATCACACCTACGATCAGAGCAGAATTAGAAAAGTATCTAAAGCGAAAAGACATGAGCAAGACCGAGTTTGGACATATCGCAGGATTAAACCCGGGTACCGTGAGTGGTATTGTAACAGGCAATCGATCCATCTCTGTTAACCAACTGAATCGTATTACTTCAGCGATGGAACTGCGACCCGATCATTTTTATGATCGCTATGTTAAAGAATGTATTGAGGAAGAACCGCTGAACTGGCGAAGAATTAGCCCTTTTTTGTACCGCTGCGTGGAACTGGATCGGCTCGATTGCTTGCAGCGAGTTGTCTTTTTGCTGCTGGATAATCCTATCTATCCTCCGTTGCTCTTTGAAGTAGCCGAGGATATTTTCAAAGACGGACACAATGCAGCAGCGGCGTTCCTTTATAAAAATGTTGCTGAGAGTGAAAAACATCAGCATTCTGAGCGACTTGCGGTGTGTCAGTATCGCCTGTTTAAGCTTACGATTGGGAAGGATCAAGCGATTAATCTCGAAGCAGCAAATAAATTTGAGCCTTTTGTCAATCGTCTGGGCGAAATCGATCAACTCGATGCCTTAAAAGATTTAGCGAATGTGTACAGAGCATTGAGCCAGTGGGACAAGGTATACAAGTTTGCTAAGGAAATGAGGCGGTTAGGGCAAATACAATATGCTCTGGCTCATAGCTCCAAACACAAAAAACAACAGCCACTAAAGCAACTAAGTAGACCACTTTTTGTATATATAGCCTATTCTGATCTGATGTGTGCAAATGCATGTGATGCAAAAGGCAATTATGCACAAGGCTTAGAACATATCCGTGCTTATACTGATTTAAGCTGGGTGAGGGAGCAAGACCCGGATACACTTCATTGGATTGGTCTCTTTCAACGCTGGGCAAAGATTAATACATACGTGAACAAGCTCATGTCTGGAGATGTTAGTGTGCTGCCAGATTACGTAGAATATATGGCCGGTGAACAACACATTTTTGCCGAACTTTTGAACGTAATAGAAGCAGCCAATCGTTACAATATCAATGTGGATCATATCCTTCAGCGCTTTGAGCCTCAAATTGCAGCTTATCAAGAACCCACATCTGAAGATATGTTTACCCAGCAGGTTTTACCAGAAGAGTATGTTCGGTTTTGGTATAAGCTTGCTAAGTACAGCCTAAATAAAGGAAGATATCCTTATGGTTTTAAATGTTTAATAATCGCTTATGAAAAAGCTGTTACAATTAACCATGTACTACTTATTTCCAATTGCTCAGGTTTATTTGATCGTTTCAGAGCGTATGTCGCTCCTGGAACACTGGCTCAGTACGAAAAAATGTCTCAGGAGGTGTGGGAAAGAAATGATCAAAAGGATGGCTTTCTTCTTGGCAGTAACTAGCTTTTTACTGGTATTCGCACTACCAATTCAAGCTGGATACCCAAGCCATGGTGGAATCCAAATTCAAGGACACATTGGTGGAGCCTGAATCAAGTTTCAACTTTTTAAACGGACCAGCTTCAGGTGCTGGTCTTTTTGTTTCAAATTGCCGTTTTTTGAATGAAAAAATGGATAATTCATATTTACCCATTCCATCCTAAAATGAGATTCATTAGGAGGGAATTTAAATGAAGACGTACGAAACGTTACATCAACAATTAGAAAATGCCAGACAACAGCTTTATGATCTGCATAACCAGTACGGTATTGAACATACCTCTGTACTTGAGCAATCTATGCTTTTAGACGAACTCATTAACCAGTACAACCGCATCTTCCAGTCCTCCTTATGCAAAACTAATCCCCCTAACGAGTAACGGAGCTGATTATATCATAATATCTATAAAATGCCTTATATGAAATAAAAATACATTCGAAAGTCAGAAAATGTAATAAATTGTGCGGAGGAAGCTTGATGCGGAATCTCGATTTTAAGTCATAATGAGTTTCAATTAATCTATTTATACCAGATAAGGAATGATATAGTATGTTGAAAAAAGCAGTTAATACCATACTCTTTACTATGATTTTCTTTGTAACAGTAGATCAGGCAAATGCTGCTCTCCCTCAATATTTGTACAATCTTGTCCTTGAAGTAAACAATGTTGAAGTCACATCTGATGCCAATCCTTATATCGAACGAGCAACCAGTACAACGTATGTCCCTATTAGATTTGTATCAGAGAATTTGGGTGAAACTGTAAGTTGGAGTAGAGAGAAGCAGGAGGTTACAATCCGTTCTCGAAATGGTAAAATCGTGCGTCTGACTATTGGAAGTAGAGTAGCTTATGTAAATGATAAAGAAAAAATAATGCCTGGTGCGCCTGTTATGCCAGTATCGCCAAACCGTGTGATGGTGCCGCTCAGATTTGTTTCAGAGGTGATAGGTGCGACTGTAGAGAGTACCTCAAAAAATGAGACTATATATGTAAACATTACTAAGCAATAACTTGAGTAAATTTCAGAATACATGAATGCTTCTATGAGGCCGTGATTACGACAAAATGCTTTCACTGTCTGATGATTATCGCTTTAAAACAGTCGAGTACGAGTCTAAGAAGGTAGACGATAGTTTAGAGGATAATATTTAATGGTTAGGGAGACTTATAGAAGAAAATAGGCGGAGAGGTGGAGAATTTGAATAGTGTTGCTTGGCGTCGAGTTGCTTTTGAATGAGCTCTCTAACGCTTTTCGATTTATGATATACTCTTGATATATGATTTGAATTGGATGGTGATGACTGAATGAATCGTGTACAGGACCTGGGTAAGTTAATCAAACTAACTGGAGATAGAGCTAAACTGGACGCTAAAGCAAATGGCACCTATATCGTCTATAAAACGCCGGATGGTCAGTTTGTTAAAGAGTACAGTAATGGTGAAGTTGAACGAATCAATGAACAGGATATTCATCATGAGTGAACCGTTTGCTACTATGTTTGTATTCGCAGGAAATAACGGAAGTGGTAAGAGTACATTGCAAAATAAAAATACTGGTTAAGAATAAACCGACAACTGTATGATACAGTGATCGGTTTATTCTATATTTACATCGTATTGTGCCCACAATGTCAATTCGATGTGTATTGCACCTCAAAACAGAGCCCGTTAGTAGAACAGTTCTCATTTTTCAACAGATTTCAATTTTCTAATCACACGATCCAAAACGTATCCAATAAGATACCAGAAACCCAGTGTAGTTAGGTATACAACGGCTATTGGAATATCTGCTTTTCGCACAAATTGAAATGACTCGTAAATCCAAACCAGCGGGCTAATAATAGCCAATAGTATATTATAGTCATCGTAGCCCAAAACATTTACAATAATTACTAAAATTGAGATTAGGACCAACCAAAAGCGAAATGATTTCATGTAGCCATACCTCCAAACCAAAAAATCAGATTGGCCATGCTTCTTCAGGTATCCCGTATTGAGAAAAAATATAATCTCTCGACTCATTGGCTAAAGTGCGCAGGTGTTGGATGTCTGCATACAGCATCTTTCCGTGCCGTTTGACAGCTTTTCCAGCCACAAACACCGAATCGACGTTGCTTGTGTTGGCACATTGCACAACAGCACCGATTGGATGATTTACCGGAAACATATTGAGATCGTCGGTTCGAATCATAATCAGATCGGCTTCTTTTCCCGGAGTTAACGTACCGATCTTATGATCCAGTCCCAATGCCCGGGCACCGTCAATCGTCGCAAATTCTAAAATGTCCCGTGCGGAAATAGTGAATTCCATCGGCATTTCTCCTCTGGATAACATTTTTTCATTGATTCTGGAACGTTCTGCCTGCAAGGCGAACTTCATTTGTGCAAACATGTCTCCACCGGTTGACACGACGACATCGACTCCTAATGAAGGTCTTCCTCCGTTCTCCATAAACAACCCTGTAGCCGGGTAGCCATGTCCCATCATCATTTCGATTTCCGGAGTCACGGAAATGGAGGCGCCCGAATCTGCGATTAGCTTATACTCCTCATAGCTGAGTGTATTGGCATGGGCAAAGTTAAGATCCGGTCCGAGCAGTCCGGCCTTATGCAATTTTTCAATCGACCGATCCACCGAACCCCATGTCCCGAAGCCCAAATGCATTGTACACAGCACATCGAGCTCCCGAGCGAATTGAATCTCATCGACCGCTGTTTCCCATGCGCTAAATTCTGGTCCTCTTATGGCCAACCCCATGGTAAGCAACTGGTCATCTGATGAGAAGTACTGCTTTTTCACCCGTCTGCTGTCATCGGATTGTCGTATCTGGCTTTCTCTGGACCAATATTCGGCATCACCAGGAGCTCCGTGGGCAAAGACCGCTCGTGTTCCCGATGCTTGCAAGCCCCGGATCAGCTCATCTGTATGATCGGGTGAGTTAATCATCGACCAATCCAGTAGTGTGGTAACCCCTGCATCCAACGCTTCCAGCGCACCTAGCAGATTGGCTACATATCCATCCTGCGGGCGTAATTTAGCTCCAATATTCCCATAGTACATACGCCCCAGGTACTTTTCGAGAGACCAATCGGCACCTACATTACGAACGACAGATTCCCAGGTGTGGCGATGTGTATCCACGAATCCTGGCATCACAATCATGTTTGCAGCGTCAACAACTTCACAATCGGATGCTTCCAACTCCGGTTGAACAGCGACAATTTTGGTTCCCTCGATAAGAATATCCGCTTTTTTAAAATCACCCAGGGTCTTATCGAGCGTGAGTACACAGCCGTTTTTGATTAATAAACGATGGTTCATCCTTTTAGCTCCTTTTTGTGTTGTTAGATGACTTGTTTCTGTGTTCCTTCTTAAAATAGGCATTTAACCTATATATGTATATTGTAAGCCTGATGATATAAATCACAGCATACTTATTTCGTGCAGGAACCAGAATATACACCAAAAAGCCTACCTACCGATCATCTGGCAGATAGACTTTTGTAAAAGTGCCCTAGTCTGATAAGGATTAGCGTTCCCATGCTTCTGTGCGCAACTGCTGCTGGCGGGTAAATAATACCGGATAAATAAACAGGCTGAGCAGCACGCTGGTCAAAATCGCAGAGGTCATGGTGGTAAATACGATCAGCAGCTGCAAACGGACGGCGGCAATTGGATTGGCTCCTGCGATGATCTGCCCGGTCATCATACCGGGTAGCTGGACAAGCCCCAGCGTTTTCTGTCCCTCAATGGTTGGAATCATACTGGAACGTATGCAATCCTTGAGTATGGGAAAAATGGCTTGTCTCGGTGTGCCACCTAGTGCCAGGATGAGCATGATTTCAGGCTTGCGCAGCAGGACCTCTGACTTGAGCCGGGACACCAGCAGGCTGGACAAAATCATGGAGCTGCCAATGATCATGCCGCTAATCGTAATCATATACCGGGCTGTCGCCGGAATGATATGCAGGCTAATCAGGAATGCCTGTGTAACGATTTCTACACACAGCAGTGTTAGAAATGATTTCCACATAAGACCGGGAATAAATCGTCCTTTGCGTGCCACATTTTGGGAGGCTACGGTGATCATGAGCAGAATGAACAATACGATAAATCCGTAGCTCTGCATCCCGAAAATCAAATGTAATACATAACCGATAGCCAGCAGTTGGACCGATGCTCTGATCGTGGCGATGATAATATCCCGATCCAGGCCAAGCTTGAAGGATTTGGACATGACAATGGCAATAAATACAAAACCGAGGGAAAGAATCAAGGCAATAATCGTCATACCCATTCCCCTGCTATGAACCTGCGGGTTTCACTATGCTGCGGCGCATGGAAAAAGGTCTCAGTATCCGCTTGTTCCACTAATTTCCCGTCGATCATCAGCCATGTTTCGTTGCCCACTCTGCGGGCTTGTTCCATATGATGCGTAATCCAGATCATGGTCGTTCCCTCTTCCTTGTTCATTTGCAGCAGCAGATCCTCAACCTCTTTAACCGAGGCAGGGTCCAGTGCGGAGGTAATCTCGTCCAGCAGTAAAATATCCGGGCGGTTGGCGAGCGTCCGGGCCAGGGCCAAGCGCTGTCTTTGACCACCGGACAGATCCTGCGCTTTCTGATCCAACAGGTCGCGGGTGAGCCCTACGCGTTCCAACAGACCGGACGGATCATGCAATACCGTACCGTGCAGCCGTTCTGCAGTTTGGAGATTGTACAGGACGGTTCCTTGAAGCATGGGAGCATCCTGAAAAACCAATGCTACTTTCCGTCTCAGTTCAGGGATTTCCCACTCGGATACAGGTTTGCCAAATACGCTGATTTCTCCTTCATCCGGTGACAGTAAAAGGTTGCACAGTGAAAGCAGAGTGCTTTTGCCCGACCCGGACGGGCCGACGAGCGTGGTGATTTTGCCAGGAGAGACTTTTGCCGTAATTCCGTTCAGGACAGCACGTTGTCGCTCAGATCCGGTAAAATACTTGGTGATGTGCTTAAATTCAATCGCTGGAAGTGGTATGGAATCCATAGATATAGTGTTCTCCTTTATAGAGGATCAAAAAAGTTGTCAGACCCGCTTTATGAGCTTATTTCTTTTATTATACCAGTTGTTGCAAACGGCATTGTCTTTGTATAGACTAACAGGATTAGTTAAAATGGAAATAGGGTTCGAAATTCGATAAAAGGAGACATAGGGATGTCACCGAGGAACGGAGTAAAGCTGCAAGATATTTTACAAGCTGCCGAGGATATTGCCAATGAACGGGGGATGGGGGAGGTCACGCTCACCACGCTGGCGCAAAAGCTGCACATTCGTCCTCCATCCTTGTACAACCACGTAGACGGATTGAACGGACTGCGTCAAGTGCTGGCACTGCATAGCCTAGAGCAATTAGAGGAGGCTTTGACAAGTGGGGCGGTTGGCAGAGCGGGCGATGATGCACTGGCTGCCATGGGGAAAGCATACATGCGATATGCTCGCGAGCGCCCTGGATTATATGAAGCGATGCTGTATGCTACCGACCGCAAGGATACTGAATTGAGGGACGCTGCGGATCGCGTGGCAGAGCTTGTCATTTCCGTCCTGTCCAGTGGCTACGGCTTCAAGGAAGAGGATTGCATTCATGCAGCAAGGGGGTTCCGTAGTCTTCTGCATGGGTTTGCCTCGCTTGAACAGAAGGGAGGCTTCGGTTTACCTGTGGAAGTGGATCGGAGTATTGCAGTGATGATGGATACCTTTTTAGCAGGCCTGCGCGTGCAGCAGCAGCGAAATGCCGAGCTTTCAGAAAAATCCTGAATTTAGCCTGGGGTAGCTGCATGATTGTCTCTTTGATACGAAGGGTAAAATACTGCTGTATAATCATGGAGATGAGACTGCGAATACAGGAGGGATATGTGTGAACGTGCTGGTAATCGGTGCAAATGGAAAAGTGGGCAGACATCTTGTTCGCCTACTGGGACAAAATGAATCACATCGCGTAAAGGCATTCATCCGCAATCCAGATCAGGCCGAGGAGCTTGAGCGTTTGGGAGCGGAAACGGTGATAGCTGACCTTGAAGGGACGGTTAGCGAAATTGCCGCAGCCGTAAAAGGCAGCGATGCTATCGTGTTCACGGCAGGCTCCGGCGGAAAAACAGGAGCAGATAAAACCCTGCTCATTGATCTCGATGGAGCGGTCAAGGCGATGGAAGCTGCCGAGCAAGCGGGTATCCGCCGCTTCATTATGGTCAGCGCCCTGCATGCGGAGAATCGGGAGCAATGGCCCAAGTCGATTAAGCCGTATTACGTGGCGAAGCATTATGCAGACCGTCTGCTGGAAGCGAGCAATCTGGATTACATCATCCTTCGTCCGGGTGGGCTGACAGATGAGCCGGGGAGCGGTAAAGTCGCTACCGGGAATAATCTTGGCAGCCACTCTATTTCCCGTGAGGATGTGGCGGCGACGGTAGTCGCTGTACTGGATGAACCCCAGACGTATCAACGAGCGATTGATTTGGTGTCAGGCAGTACGCCGATTGCTGAGGCCGTTCGGCAGGGTTGATGAATCGAAAGGCATTTGTATTACATGACAGAGAGGCAGACCCGGAGTCAGGATTCCGGGTCTGCTTTTTTGCTGCTTTTTAACCATTTTTGCCCCCACCACTGCATGAGAAGACGGTTAACGATGAATGTACCGGCCAGAATGATAGCCCAAAGATACCGCTCGCTGCGAAATAGCGCAGCAGTTGCTAAACCAAAGATCATTAGTTCAGCGCCAAGATGAACCCAACCTTGAAGAGGCAGGGGGGCCAGCGAATCACCCTCTCCTTCAGCGCGATGTGATAAATACAAGCTCCAGATGAATAGGAAAGAAAAGATTTGATTAAAACTAATGATATTATTTATAATACTAATATGATTAGTTTTATAAAACAAGGAGATGAAATAAATGCGTATCGTTCAGGTGCAACATATGTATCAATTGACGTTTATGCCCCGACTGTTCCCGGTGAACTGTTACTTGGTGGAGGAGAACGATGGGTTCACCCTGATCGATGCCGGATTGCCTTACAGTGCCAAAGGTATTGAACAGGCTGCTGCGCGGATGGGGAAGCCGATTATACGAATTGTACTTACCCATGCCCATGAGGATCATGTGGGTGCGTTGGATCGGTTGAAGACAAGACATCCTGATGCGCAGGTATTTGTCTCCAGACGAGATGCGCGGCTGCTGCGGGGTGATGTGTCGTTGGAGGCGGGTGAACCGGATACTCCCATTCGGGGCAGTGTGCCAAAAGGCATTCTTACCCGGCCTGATGTCTTGCTGGAGGATGGGGACCATGTAGGCTCGCTGCTGGCGATCAGCGCACCGGGACATACGCCGGGCTCGATGGCATTTCTGGACACGCGTACCCGTGCGTTGATTGCAGGTGATGCCTTCCAGGTCCGGGGTGGTGTGGCGGTGTCGGGAAGGCTCAAGCCGCTGTTTCCATTTCCAGCACTGGCCACCTGGAACAAGGACCGCTCGCTGGAAAGCGCCAAAAAGCTCGTGCATCTCAAGCCGTCCTTATTGGCTGTCGGGCACGGCAACATGCTGCAGCATCCGCAGACTCAACTGGAAAGGGCAATTAAGGATATGGAGCAACAATACACAGCGCAATGATCCCATATTCAGCCAACATTCAGCCAGAACTCACAAAGTCCTAAGCTAAGGCAGATACAATATGAGGAAAATAGAAACAGAGAGAGGTGCATCGGATTTGAACGTTTGGAAAGCGAACGGTCTGAAATATATCCTTCTATGTAGTCTCATATTGTGTGCTGTCGTGAGTGTCGTTTCGTTATGGAGTTATTCGGGCAGCTCGGCGTCCCAGTCCGTCGCTTTCAGGCAGGGCCCGTCCGGCGGATTCGGAGGCGGCGGACCTGGCGGGGGCATGGGAGGACCGGGGCAACGTCCCTCCAACGGTCAGACCATTGGAAATAGTAGAGCAGGAGATGTAGGGCAGGATACCAGCTCAAATTCGACATCGACGGATACCACGAATAGCTCTGACGTTAAGAGTCAAGGTACAACAGGTCAATCTACCGATTCATCCACCCCATCCACCCAGAATACATCGACATCGGGCAACAACGGTACAACGGCCGGAAATGACAAATCTTCATCCGGAGGCAGCGGTGCTGCTAGAGACGGGCAGCATCGAGGTCCGGGTGGCATGTCCGGCAACGGACCTGGTATGGGCGGACCTGGCGGAAGAAGTGGAAACTCTTCATCCGCTTATGCAACTCCGCTAGCGATCTTTGCCGCTGTATTCTTTGGTGCGTTTGTGTTCATTGCGTACCGTTTTCGGGCCCGTGAATGGAAGCTCGGGGAAAGCAACCGGGGGCTGATGCTGTGGACCGTGCTGGGTGCGGGATTCTTTTTAAGAATGGCGATCGCCCCATGGATCTCGGGTCACATGGATTTAATGCTATTCCGGAACTGGGCTATGACAGCAGCGGATAGCTTATCGGGCTTTTACACGAACGGATCAAGTGATTATCCGCCGTTCTATATTTATATTTTATATGTGATCGGTAAAATCGGCTCTACAGATGCTTTCAGTCCCTATATGTCAGTGCTGCTGCGGCTTCCAAATATATTAGCCGATATCGTGACAGCGTACATGCTGTACCGGCTGGCAAGCAAACGGGTCGGCTATGCAATTAGCCTTGGGCTGGCTATATTCTATGTGTTTAACCCGGCTGTATTTATCAATTCGACCTTCTGGGGACAGGTAGATTCTTTCTTTACTATGCTGATTGTGGGCATGATTGTGCTGCTGGTGGAAAACCGGATCGGCTGGTCCACTGTGTTGTTTACGATAGCGGTATTGATGAAGCCGCAGGGGATTATTTATGGGCCGGTTCTGTTCTTCGAGCTGCTCAGACAGCGTAAAATACAGCCTTGGCTCTTGGCCGTCGGCGGAGCGGTTGTGACGACCATTCTGGTCATATTGCCTTTTTCGTGGGGGCAGGAGCCGTTATGGCTGCTTGATTTATACAAGGGAACGGTTGGCGAATATCCGTATGCTTCCGTGAACGCGTACAACTTCTTCGCACTGATCGGTGGCAATTATACGCAGGATACTACGACGTTGTTCCTGTTCAGCTACCATACATGGGGTATGATCTGCATTGTACTGGTGACTTTGTTTACGTGGTGGATGTATATCCGCAGTCGGAAACCACAATTTGCCGCTGCAGCTGCACTGGTGCTAATTGCAGGTGTATTTACCTTTGCTTCCAGCATGCATGAACGATACTTGTTCCCTGCCGCTGCGTTGGCGGTACTGGCGTATCTGTATTTGCGGGACCGAAGATTTTTGTGGCTTGCGGGTGGATTCAGTCTTACGATTTTCCTGAATACCTTCGATATTTTCTATAGCTCCAATACTCGGGATCAGTACGGTATCATATTGTGTGTGACCTCGTTGTTGAACGTGCTGCTGTTTGTGTATCTGGTCAAAGTTGTGTGGGATTGCTCCAAATCCAGCACGATGGAGGTATCTCCTTCCAATGACCCGGTTCCATCGGAGCTTCCATCGGGACAATTAACATGGGGAGCGTCATCCCCAGGTGTGAACACAACGCTGGAAAAATAGCCGATTACAAAATGTACAGAACAAAAGAAACCGCTCTTTGGCAAATGGAAAGTGGTCAAGTCGCCACAAGCCATACGCTCAAAGAAGCGGTTTTTTTATTGATGAGCCTCAATCTATATATTCGTTCAGTTTCTGGATATCGCAGATGGTAATCTCTCGTGTACCCTTAGTATGAATAATCCCCTGCTGTTCAAATTTTGCGAATTTGCGACTGATGGTTTCGCGTGTGACACCCACATAATTAGCCATTTCTTCGCGTGAAAGGGGGAGATTTATTTTAATGTAGGAGCCGTCCCGTTTGCCGTATTTATGCCCAAGCTCAAGAATCATATAGGCGATACGGATTTCCGGGTCTTTGGTAGCCAGGCTTTGAGCCAGCTTTTCGGTATGGGCCAAGCGTTTGGTAATGGTTTTGAGCAGCTTCAAAGAGATATCAGGATTGTTGCGGATCAACTGCTCCATATCATCCTTGGTGAGCATACAAATATCAGTATCTTTTAAGGCATACGCACTAAAGTTACTCAGCTCATCGCTGTTAAATATATTCAACTCGCCAAAAAAATCGCCAGTTGTCAGAATGTGCAGAATTTGTTCCTTGCCCTGAGGCGTCATCTTCAGAAGCTTGACATGCCCGCTTTTAATAATGTACAGCGTATCGGATGCTTGTTCCTCGATAATCAAGGGCTCGCCTTTCTGATATTTTCGGTGTCGGATCATGGAGCTGACCTTACACAAATCTTCGCAGGACAAAGAGGAAAAGATAGGCACTTTGCGGGCACAGGGCTCTTTTTCGCACTGGCAGGGACAGGACATCTCATTCACATTCATTCACTCCATTCATAAACCGGAAACTAAAAAGTATAGCACATTCTTGTTATTCTGTATCATCTATTGGGGTAAAATGGCTTTGATCCTCACCGCAGACTGGACAAACCCAGTCTTCCGGAAGGTCCTCAAACGCTGTACCTGGCATAACGTCTTCATCAGGGTCGCCGATAGCAGGATCATAAATGTATCCACAGGGTTGACATACATATTTTTTCATCTTCAGTTCTCCTTGTCACCAAAAATTTTTGTAAGCTCTGGCGCGTCCGATTTGAGTCCCTGAATGATGGCTGTTTTGTATGGAAGTGAAGCGAGGGCATCCCCAAAGCCGATCACGCCGCAGATAGAGCCGTTTTGTATGAACATACGTGTATAAGAAGCTTGATTTTCACTAATCAGGCTGGTGTCGCAGACTTGCTCATCTACCAGGCCAATGGAAAAGAGAGGGGATTCATAGCTGTTCGATAGAGTTACAGGGATGGGGCGCTGATAGCTGACGGATGCACCCGTCATATTAGCTCCTGCTATTTTCCCTTGCTCTATAGCACTTTCCCATAATCCATCCACTCTATTCTGAAACTCGGCTACATCACCTGCCGCATATATATTGGCGAAGCTGGTTTCCATCTGTGCATTCACCAGAATGCCGTGTCCAATATCAAGGCCAATCTGGCGAGCAAGCTCAGTATTAGGTACAATTCCGATAGAATATACGACATGCTCGCAGGGAATAACAGAGCCGTCCTGTAGTTCTACACCTTCTACGTGATCTGTGCCTGTAATACGCTTTACGCCTTGTCCAAGCCTTACCTCGGTACCTTGTTCGGTAATCCGACGATTCAAAATAGAAGCAGCCTTCTCATCTAGCTGGCGGGGCATAAGCCGGTGCGAGGCTTCCAGAATGGTTACAGCATACCCGGCTTGCTGGAAGGACCAGGCGGTTTCTACCCCTTGAATCCCACCGCCGATGATACATATCCGGTCTCCCTGTCGCAATTCCGTTTTAAGCCTGTCTGCATCTTGTCGAAACCGGATATTGTGAACGTTCCTTAGAGAAGCTCCGTCCAGCAAAAGCTTGCGGTTGTGAGCCCCTGTACACAGCAGCAGCTTGTCATAAGCAACGGTTTGCCCGTTGGCTGTTTCGATGGTGCAGTCCTCTGCGTGTATCGCGGTGACCTTTATACCGGAATACACATGAATTCGTTGAGTGGCAAACCATTTTTCCTTTTTGATCAGGATTTTATCGCTGTGCAGGTCAGTGAATAGTCCCTTGGAAAGCTTGACTCGGTTATACGGCAGGGATGCTTCTTCTCCGTAAATAGAAATTTCGGCCTGCTCATCATGATCCCTGATCGCTTTTGCCGCGTTGACGGCGGCAACGCTCCCTCCGATAATAACGTAATGTTTGTTTTCCATGCAGTATCTCTCCTATTCGCTATAAGCTGTCTTTGTTCAAATGACACTAAGCAGCAGATCTGAGACAAATTCAGCGGCATTTTTAATTTTCTTCACTTTTTCATCTTCTGTAGGAGAGAAGCGAATGCGTACCGGGAATTCCACATGCGTCATACCGGTTGATTTGATTACCCCGGAAGTGCTTTGGACCTCCATATTGGTACCGTTCAAGTAATCCTGTACAACTTCAATGGCTTCTCCGCTCCAGCCGTAGGAACCAAAGGCAGCAGCCAGCTTGCCTTCCAGATTCATCTTTTGCATTTTTTGCAGCAGGTCTTCCAGCTTGCCCGTCATGTCTGCATATTTGGTAGAACTACCAACGAAAACAGCATCCGCTGAGGCAATACTATTCAAAATCTCCGTTTCATCCGCTTTATCTACGTCCCATACCTCCACCTTGATTTGGTTCTCCAAAAAGCAGTCTTTCAGGATGTTTGCCATTTTTTTAGTATTATTTTTTAAGGTGGCATAAACAATCGCTACTTTTTTATCATCCTTGGTTTCGGTGCTCATAGATGCGTACAAATCAATGAATTTGGCAATATCGTGCCGGATCGCGAAGCCGTGGGAAGGGGCAATCATCTCAATATCCAGGTCAGCAACCGCGTTGATTAATGTACGTACATATCTGCGGTGCGGATGGATAATAGCCTGATAGTATCCGATAAAGTCATCGGTGATATCAAAACCAGCTTCATCGGCAAATAGATGCTCTACAGCCACGTGTGTGCTGAAAATATCGCACGGGAACAAGATTTTGTCTTCCACGCAATACGTGATCATGGTTTCTTCCGTATGGAGGTAAGGTGTTTCCTTGAACAGCAGGGTTTTGCCTCCAATATCCAGTTGATCCCCATCCTTGATGACGAGGAAGTTGCGATGCTGAAGCTTGTACATTTGCTGAATTTCAGGAACGGCGATCTCCGTGCAGACAATCGTAGCGTTTGTTGCCTTGGAAGCAAGCGCAGCCAGTCCGCCGGAGTGATCCGGTTCCGTGTGGTTGACGATAATATATTGAATGTCCAGCGGATCGATTAATTCGGCTACAGCCTCTGCAAATTCTCTGCCGAACGCCATATCTACGGTATCTATAATGGTTGGTTTTCCAGTTTTCAGAAGATATGCATTATATGTTGTACCCTTTGATAGTAAAAGACGATGAAAGGGAACCTCACGATTATCAATTTTTCCTACCCAATAAATATCCTTTGCCAGTTGGAATCCTGGTTTCATAGGAACAACCTCCTGCTCGTTTTTGTTTGTCTAGCACAATTCGATTCTAGTTGGATGTAACGATGAAAAAGTTGATTGAAATCAAATTTTTGAATTTTTAAAAGTATTTTTGACTTAAATTTAGTTTAGTGATTGCAATCACAAGACGAGCGGAATATTTCAATACAATAAGGTCATATCGATTGAAAAGCCTGAGAGCAGCATGTCAGGCGTCTCAATCCATCACAAGCAAATCTACTTTCAAACAGGAGCGTGAACCTAGATGAAAATATCAAACCTTACTCAATTTCAGGAATATAAAGAAGCTGCGTTTACAAAACGAATTGTGCATAAGGAAGCCGACAATGTAATTTTTATTCTCAACTTTACTCCTAATGCCGAGCTGCCAACACATAATCACCCAGGAGCGAATGTATATTTGCTTGTTCTTGAAGGCAACGGTACGGTAACTGTGAATGGTGAAGAAACGGCAGTTGTGCAAGGGGATATAATTCATCTTACAGGAGATGAGCACTTTTCCTATCGTGGTGGTGCAGAGGCGAATTCCAGCCTGCATGTGGTGTTGACCAAAACGCCAAGTGAAAGCTATGCGCAAAACATATAAAAGAGAGCACATCACCATCGCTATATAAAACAAAAAATAAAAAATGTTAAATTTTTTTACGCTTATATTGATAATGAATATCATTCTCGAATTTTAAGAAGAGGTGTTGATGGCCGATGCAGACAGTAGATTACAAACAGGTGCCAGGGCACTGGATATTGGCAAGTCTCGGTAAGCGCGTGCTTAGGCCCGGAGGGTTAAAAACGACACGTTGGATGATAGAGGGACTTGACGTAACCGGACAGGATGAGGTTATTGAGTTTGCTCCCGGATTGGGTATAACTGCCCAAATCACACTGCGGCTTAATCCCCGCCGTTATATTGCGATTGAACAGAATGAGAAGGCGGCTTCTATCGTAAAAACGTATGCAAGCGGAGCAAATCGGGAAGTGATTATTGCTGATGCTGAACAGGTTCCGTTGCCGGATGCCTCTGCGACGGTGGTATATGGGGAAGCCATGCTGACGATGCACCCAAGAGCCAAGAAAGCACAGATTATTTCGGAAGCCAGGCGGCTTTTGAAAACAGGCGGGAAGTATGCTATTCATGAGATGTGCTTAGCTGCAAATGATATTGAGCCTGAGCTCAGAAAGCAGATTTACAAGGATTTGGCTGTAGCCATGAGAGTGAATGCGACACCGTTGACGGTATCGGAATGGGAACAGCTGCTGAAAGAGGAAGGCTTTAAGGTTGTTAAAATCTATACGGTTCCCATGCACTTACTGCATCTGCCACGTATTATTCAGGATGAGGGCTGGTTGAGATTTGGCAAAATTGCCTTTAACCTTATGCGAAACCGTGCTGCCCGGGTAAGAGTTATGGGTATGCGCAGACAGTTTGTAAAGTACGCCGACCACCTGCAAGCGGTTAGTATCATCGCTGAGCGATAGCCTGAGTTCTGAACAAGAGAATAATAAAGCTTGTTACGCAAATAGCAAAAAAGGAGACGGAACCCCAACCAGGGATTCATCTCCTTTTTGAATTTACTGCTATGTCAGACTGAATTTATTTTTGAAGATTTTAATTTTGGTTATAGATTCTATACAGGAATACAGCAGCCTCGGCACGAGTGGTTGGTGCTTTAGGGGCTATTTTGCCGTCTGATCCTGTAATGAGGCCTTCCTGAACCAGTGCGGCCAAGCTTGCAGCAGCATAACCAGCAATATCTGCACGATCACTGAAGGAATCCAGTGCAGCCGTCGAGGCTGTGGCAGCCAGCTTGTTTGCCTTTTGCAGGGCTTTGTCGGTCATGACCATCATATCCTGCCTGGATACAGGTGCATTCGGGTTAAATTTGTTGTCACCGGAGCCGCCTGCGATGCCAAGCTTTTTGGCAATGCCTGCTGCTTCGTAGTAGTAGCTTCCTTGCTTAACATCGGCAAAGCTGCTGTCAAAGCTTGTGGTCAGCCCCAGCGTTTTCACCAGCAGCGTCAGGTATTCCGCCCGGGTGATTTTGGCCGCAGGCGAGAATTTATTTTCCGTCGTACCGTTGATGACGCCTTTGGAGGACAGGACTTCAATTTGCTTCTTGGCCCAAGCGTGTTGGCCCAAATCGTGGAAGGATTTTTCCACATAGGCTACGGCATATTGGCTAAAATGATGCGTAGTAAAGCGAACGGCTCCAATGGATGCGTCATATTTTCCTGAGGTCACCGGAGTAGCGTGACCTGCTGCATCTACATACTGAATGACAATATGCTCTGTATTTTGCAGTTCTGCTGCTGTAGGCACATAAGGAATAGCCACGGTTACAGCCGCATGGTTGTTATTCCATGGCAATCGCTTGCCGTTGGCTTTGAGATTCAGCTCAATCACAGGACGGGTTCCGATATGAGCGCGTGCTTGTGCGTCCAGCTTGCTGTTGCTGCCTGAACTTAATTCCAGCGTAATATGTTGCGCTCCTGCTGCTTCTGCAGTCCCGAGCATGTTGCCTGGGAGGGTAACGACTGCCATCCCCGTTTTAATTTGAATGGCACGGGATGCATCCGCACTGGTTACAAAGCTTGTCGGTAGCGTCAGCTCATAGGATTTGGCCTGATTCGATTCCACGGTGACCTCTACCGTTTTCATGCCTTTGCCATCCGCCTGGGATGCAGCGAAGGCGTTGCCTAGGAACTCGGAATCCATTGTAATTGTTGCCAGTCCTGTGCTGCTGTTCAGCTTGGCGCTAAATGATTCAATGGGCTTGCCCTTGGCATCCAGCACGCGGACAGACGAGGCTGTGCTTGGTGTCGCGATTGTGGAACTTCCGCTGGCGTTGCTGCTGCTACTGGAATTATTGCCATTGCTACCGCTACTATTGTCGCTACTGTCGTCCTGGTCGTCACCGTCATCTTTGTTGCTGCTTGTGTCGGAAATCTGAATCATCAATACAGCATCGTTGCCTTTATCAAATTGCACGGTTAACGGGAGATTGCCCTTCGGTTGAGTTGCGAGATACTCCTTTTTGATCGTCAGAACATCGCCGTTAACAGTATAAGCCGTTGCTCCGATGGATGCTCCCGCTTGTTTGATATCGGTAATGGAGGAAGCATCGTTCCAAGTAATAGTCGTCTCTATATCCGTCTGATTGCTGGCTTTTTTGTCAAAGCTGGCTGTTTTCGGATTGATGCTCGCATCTGCCTCTACAGGACTTTGGATGGCTCGGACCGTGAATACGGCCTTGTCTCCTAAGTCAAAGAGCAATTCAATGCTGACGGTATCGCCTTCTTTCAGGTTTAGGCCGGACAGGAAGCCTTTTTTCAATGTCAGCGTATTTCCTTTTACAGTATAATCGTGGCCTTCGACCAGCGCATTCCTGTTATAGACCGCTTCTGTGACACTTCGGCTAGGGCCTTGATTCACGCCATAGACCACTTGGGTAACACTATGGGCTTCGTTCCAGGTAATTTCCGTGGTCACGTCTGTTGGATGGCCAAGGTCAAAGTTGCGGGATGCTGGATTGATAGTAGCCGGGCTGGCCGAAATGATCACTTCACCCGACGCCAGCACCTCGATTTGCCGGGCACCGGTTTTAATTACTCCAGTTTCATCCTTCGCATCTGCATAAACGATATACTTGCCGGCCTGTGGAATTGCCCACTGATAGGTGTCGCCGGTTGAATAAGTATCAAGCGTTACTGTCTCCTGACTGTCTTCATTCAGCGCCCGGAAAGAGTAGGCTTTGTTGCCAATTCCGCCGGTCGCCTCTGCGCTCAGGGAGATAACGCCTTCTGCCGCTTCATGCTTGGCTCTTAACTGTACGGATAATGGCGTATACACCTTAAACGGAATGGAATTGCTCTCCGCGTATGTTTCAGCCTCTGAACCCGGCCAGCCGTAAATGGTAAGGTCTTGTGTGTCGCCAAACACTCCCCAGCCAATGTCGGATACACCTTCACCCAAAATGACCGTTCTGAGGTTAGGAGAACCGGTAAAGGCAAACCCTCCAAGTGTAGTATTACTGTCCAAAATGGCGACTGACTTCAAATGATTGGAGAAAGCGAAGGCCCAGTCGTTAATTTTGGTCAGGTTACTTCCCAACACAAGTGTTTCGATGCCTGTATCAGAAAAGGCGAAGCTTCCGATTTCCGTCAAGCTGTCAGGCAGTTTCACGGATTTCAGATTTCTCGTACCGTTAAACGCAGACGTGCCGATGGTAAGCAGTCCCTCAGGGAATTGAATATCCGTCAGGAACTGTGCCCTTTGGAAAGCGTAATTACTGATATTTGTCACGGTCGCCGGAATTGCATACACAGGCTCCGGCTTGGCCGAAGGATATAAAATCAGATTGGTTTTCGCTTTATCCAGCAGCACCCCATCTTCACTGGCATAAGAAGCATTGTCTGGATCGACATTAACGCTCTTAATCATCAATGAGCTGGCAAAAGGATTACCGCCAATGGAGGTCACACCTTTCCCGATATTCACAATGGACAGTCGCTCGGAGTTGGACAGTACAAAGCTGCCCAGGGACTGTACTTGGTCCGGAATCGTGATTTCCACCAGACTGCTGTTGTATTGGAAGGCATAGTCACCAATTTTGGTGACGCTTTTGCCAAGATCGATGCTTGTCAGCTTGAAATTATAGGCGAATGCATACGCACCCAGCTCTTCAACTCCGTCACCCAGCTTCACTTTTTCCAGTTTGTCGGAGTGCATGAACGCCGCCTTCCCGATGGTTTTGACGCTGTCTGGAATCGTCAGGGAAAGCAAGCTAATGCTGGAATCAAAAGCATGATCTCCAATCGTTTGCAGGCCATCCGAAAGCGTGATGGAGCTCAAGTTGGCTGCAACATGGAAGGCATAATCCTCGATTTTGGTCACGGTGTCAGGAACCGTATAGGCATCCCGACCGTGCCCGGCGGGATAGCGGATCAAGGTCGTTTTGTCCTTGTTGAACAGCACCCCGTCCTGGCTTGAGAAAGCTGTATTGTCCGCAGACACTTCGATATTTTTTAAGCTTGAGCTTCCGGTGCTGTCAAATGCCAGCTGTCCCAGTTGAGTTACGCCCTTCCCGATGGAAACATTGGCTAGCTTCGCATTTTCGGCAAATGCAAAGTCCCCCAGGGTGGTTACACTGTCCGGGATGACAACGGATGAGATTTGCGTTTCTGCAAAGCCTCTTGCTCCAATGGTGAGCAGCCCGCTGTTCAGTTTGACGGTAGCGATCTGGGTTCCCCAGAAGGCTTCATCCCCGATGGAAGTGACAGAGCCTGGAATTTCGATGGACCCGATCGCCGAGGAAGTGAAGGCTCCACGGCCAATGGTAGTCAGGCCGTCTGGCAGCTTGATTTCTTTCAGGCTGGTTGTGAGGTAGAATGCATGATCGCCAATTTCCGTTACACTCTCCGGAATATTAATGGAACCGAGATTACGGGTTTCCCGGAAGGCTCCTGCATTAATTCGGGTTAAACCATCCGGCAGGTGCAACGATTTGAGAGCTGTGTCACGGGCAAAGGCATTATCGCCGATTTCCTTTACTGTGCTCGGCAGCGTAATTTGTGCAAGCTTGGCGAGATCGGAAAAGCTGCTTTCCCCGATCACTTCCAGCCCCTCTGATAAAGTGATAATTTTAAGTTCCTTGGCATAGCTGAATGCTGCTCTGCCGATTTTTTTCACCGAGGCCGGAATTTTCACCGACAAAATATCCTCGCGGTAGGCAAATACCTCCTCGCCGATTTCGGTCACACTATCGGGAATGACAATGTGACCGCCAGGGCCGTTGTAGCTCGTCAGAACTCCATTCACAATCGTGAAATCAGTGTTCGAGACTCCCTCTACCGTGATTCGGCTGGTGGCGGATTTTCCGGAGGCTGTCGCCGTAATTGTTGCCGTACCGGCTGCTTTTGCTTGTACCAATCCGTTCTGATCTACAGTGGCAACCGACTCATTAGAGCTTGTCCAGTTGATTGGGCCTGCAACTTCAGAGCTGGTAGTGGCTTTCAAGGGCTTGCTTGACCCAACGGTCAGCTTTAACGCCACACGGTTCAGCACGATGCCCTGGCTGCCGATGGGTGTGACCGTAACCTGGCTGGAAGCTGACTTGCCATTGGAGCTGGCTGTAATGGTTGTCGTGCCGACACTCACACCCGTAACAGCTCCCTCTGTATCGACGGTAGCCACCGCCGGATCAGAGCTTGTCCAGGTAATCGCTTTGTATGTGGCATTCACCGGCGTAATGGTTGCCTTCAAATCCTCGGTTGTACCGACGATTAAGGAGAGATCCTCCTTATCCAGTGCAATGCCTTCTGTTCCTACAGGCTCAAGAACTATATTTGCACTGCTGTAGTTGAACGCATAGTCAAACATATCTACGGAGATTTTGTCTGTAGGAAGGCCGTTTTTCGTCAGCTTGTCCTTCAGATCAGTGATATCCATAGTTACTGTATTGACGGAGGTTCCGTCCGGCAGCTTTTCATCGGCATCCTTGATAGCCACCAGATTGGACAATGCGCCGCCATTGCCTGTGGTTAATTGCAGCCCGCTGGTATAATGGTTATCCTTGATGGTCATCTTCAGATACGTTTTGTCATTTTCTTTATAAATGCTGTAATCAGCGAGCTTGGGGCCTGTTTTGTCATAGGCAAAATCAAAGGTCCAGGAATCGGTTCCCTGTCCGTTTGTACCTGCGACTACCCCGGAGATCTTAAAGGTATATATTCCTTCCGGTACCTCGTCATTATTTTGGTCCAGTCCGTCAAAGAAAGGCTGGTCGCCGAGAAGAGCCTCCGCCCAACTGATTGCACCAGAGGCTGGATAGTAGATGGATTTGGGCACGTGCGAATAATTAAAATCTTTGACAATATTTCCGGCCTGATCGGTAAGGGTATACTTCAAGCTTTCTGCATTCCGCAGCATGCCTGTTGAGATACCCACAATTTTTGAGCTGTTCCCCAAGCTGTTCGGGGAAATTACGAATTTCTCAGGCATGACTCCCCAGTTGAGATCCAGGGCAATGGCAACCTGGTTTTGGCCCAGAAGATATTGCACACCGGGATACAAGTTATAAACTGTGTTGCCTAGCATAGAGTAGCCTTCCTTGCCATACTCCGTACCATCGAAAATACGAGGTTGTCCCCAATCCCCATAGAAGCCGACGAACGGAATGGAGAGGTTCACACCCTTTTCTGCATTCAACATCACGAATCCGTCAATAAAGGTTCCGTTTTTAGTTGCTTGATCAAATTGTGCTTTGAGCGCATCCGACAATGTGATTTTCACAGTAACGCTCGCTGTACCATGTGCAGGTACAGTTACTTTACCGTTCGTTGCGCCGCCGTATTGTACCTGGATGCCCTTACCAGCATAGTCTGTAGACTTCTGCGCAAAGAGGCTCTTGCCATCCTTCGTCACTATTTTTTCCGATAGAGCGGCTGTATTCAGGTCATAAGTCAACGCTTCATCCGACATGCTGTGAATATCAAAGGTAAAGGAATAAGCTCCTGCTTTGTTGTAGCCCAGCTCGGCTTTGGGCCGTTCATTGTCCTTAACCGTTACATAAGCTCCTGTCGTGACTGCTCCGCTCACATCGGCCAAGCCTGCGCCCTGCTTGCGCGGGGAGTAATATTGCTGATCCGCATCCTTGGCAGGGTGGGCAGTGTTCATCAGCAGGGTATGCACCAGCTTTTCCCGTTCAGTCGCATCTGCAATATTCAATTTGTTGGTGACATATTGTTTTACTATAGCCTCGGCTCCGGCGATATGAGGAGAAGCCATAGATGTACCACTCATCGTCTCATATTGATTGCCGGGAACGGTAGAGTAGATATTTTCTCCAGGTGCAGTGATTTCCGGTTTCAGCTTCAAATCCGGTGACACGCCCCATGAAGAAAACTCCGACATCTTGTATCCATCTGGATTAGGCGCATTTGTTCTGAATTTTTCGTCCACCGTCAGCTTTTTATTAGCCAGGTTCAGCAGGAATTCCCCGTCTTCCTTTGTAATGGAAACGGCTGGAATGTAATAGGAGCTGATATCCATGTTGGCTTTGCCTGTTTCATTGTCGAAAATAACAGCTGCTACCGCGCCAGCCCCATAGGCAGCGCCGACCTTTTCCTGGAAGCTTATTTGGCCGCCACGGGATATCAAGGCGATTTTTCCTTTTAAATCGCCTGCCTTCTGGATATCCTCCGTGCTTCCGTAACCAGCGTATACATAGTCGTATGTACGGTTCAACGCCTGTATTTTGGGATCAGCGGCACTGGAGGTATCGTTGAAAATAATTTTTCGATCACCTGCGAGAATATAAGGGGCGTCCGAAATACCGCTATTCACCATACTTGCCACGGATAAAGCAGCTTCATAGGTGGAAGGAGCGGCTATGATGGAGCTGTCGGGCTCATTGGCAAACGGGAGATTGGAGCCGGACTGGTTTTGATAAGCGGAGCTGAAGCTGTTGCCGGCAGCCACCACCAGGTTGATCCCGGCATTTTCAATTCTGCTGTACATGGCATCCTTGCTTGCTTCTCCAGCTGTAGAAAAGCCCGCATTGGAGCCAAGGCTCATATTGATAACATCTGCTCCCATTTTGACTGAATCATCCAGTGCAGCAATGATGTCAGCATCATTGGTATATCCGTTGATGTCATCAAACACCTTCATGATCATCAACTGGGCATCAGGTGCAATCCCTTTTAATTTATCGCCATTGGCAGCTATAGTGCCTGCTACATGAGTGCCGTGGGCATTGTCAGAGCTGGTTGAGGGAATAACATTGGTGTCTTTGTCAGCATAGTCATAGGCGTAAGGCACCTTGTCATCCATGTAGACATCATCTACCTTCACTTTACCAGCGGACATATCGGTACTGTTCAGGATGTCACTAACCTTTTGGCGGCTATGTTTTAGGGTCAATGAGGGAGGCATATGCGTAGAAAAGGCTTCATGCTTCCAATCCAGACCGGTATCAATAACAGCTACCGTCATCCCTTTTCCTGTATAGCCGGCCGCATCTGCCGCTGGAGTACCGATCATTCCCGAGCTGTTCGCCATGAGAGGCTCCATGGACTGCTTGGGCACGACCTTTTCGTAGGTACTGGCTACCCAGGCGTTTTTAACACCAGGCAATTGTCGAATTTCCTTCAACTGCTGGTAGTCTACCTTTACCGAAATCGCATTCATAACCATGTAATAATCGTAGATGACTTCTAATTTGGGGGCGGTCATCTTGCTTAATCCAAAAGTTTTTAAGGAAGATGAATCTTTTGTGGAGAGCGCGCGAATCTGGCTTTTTACCGATTCATGCTGGGCTGTGAGGGTACGCTCACTGCTTTGCAGAGCATTCAGTCGATTACTGAAAGCTTTGGCGGAAGCATTGGAGATAAGCGGGGCTCCTTGTAATTCCACAATTACGGTTACTTTACCCGAGGGCTCGTAGGTGGCTTGTGTTACGTTGGTTTCTCCTGATGCTTCATAGGTTGCCTCTGCAACGGATTTTCTGGCGATTCCGCTGTGCTTTAAGGCTCCTGTTTCCAGCTTTTCCTTAAAGGAAGGCTCGCCTGAGCTGGAAGCTGCTACTGCATCCGCTTCCTGTTTTGCGGTATCCAGTGAAAGCATAGTGCTGTTCTCATCTGTCGCTGAAGCCGCAAATCCTGATCCTGCAGCAAGCAAGGTGTTGCTTATGAGTAAGACGATAAGAAAGCCTGCAATCCATTTATTTTTCCAAACCTTCAACAATCTCGTTCCCTCCTAAAAATAGATTAGTATAGTAAAAAGAGATCCAGCAGGACCCACTGATGTGCATCACCATTCACCCCTAAATGATAATGATTATCGTTATCAATATACTTAAAAATAATAGAAGGAGTCAATACAGTAGTTTTAAAAATTTTCACTAAACAGAGGTTGATCGTGTTGTGGAGGCCTGGAGGCAGGTGTTTCTTAAGAGGTTATTGAAGTCTATGAATTGGGAAAATGATAGGAGAAGAAGATAGGTGTAACAGCAATTACCAATTCTCGATGTTTCCACATTACCATATTACTAGAGACATTTGGAATAGTTAACCAAAATAAAATGATGATATATCGAAAGGAGGAAGCAGGTTATGAAGCTGCATCGAGCCATCGTGGTGGATGATGAGATATTCACCCGCAAAGGGCTGCTTCAAATTATGGACTGGGAAGCCTGTGGCTTTGAAATCGTGGGAGAAGCTGATAACGGTGAGGATGCGCTGGAGCTAATCGAAAATATCCACCCGGACCTGGTTATTACCGACATTCGTATGCCTGTGCTGGACGGATTAGAGCTGATTCACACTGTACTCGAACGGAGTACAGAACACCCTGCGTTTATTATCTTGACTGGCTACAGTGATTTTGCTTATGCGCAGCAGGCGCTTCGCTATGGAGTTCATGATTTTATGCTCAAGCCGATAGATGAGGGTGATTTTTCGGCTACGCTGCGCAAACTGGGTGAAAGGCTGCATCGTGAGCAGCAGAATGCACAGCTATATCAAAACCACCGCACAGGCGGGCTGTTAGAAACATTGATGATGAACAACGTGGATGATCGCGTGGTGACCCGTTGGGAAGAGCAGCTACGGCTTGGAGAAGCGGCACATATGTACTATGTACTCGTCGAGCTGAATGATCAACATCCATGGCGTGCCGGTGACGATGGCATCCTGTTGTCGCTTTTCCAATTCAGGGAGCTAATAGAGCAGGCGCTTCATCGTTTAATGGGCGGCAAGCACCCACTCTATGTCCATGAGCATCGTAACCGGATTGGACTCATCGTACCGGACTTCATTTTAAAGTGCTATGAAGCCAAGATAGGAATATTTATGAAAGCGCTACAACAGGAAATAGAGGGGATGAAGTCACTGAAGGATCAGGTGGCCAGCCGGGTCTTCATTTACGCAGGAAGTCCTGTGAACCGGCTGCAGGATATTCATCAGTCCTATGCCTGTGCGAAGGAAGCAGTGCTCCATAAATATATTCATAACCCTAGCGGTATGGTGGTATATGAGGAGGGAGGAATGCCTTCACTCCACTACCGGACCATTCATAAGGACGTACTGGATTGCTTGACGGAGCAAGTCGAGGAAATGCGGCTGGAAGAGCTGCGTGTGACCGTGGAGCATTTATTCAGCAGCTTTCGGGAGGAGTGCTATGCCCCTGAGGCTATGAAAATGAGTCTGCATCAATGCGTGCTCAGTATTGTACGAGTCATTCAAAACATGCAGGGAAATGAACACTCACTTCAGTCACTGGAACCGATGATGAACTGGCAGGATATGAACCTGTCACTGGGTGAACTAGAGCGGCTGTTTACGGCATTTGCCGAGGAAAGTGGAACATATATTGGAGTTCTGCGCAAGGAGCGTCAGCAGGGAGGCATTCAGCACATCCGTGCCTACATTGAGCAGCATGCCGCCGAGAATATCAGCCTTAAGAGTATTGCAGCCCGCTTTTACATGAATCCGGTTTATCTCGGCCAACTATTCAGAAAAACGTACGGCGTGTACTTTAACGAATTTCTGCTGAAGCTGCGTATTCAGGAAGCGAAGCGGCTGCTGCGACAGACGGATTTGCGCATTTATGAAATTGCCGAGCGTGTGGGCTTTGGCAGTTCCGACTATTTTGTCACCCAGTTTGAAAAGAGGGTGCATGCCACGCCAAGCGAATACCGCAACAGCCTGAACGTTGGAGACGGGTCAGAGAGGGCCAGCGAATGAAGCTGCTGCGTACAACATTTGATCATGTCCGGCTGCGGGATAAAATGCTGCTGCTTTATTTCCTCTGTGTGTTTGCGCCCGTAGTGCTGACCAATCTGATTTTTTACCACGTCACCTCGCAAAATGTAAAGGAACAGCGTATGCAGGATATTTCCCGTGCGCTGGAGCAGATCAAAGTTGAATTTTACCGTGAGTTTGAGGATGCGATGGAAATCTCGTCTATCTTTTATACCGATCATCAGCTTAATGAACTGTTGGAGCAAACGTATCCCCACCCCGCTGATTACATTGCTGCCTATGATTCTTATTTACGTCGTATGCTGAACAATACTTACAGTCCTGTATACCATTCTGTGGGTGGAATTACGATCTACACAGATAACTCGACGCTGTTGAATTCCGGGGGAATCAGCTTTATAGATGAGCGGGTCAAAAGCCTGCCCTGGTATGGCAAAATCCCGCCCGGACGGCAGTCCAAGCCTATATTTGTACGCACTGATGACGGTACGGGTGAACAGCTGCATCCCTTTAGCCTGATTCGGCGGATGAATTATTTCTATTCCCAAAATGGCCGCGAGAAAATACTGAAAATAGAGCTGCGGATGTCGTCCATCCGAGATATTTTCCATAATCTGAATTTGCAGGGTAGTCTCTTTCTGCTCAACGAACGGGGAGACATCGAATATACAACCGATTCCAAGATTAATATAAACGCTAAGGCTGTGGCTTATAATGAGCTCCAATTGCCCAAGGACACCATAGAATTCAAGACCCATTATGTGCTGACGAGTAATCTCAATGGCTGGAGCATTGTGGCTGTGGTATCGGGAGATGAAGTGCTGTATGGAATGCAGGAATCCCGCAATTTCGTACTGCTGCTAACCTGTATGAATATGCTGCTGCCTACCTTGATCATCGTCTGGATTACACGTTCGCTGAACGTGCGAATTCATCGTATTTTGAGGTATATGAAAAAGGTGAAAAACCAGCATTTTGAGCTGATTCCCGGTACAGAATCGCGCGATGAAATCGGACAGCTAACAGGTGAATTTAATCGGATGACGCTCAAAATAAAGCGACTGATTAACGATGTATATGTAGCGGATATCCGGCGAAAAAATGTGGAGATTCAGCGGAGACATGCCCAGCTTAATGCACTTCACAGCCAGATCAACCCGCATTTTCTGTTCAATGCACTGGAGACGATTCGTATGCGAAGTCTGATGAAGCATGAGGACGAGACCGCTCGCATCATTCATAACATGGCGCGGATTTTCCGCAAATCGCTGGTGTGGAACAAGGATAGGGTCACATTGCGGGAGGAACTGGAGCTGACCCGTTGTTTTCTGGAAATTCAGCAATACCGCTTTGGTGAGCGGATACGGTACGAAGTGCAGGCACGACCCGAAGATCTGGACTATCTGCTTCCCAAAATGGTTGTGCTGACGCTGGTTGAAAATGCAAGCATTCACGGCATTGAACCGCTAAAGCACGGGGGATGCATTGAGATTCATTTTGAGCATCAGGAGGAGCGGCTGCTGCTAACGGTTCGCGATAATGGAGTCGGCATGTCGGTGGAGCAGGTACAACGGCTGTACAGCTACATGCAAAGTCAGGAGGAAATGGGCGAGCGTATCGGCTTGCAGAATGTCATATACCGTCTGAAGCTTTATTACGGAAGCCGCTTTGAGCTTGCCATTCGCAGCGCACCCGGGGAGGGGACGGAGATTCGTATCATGATTCCCGCAGACTGGGAGTGAGCAATCTACTCACATACTTGCCTAAATATGTATACAACTTTTTTGGGAATTTCGTGTAAATATTGATATGTAAGTATATTTTTTATTCGATAGGAGGGGATAATATGAAAAAACATTAGCTGTAATATTGTTACTTCTTTTGTTGGAAATGTACAGACTATGGAATCTATTGGTACAATCAGTAGCAGTATAATTCAAAGGAGGAATAAATCTATGAAAAAGAACAAATTATTTTTTGTATCAGCCTTATCTATTAGTTTGCTAGGGGCAGTTGCCATACCAAGTGCGATTTTTGCAAGTTCAGATGTAAATGATTCTGCGAATGCATCCACTACGGTGACCCAAGATGCCAGTACAACAACTACTGGTGACCATGTAGTAACTCCTCAAAAGATCGGAAATACTTTCGGCAGTAGAGTACAAGGAGGTGCAACTGTCCAAAGTGCCTTTGAGGTTCCTAAAGGATATGGGCATGTTAAACTTACTCTGAAAAATAACTCTAGTTATCCAGTTAGGGTAAGTGTAACGCACAATGATTCAGGTAAAGAATACATCTCTGGAACAAGAATCTCACCTGGAAGTTCAATCACTTGGAGAAGTACTGATGAAGGTTACACAGATGGTTTGCGTTCGGGAAGCTACACCCTTCAATTCCGTGGTGGCGATTATAACGTTGATGCGGAATTCAATGGAATTGCCGGTTCACAGCCTGCAGATATCAGATAGCTTCGGAATTAATTTTAGGAGATAAGGACAACGGCTACTGCCACTGCCACTGCAACATGTACTTATACTGTTAAGTAAAAGCGACAAGCGGAGCAAAAAGGAAAGCTTCAGGCCATTTGGTCTGAAGCTTACTTCTATGTCAAAAGTATATAATATACGGAATTTTTGGCGTAATTCGGATTGATGTAATGCAAAGGATGAATAATCTATGAACAAGAACGAATTATTTCTTGCATCTGCCTTATCTATTAGTTTGCTGGGGGCTGTTGCTGTGCCGGGTGCGATCTTTGCAAGTTCAGATGTAACTAAATCAAGAGATGTTTTTAATGACACGTTCGATAGAAAGGACCCGCTATCACGCTTTGTATTAGATCATGGATACGGGCATCTTAAGATTTTTGTGAAAAACAGAGGTAATTCAACCATTACTTTTAGCCTAGTCCATACAGATAGTGGAAAACAATACATTACTAAGACAGTGGGCGCTGGTAAAGAGTTGCCCTGGAGTAGCTTAGATTCTTTTTCACAAGGGCTACGCTCAGGAAATTATGAAATACAATGGAGAGCTGGCGGCGACGTTGTGCATGTCACAGCATGGGGTGTGTCAGGAACTGATTCTGCAAATACCTCCACTATGGTGACCCAAAATGCTGGTACAACAACTACGGGTGACCGTGTCATAACTCCTCAGAAGAAGGGAAATTCTTTTAACTTCACTATAGGGGGAAGTGCAACTGCATCGGGTAGCTTCGAGGTTCCTAAGGGTTTTGGACATGTTAAGCTTCGCATCAGGAACTATGCTAATGCCCCAGTTGATTTTACTGTAGAGCACAACGATTCTGGTAAAGTGTATGTTGACGGTCAGACGGTCAGAAAAAACAGTGAAACGGTTTGGAGAAGTAATGATGTAGGATTTTCGGCCGGTTTGCGTTCTGGACGATATACCATTCAGTTCCGCGGTGGTTCAAACAAAGTTAATGTGGAAATATGGGGCGCGGCTGGTTCCCGGTCTTCGGACACAAGATAATAGCTGAACAAAACAATGGAGCTCTCAGTCCGATGAAGGTCTGGAGCTTCTTTGTTTTGTTTCTCAAGGTCATGTCGTAAGATCCAGACAGAACCAACCTATAGTAATTTTTTGATCTGAGATATTCGGCTTTGGGACACGCCAAGCCATTCGGCATATTCGCTCTGTTTGGCTTCTGGATGTTCACGCATTAGTTCCCGTAGACTTTTAAGCAATTGTAATGTAGGCCGATGGGCTTTGTGTTTTTTATACACAGGATTCTCCTTAACAGCAGGAACAGGAGTGGAAGTTACACCTACGTTTCCCTTCATGTTGAGTATACATTGCTTACATAATAGAGAGCCTTTGAAATAGCTTAAATCCTGGATCGCATTACACAGTTTACAGGAATTCCCGTTACTATACTTTTCCAAGCCTATAAAACCTGTCTCAATATCCGCATAAAATACTAAAAGTTCGTTAATTTCAATCCCCATATTGGCCCGGATTTCTATAGGGATAACAATCCTGCCTAACGAATCCAAGGAACGTGTCATACCTGTTCTCTTCAATGGATATCCTCCTAAATCAGAATTATAGAAAGAAACCGACCTAAATTCTCCGATATTCCTTGTATGCCTAAAATCTCCAAAGTTCCCCTTAAAAAGTATTTATTGTTGCGCTGAAAGGTGGTATATTGTAAACATACAAATATTCCATTATATAATATCTTTTACAAATATTATTTTGGATTAAGTTTGCACAATTTTACGTGAAGGGTGGTTTTACTCATGGAAGAAATCACACCTATGATTAGCACCGAAATTGGAAAATACCTAAAACAGAATCGCATAACTCTAACCGAGTTTGGTCACATCATTGATTTGAATGTAGGTACAGTTAGCGGCATCGTATCAGGCAATCGTTCTATATCTGTTAACCAGTTGGATCGCATTACTGCCGGGATGGGATTAACACCAGACCATTTTTATGAATGTTATATTGAAGAGTGCATTATGGAATCACCTCTGAATTGGCGGAAAATAAGCCCTTTTTTATATCGTTGTGTGGAGCTTGGTCGATTGGATTGCATCAAGCGGGTTGTGAGTCTGTTGTTAGATACTTCTGTCTACATCCCTTTACTTTTTGAAATGGCTGAGGACTTGTTCCCCAAAGGATACCCGGACGCGGCGGCTTACCTTTATGAAAGCGTGGCTGAGAGTGAAAGAAAGCAGCATTCAGAACGACTTGCTGTATGCCAGTATCGTCTGTTCAGCCTCCGGATCGGAAAAGATCAGGCTCACAATCTCCAAACGGCTGTCAGGTTTGAACCTTTTGTTGATCGTTTAGATGAAATTGACCAACTGGATGCCTTGAAAGACTTGGCCAACTTGTATAGATCATTAAGTATGTGGGATAAGGTCTATAAATTTTCATGTCAAATGTATAAATTAGGACAAATCCAGTACGATTTGGTTCATAATTCCAAGCGAAAAATAAAACTGGAAAAGAAACTTAGCGGGCCTCTTTTTGTATACATAGCCTACGCTGAACTGATGTGTGCACATGCTTGTGATGCAAATGGAGATCATGAACAGGCTTTCGAGCATATACGTGGCTATACTGATCTAAGCTGGGTTAAGGAAACTGATTCAGATACACTCCATTGGCTAGGTCAATTTCAGCAATGGTCCAAAATTAATACTTACGTAAACAGGCTTATGTCTGGAGATATTAGTGTTCTATCAGATTACGTTGAGCATATATTAGGCGAAAAACATATTTTTGCTGAACTTTTAAACGTCGTAGAAGTAGCTAATCGGTACGACATCGACATTGATCATATTCTTCAGCGTTTTGAACCCCAAATTGCAGCTTATCGAGATTCAGAGCACACAAATACATTAACAGAGCAGCAAGTTATACTCGAAGAAAATGTACGATTCTGGTATAAGTTAGCTAAGTACAACCTGAATAGAGGCAGATATTCATATGGTTTCAAATGTTTAATAGATGCTTTTGAACAAGCCATTACTCTTAAACATGCACTTCTTATTGCTAATTGTGTTGGTTTGTTTGAGCGTTTCAAAGCATATGCTGAACCTGGAATACTAGCTCGGTACAACATGTGGGAAAGAAATGATCGAAAAGACGGCTTTTCTATTTGTAGCGATTAGCTTTTTACTAGTATTTGCACTACCAGTCCTAACGAAACTCCAAGCTCAAGCACAATTCGAGTTCAAGAACGCGTTGGGACATTTTAGTCATTATCAAATTATTAGCATGGGCCAGCCACTTCGGCTGGTCTTTTTGTTTAACTCTTTTGGCTAAAAAACGTCCATAATGTAATTGTTCATTTACCCCTAAAATGAAAATAAATAGGGGGGTAATGAGATATGAGCATAGATGAATCCTTAACTAAACAGATGGAAAGTGCCAGACAACGATTGCATGATCTTTATGAAGAATATGGCCTCGGACATGCATGTGTACTTGAGCAATCTATGATTTTGGACGAACTCATTAATCAGTACAATCGTATGTACCAAACTAAGAAGTTACATCACTAGGTTCAGGCAGCCCCCCAATCCTTTTTATGCAAAACTACTACTCTTTCCATATAACGATCATAATTATGCTATAAAATGCCTTAGGTGATATGTATATACATTTTACCAAGTTAAATATTGTAAATAATGTGTATTTACTAAATCTATTCTATTCAAAAAGCCGGTACCATCACGCTTTACCACAAAGTTGCTCGCGGTGCTGGGTGGCTGAAAAAGTAGGGCACCAATCAGCGTTTCGCCCGGGAGGAGTATGCGAAACATACACCCGTTACGATAACGCTGTAGTGCGCGCAGGTGAAAATATTCAAATCCACTCACATACTTGCCTAAATATGTATACAACTTTTTGGGGATTTCATGTAAAAATTGATATGTCAGGATTTTGCATAATTCGATTCCAGTCGCTCTAAAGTGCAATATATAGACGAACTAGATCATTTCGATCTATATATTGTTCATTGAAAGTCGCTTATTGGATTTTTGCGAAATCCTCATGTAAGTCTATTTTTATTAGATAGGAGGAATAACATGAAGAAACATTAGCTGTAATATCGTTGCTTCTTTTGTATAAAATGTACAACCTATGGGATCTATTAGTTTGGTGGGGGCAGTTGCCATACCAAGTGCGATCTTTGCGGATTCAGATGTAACTGATTCTATGAATACTTCTACACCAGTAGGCTATGAAATGGTCAAAGAGCGCATGACAAAGAAACGGAACATGCAATTCTAGCTGTCCGGATCAACTGGAAATTGGCTTAAGATGAGCTTCTAAAATGATTATACGAGGAGGGTTAACAGTTAGATGCTTTGTAAAAAGGTAATGGTATGGTTTCTGACGGCAATTTTAGCGATGAACACCTTGCTGTGTCTGCCTGTTGTAGCAGGAGCAGAGGGACAGGATGCAAGGGACGGTATACAACATGGGCAAGCGGATATGGTACAGGAGAAAATGGGACTTTCTGAAGAGAAGATTCCTTTTAACCTGCCGACTTCTGCAACAAACAGCGTTTATAACGCACTGATGACGAGCTTGGCGGTGGTGAGTAACACGACGCTCGTCATTAATCCCGGAGAGACCTATGAATTTGAGAATATAGATACTGCTGGCAGATCAATAACCAGTAATGCATCAACAAAAAATGACATTTCTTATGACCTGGTCACTTATAAAGCAGATGGATCTATAAATGTAGCCTATCTGGATCATACTTCCACTTCAACTGTGGTTCCGGGAGGCGGTTCTTCTTTTATAACTGCTACTGGTGCAGGGCCCCTGGTCGTGTCGGTTAAGCCTCAATTTAACTACAGCACCTCCGAAAATCCGGCTTTGGAGCGCGTTACTGTCTTTAAGGACGAGAGTTATCGCATTGTAAATGAGGGGGTGGACAGCCGTTCCATTTTGCATAATGCTTCGACCGCGGACAAACGTCGTTTTGACTATGCAAAATATAAGGAAGATGGAGGTTTGGTTGTATCCGGTCTTAGCAGTATTGCTCACCCTACTTTGGGGGATGGTGAGGAACTGATTATTACAGGTTCCACTACAAACGCTGTGACCTTCGGATTTCCGTATGGCAAATACAGTATAGAAAACACCGGCGAGCCGGCTTATGCACGGGTTACCTTAAATCAAGGAGAAAGCTACCAGTTTATCAATGTGGGAACCCGATTGGACACGGTGGAAAGTGATGGTACTTCCAAGGATAAGCTTGATTACGTTGTGTATCTGGCAAACGGAACAGAGTCTTCACGCGGTAGTGGCACCTCGTCGAAGCCGCAGATTGGTGTGGACAGATACGCGGTAATTACTCAGGTCACTGCCAATCCGGTTACATACGGCGCTCCTTATCGTAACTTCATTGCCCGTCCTGTGGGCGGGGATGCGATCAGCCGCGTCGAGTTTGAGGCAGGCAAGAGCTACATTTTCCATAATAACGGCACGCTGCTGAATCCGATCTACAATAACTCCAGAAAGGCTGGGAATTTGTTCGATTATGTTATCTATAAGCCGGATGGAACGGTATATGCTTACGGTTTTAACAGTCAAGCAGGCCCTTTGATCCCGGCTTCGGGATATGCCATTGTGACTGTGATTGGCCCGAGTCCCATTATCTTCGACTATACGGACGATTTTTCCTGGGAACCGAGCAGTGAACCTGCATTTTTACGCGTAACACTGTCGAAGGGTGAAAGTTATGCTTATACGAATATTAGCGATCGTTTAAGGAATCTGCACAGCACCGCCAGAACCGTTAATGGCAAATTTGATGTGGTCCTGTATAAAGCGGATGGTACAGAGCAATCCAGGCGCAGCGATACAAGTACAGCCCCTCAGGTTGGTGCTGGAAAGAAAGCTCTTCTTACGGTAACAAGTGATACGCCGATCACTTTTGGTGGTATATATCGGAGCTTCCGTGCTCAAGGAGATGATGGTGACCCACTTCAGCAAACGACTTTGGAGCCGGGAGATTCATATATTTTCTGGAATCATGATAGCCAATCGAACACATTGCGGCGTGACAAAAGCAGTGGTAATGCACACTTTGATTCTGCCAGCTATCGAGGACTTCGTTTGCTTACATCAGATCATTTCAACAATACGGTAGATCCGGAGATTGTCGCGGGTGGTGAAGCGATTGTCACCAATGTATCCGATCGGTCAATCACTTTTAGGTACAGCAGTAAGATAGAGGCTATGCTCAACGCACAAGCTGCCTTCCACCGAATTACGTTGAAACGCGGAGAAACCCGGAAATTCATAAATGTAAGCACAATGGATAAGGCTTTGGATGTGATTTCGGTTAGCGGGATGAAATGGAATTATATGAATTATCGGTCAGATGGGACGGTGTACAGTCAGGCAAGTGATACGACTCAATTGCCGTTAGTACAAGCAGGAGGGTATGCCGTTGTCACAACAGTCTCAGATATGCCAGTGACCTATGGAGCTGTCTTAGGGATATTCGATGTTGAGGATGCCCAGGCACCAACAGACAGTCAGGTTACCATCAAGCAGGGAGAAAGCTATGTATTCCATAATACTGGTGCACAGGCTTCCTCATTGACAACAGATGCTGCACATGAAAGCCGGGTCTATGACTATGTTGTATATGGAACAGACAGCGGTGTGAATTCCAAGGTAGACGGAGCAGGTATGGGGGCTTCTTTACCTGAAATTTCGCTTGGAGCCGGGAAGACACTCATTATAACTGTCACTTCGCCACAAGCCGTGACCGTTCATTACAGCAATGAGATTAAAGCGGAGCCAGGCACAGAACCAGCATTATTAAAAACAACATTATCTGGCGGTAAGCAGGGAACATGGATCAATCGCGGAAGTCAGGAGGCCCCTGTCTTGACGAATGCAAAGACGGCTGGTGGAACGTATCAGTATACCGTTGCGGATCAGGCTGGAAAAGTGATTCGTGAACATAAAGAGGCGATAGATAATCTACAGCAAGTGCCAGGTAAAGCAAGTATTCGTCTTGCCGTAGCATCAGCTACGCCTGTTGTTACCTTTGGCGCGCCTTATCGTGTATTTGCTATGAAAAATAACGATGACAGCAAGCTTGACGAGCTAATTGAACTTATAGAAAAGGAAGCTGACTTTACGGTAGGTCAGCAAGGGAAATATCGGTTTACGCCCAAAGAAGACGGAATTTACCGTTTTGCGGTGTGGGAAAAATCCAACTATGCTGCGCAGCAGCCGATTGTAACCTTGTATACGGACCCTGATTTTAGTAATCAACTTGTTTCTTCAACAGAGCAAGCACAAATATATGGTTGGAATTACACGGTCTTAGAGTATGAGATGAAGGCAGGCCAAACCGTTTATGTGAAGCTGACAGAAACCAATAGTGGCGCATTACAAACCGTAATTAAGGCAGCACATATGGCGCTTGGTAAGGATACTTTATATGAATACGGAAAAGGAAACCGACTGAATAAAGTTATTTTTTCCACCGGAGATCAAATCGAACTGCATTATGATTTAAACGGAAACGTCAGTCTGCGACTGAAAAAGGTATTTCCATTTACAGAATAAAAGGAAACCTATCCTTCGACAGCAAAACAGATAGCTAGATTCAGGTGATTATTAAATAGGGGTGAGCGAGTGTTTAAACGTTATATTTGTAGTCTATTATGTGTACTGATGTTGCTGGGTCCATGGAGCACATGGGCATATGGGGCAGAGGGGAAGGGAACGGAGACAGCTTCTCAGTCTTCTTCATCCTCCGCGCCGCAGATTATTACCAGAGCGTGGCTTGCGCAGCAAACGGGCAAGGATCAGACTTGGGTCAATGCACAGTTATCCAAGGGCTATACCTTATATGATATTTATAAAGCATGGCAAAAGGATGGCGGGGAAAATTCGCTACCTGAACAAAGTCCGAGCTTGTGGGTGCAGCCAAATGGACTTGAATTAAGCGCAAAAGCGAAGACGGAACCGTCCGATGAGTCGGCTGACCTAAAGGTAGGTGAAAAGCTCGCTCAGGCCGTTCAGGATGAAGAAACGGTTCAACAGCAGCCGAAAGCTGAGAATGAGGGGGAATCGACGAAGCCGAGCACGACTGAGGTGGATGTACCGTCGGTCCCCAATGTAAGTGATTCTGTGTATACACCGATTCCAAGAGAAAACGGTCTGATCGGGCAGGATTTACTCAAACAAAGTTTGTTACAGATGTCTGCTACATTGGCAGTGTACGCTCCTTTGGATCAGACGGCGCTTGCACAAAGCAGGCTAAGTGATGATACTTCGCGTTATGGGCTGGATTACGGTGACAACAGTGTGTCCACCGCTTCTGGACAGCTTGTCGTTCAAAATACGGACTTGGTGCTGCCGGGTTCATTACCCTTTGCACTGACTCGTGTGTATAACAGTTCATTGGCAAATAACCAGATTGGCGTGCAGCAAAACGATGGAGTGTATACAAATACAAGTGCCATCCGCGAGGAGGAAGCAGCTTCTGGTCTGGGACGAGGCTGGAAATGGGATCTTCCCCATATGCAGAAACAGGACGGGAAACGGTATTTGTATATGCCAGGAACAGGCTCCTATGAAATGAAAAATGATTTGCAGCTTGAAGGATATGCATACAAAGATCTGAAGATCAATTCAGATCAAAGCGCAAGCGTGCAGGGAGTAAGCAGTAAATACAAAATAGCAGTGCTGAATGGAAACGATTATTATCTGGATCAGGACGGTTATTTGATTTTAATCCAGGATGCGTATAAGAATCGGGTGGAATTTGATTATACAAGTTCAGATGGTATAAAACGCATTCGTTCGATTCGAAATAATGATGGTAGAGAGCTTGACTTCACTTACAATGCCGGACAGCTTGCTGTCAAAGAACAGGGCACGGACCATCAGTACACCTATCGTCAAAGTGGCGAGGGAAGCAGCAAGGTGCTGTCAGAAGTGCTGGATTCCCTGTCACGAAGCACAAGCTATGCGTATACATTCATGGATGCTCCGTTTAATTTGGTCGCAGATGGTGAAGGAAAAGCCGGAGCCTTACAGCAAAATACAACAGCGTTGCTTACACGAATTGTACGACCTGCTTCATCCATCACAGACATTCGTTACGAAGCGTATAACAAGCAAATAGGTGTATACGGTACACAAGGCGTGTTTAAAGTGGTTTCACGCGCAGATATGTACAGTACAACCGCAGGCAATCGTTCTTTAAATAAAATGGATTTCACCTACTCGGGAGAAGATCTAGCCAGCTATGGCAAAAATGCTGAATGGACGGTGGTTGCTACTGGAACACGTACAACGGAAACCTTCCATTTCGGTAAAGTCTTTAGAGGAGATAACGCACCCGACAAGCTTGTTCTAAACCGCTATGATCAAGAGGGTGATTCTACCGGCTATCATATAGACTACACGTATAATGATGCTATGGGCTGGAACTTGCCCGTGCAGATGCGGGAGACTTATACGGAGAGCGGTTCTTCATCAGAACCTGTAACGACCTCCTATGACTACAATGAATATGGTCTTCCTTTGAAAATGTCCCAAAGTACGGGAGCAGAGACCGTTCATACGTATAGAGTCTCTAATGAGCCTTTTTTCTGGGTGCAGCCCGTTCAGACGGTTACCAAAATAAGTGAAGAAAAAAGCTTGACGACGGTAAGAACCTATAAAACAGAGGGCACATTGTATGAGTTAAAAAACTATGAAGGAACAGATCAAGGCAAGCTTTTATCGCACAGCTATACTTTTTACAATGCAAAAGGGAACGTGAGCGGCAGGAAAGTTCTCATCGATAACAGAAACTATACGGATGTTTCTATTGATTATAAATCCCCCTATGGTTCACAGCTCCCGACAAGGCAGTTGCTTCCCAAAGGTGTCGAGTATACGTATGATTACTATCCGACCGGCGAAATCAAGTCCCAAACAGATGCCAAGCGTAAAACAAAGTCCTATGTGTACGACGCATCGGGACGTGTAACGAAGGTTACTTATCCAGATGGGACTCAGACGGTTGTGGAATATAAGGATGATACGAACGATATTACGGTCACCGGACCCGATGGCGTAAGCGTGGAAAGACTGTATAATCCATTCGGACAGATGCTTCTGGAGCAGGTGGATGATGCAATCTACGGGTATGGGTATGATGATAATGGAGATATGGTAGAAAGCACGGATGCCGAACAAGCAACCACTCGCTACGCCTACGATGCTTTTGGACGATCTGTAAAGACGACCTATGCGGATGGAACAACAGATACCGTGGCGTATAATGCAGTGGATCGTACCGTTACTCAGACGGATGCCTCTGGCTACCGTGTACGTGAGGTATCGGATGCTTTAGGTCGTGGGATTTCCACACAAGAAGCTAAAAATGGATCATTTCAGCCGCTGGAGTCGTTAGCTTACAACGATGCGGGCATGGTCATCAGCCGGACGGACGGTAACGGCCAACGTATGCTCTATGATTACGATGCTCTGGGACAAATGACCTCGGTTACAGATCCATCCGGACAGCAGGTCAGCTATATGTATGATCTGGCCGGAAATTTGAAGACCGTTCAGTATCCTGATGGGCAAAAGAATGTGTATTCCTATGACGAGCTGGGCAGACGTACGTTACTTGAAAAAGCAAGTGGGGGAACCACGCTAAATATTTACGATACAGATGGAAACATCACCCGTATGCTGACAGGAAAATTGCAAGCGATCACCTTTCAATATAATGCAGACGGGTTGGTTACCGAAGCAGCGGGACCAGATTTTAAAACCAATTACACCTACGACAATGCAGGACGAAGAAAAAGCATGACAGATGGGCAGGGAACGACCTCCTATGCCTACGATCCAGCAGATGGATCGTTGACCGGGCTGAAGTACCCGGACGGCACCCAAATCAGCTATGAATATAACAAGCAGTCTCGTACAGGCTATGTGCTGACAGATGCTTCCGGGACGTCTATGCATGTCCAGTCCAAACTGGACAGCTTGGGCCGAGTTACTCAAATGGACATTAGCAGTGGAGCCAGTACAGCAAACGTACAGAGTCTGGCAGGAGCCAGTGCTGCTTCGGGCGGTTCACTGGATAGCATGACGTTTGATTATGCTCCGAACGGGCTGCTGAAAGGTCAGGCTTCAAGCAGAGGGCTGAGTACTCGCTATAGCTACAATGGACTGGACTTGTCCGGTGTTACGGTGGAACAAGGTGGTACGGCATTACACCAATTTGGGTATGATCGCGATGGGAATAAAAACATCATCGGACGTACCCAAAACGGAACAACGGACCAATTTGGATATGACCCGTCAAACCGAATTGCCAGCGAAGCCGCAGGTGAGAAGAACAAGACCTACGGCTACGATCCGAATGGAAACCGAAGCGCCGAAGGTAGCGGCAAAGTGTTCGGTATGGAAAGCGCTAGTTATGGCTATGATTCCGTCAGTCGTCTAACCAATGTGAGCGGTGAAGGCACAGAGGTCAAATACAGTTATAACGGAGACGGGCTGCTGTACGAGCGTACAGAGGGCGGCAAAACAACCCGGTATTACTACGACGAAGAAGCGAAGCTGATTGCAGAAGCTGAGGTCGTAGGCGGAACAGCGAAGATTATGTACGCTTACGTGTATGACTTGTCCGGTCAACTGTGGGCCAGACAAGATAAGGCAAGCGGGCAGTTGCAATATTATCAGCTCAATGGCCACGGTGATGTGGTAGGCTTGAGTGATAGTACAGGCAAGCAGCTGAACAGTTACACCTACGACATTTGGGGTGGCCCGGAGACGGTGAAAGAGACCGTACCGAACGTGCTGCGCTATGCTGGCGAGTATTGGGACGACACGACCGGGCTCCAGTACTTGCGGGCTCGCTGGTACGATCCGGGCACAGCCCGTTTTATGGGCGAGGATACGTATCAGGGGGAGATAAACGAGCCGCAGAGTTTGAATGGATATACGTATGTGCATAACAATCCATTGACAAACAGTGATCCAACCGGGAATTGGTGCACAGCAACGGTTAGGGGGAAATATTATTCTCACCCTGGATATTGCAGTGGCTCAGGTAAAAATGCAGACTATATTCCAGATTCCATTTCCATTAATTTTGGTCGGTCTATTTACGCTGCCGGAGTGAAACAAGGTACATGGTATCCTAAAGGCGCGGCTCGTGTTAAATGGGATAAATCAGGTATATCTGATGCAGTTATGGGTTGCTACTATGATGTACAGTGTGCAAGTTTTGTAAGTGGTTCCCTTGTAGAAGGACCTGCAATAGCAAAAATAACTAAAGGTAAAAGTGCCAGTACGGGCAAAACAGTAAAAGATATTATTAGTAAATGTAATTGCTTTACAGCAAGTACGAAGGTTCAAACAGACGAAGGGGAGAAGCCTATAGAGGAAATCGAGGTTGGTGACAAAGTCCTGGCCAAAGACGATGAAACGGGCGAGATGGGATACAAGGAAGTTGAATGGCTCTTCCAACGTGACGTTGAGGAAACGTATAATATTACTGTTGGTGGTGAAGTCATAACAACTACTGACGAACATCCGTTTTGGATTATCGGCAAAGGTTGGATGGAAGCACAGAATCTTGTGGTGGGTGATGTTCTGACAACCTCCGATAGTAAAGAATTAGCCATTCAAAAGATTGAGGTTAAGAAGGAACACAGGACTGTCTACAACTTTAAAGTAAAGGACTTCCATACGTATTTTGTCTCGAATCTTGGAATTTGGACGCATAATAAATGTGGTTTTGAAAATAAAACAACAAAAGGATTCTGGAAATCATATGATAAACTCTCGAAGGAGATACAAAAGCAGGCTGGCGAGAAATTTAAATTATTTAAGGAAAATCCTGACCTTCCAGGATTAAACTTTGAAAAATTAAAGGGATTTGATAATAAATATTCTGTAAGAATTAATGACCAATATAGAGCAATAGGGGAACTGAAAAATAACGTTATGACGTGGACTGGAATAATTCCACACACTTACAATAAGTTAAAATAAGGGTGTTGATTGCATGGGTTGGAAGCATGTAGTTGTTGAAGGGTATTGTTTATTCGAAAGTACTGACAAGTCTTTGAAACCACATTGTTGTAAGTATACTCCAGGAGATATTGGGGTGCATTGTCTTAGTTATGATGAAGCAGAAAAAAAAATCTGCCCACATTTTGGATTTGGTACAGCCAGAACATCATTGATTTTAACTGATGATGATGGAGAAGTTAAAAATGCGGCAGTTTTTAGCTCAGAAAAAAGTATTGGAAATGCAAAGGAATGGTTAAAAAAGGAAAAGGACTGGATTGGTAAGTGGAGTAAAAAGATATCGGAAGAAGAATTTGATTAATATTCACTTGACCTTAAGGGAAATTTCCTTTAAGGTCTTTTTTTACCCTACCTAGTGCCGAATGAACCGGGCGGCACGTCCCGAAAGAACTTAACCCTCATCACCCCCGTATGATATTCCTCTAGCATGCCTGTACGCACAGAAATGTTTAAATTTTATCACCCAAATAACACATTAGCGTTACAACTAACGAGTCGATTATGGTCAGATACCACCATAATTGACCTGTTTTTTGTTATCTTCGCTTTCTCGCAGTTTTTTGAAAATATTCGTAACTGTAGAATGCCTCGTCCCGATAGAGAGGCTGAGAAGGTAATGAATCGCATCTTTTAAGATAGATACAACCACCATGAAGAGTAGGGGCGGTTATATCAATTAATTTGATATTGTCCGCAACTGAAGTTAACGGATACTTATATTACACAAAGTAAAGCATTTGAGACTATCAGCCAATATGTGGGCAAAAACTATTCTAAGGTTACTGATAAATTTGGATATACACGATATATCAGTGAAGATGGGAAATATGTCGCCAGATATGGCTATAAACAAGGTAACAATCAATATGAACTAAATTTAGAAATTTGGAAAAATGGAAATGCTGTCAGTAACTATCACATTGTTGTCAAATAAAAAAAGGAGGAATTCGTATGATAAGACCTGTACTTAAAAGTATCGACTGTATAGGAAACCCAGACACGTCGAATGATTTTGTTATAGGTGCAACAGCTTATATTGGAGAAGAAAATAGTGAAGGTGTGGACTATTTCCACTTTCGAATAATGACACCAACAAGACTACTTGCCGTTTTAGAAGAAGACAAGTTTTTAGATGGGAGGGCGACATTTATAGTCAATGAATTTGATTTGTCACTAGTGGAAAAGGAAATCAATAAAATTTTGGAAGATTGTATCCGCCGCACTTGGGATGACGTGGCAAAGGCTATTAACAGACATTTAAAATGGGAATACGATAACATTCAATACGAGACACTTGATGAAGCGATGGCAAGGTTGAACAAGGAAAACTGATATCAGAGAGACCTTGAGGAATTAAACTCCTTCAAGGCCTTTTTTATATCCACCGCAACCCAGTGCCGAATGGACTGAATCAGTTCTTACAATTAGACTAATGGTCGTTCCCACGATAACGATTTCCCCATTTTAAGTGTAAGCACATGGAAAACTCTAATATTTCTAATATTATACCCAATCCGCATATGATACGAGAATGCTACGGGCTGAGCGTGAATGAACGAGGTGTATTGCTTAATATCCTGTCATCTAGGTGAGAACGATGAAGCGTTCCCCTCCCAAGAAACGATTGCATGTAACTTGGGCATAGTGAGTCTACTATAACGGAGACGGGCTGCTGTACGAGCGTACAGAGGGCGGTAAAACAACCCGGTACTACTACGACGAAGAAGCGAAGCTGATGGCTGAAGCTGAGGTCGTAGGCGGAACAGCGAAGATTATGTACGCCTATGTGTATGACTTGTCCGGTCAATTGTGGGCCAGACAAGACAGGGCTAGCGGGCAGTTGCAATATTATCAGCTCAACGGTCACGGTGATGTGGTAGGCCTGAGTGATAGTTCGGGCAAGGAACTGAATAGTTACACCTACGACATCTGGGGTGGCCCGGAGACGGTGAAAGAGACCGTACCGAACGTGTTGCGCTATGCTGGTGAGTATTGGGACGACACAACCGGGCTTCAGTATTTGCGTGCTCGCTGGTATGATCCGGGCACAGCCCGTTTTATGGGCGAGGATACGTATCAGGGCGAGATTACGAGTCCGCTGAGTTTGAATGGATATACGTATGTGCATAACAATCCATTGACAAACAGTGATCCAACCGGGAATTGGTGCACAGCAACGGTTAGGGGGAAATATTATTCTCACCCTGGATATTGCAGTGGCTCAGGTAAAAATGCAGACTATATTCCAGATTCCATTTCCATTAATTTTGGTCGGTCTATTTACGCTGCCGGAGTGAAACAAGGTACATGGTATCCTAAAGGCGCGGCTCGTGTTAAATGGGATAAATCAGGTATATCTGATGCAGTTATGGGTTGCTACTATGATGTACAGTGTGCAAGTTTTGTAAGTGGTTCCCTTGTAGAAGGACCTGCAATAGCAAAAATAACTAAAGGTAAAAGTGCTAGTACGGGCAAAACAGCAAAAGATATTATAAGTAAATGTAATTGTTTTACAGCAGGCACTAAGGTTCAAACAGATGAAGGAGAGAAACCGATTGAGGACATTGAGGTTGGGGAATGGGTTCTTTCCAAAGATGAGGCAACGGGTGAGGTAGCTTATAAAGAGGTCACGGCTACGTTTAATCACGAGACGGATGAAATTTACCAAATTAAAGTGGGTAACCAAGTCATTGAATCGACCTTCAATCATCCTTTCTATGTGAAAGGCAAGGGATGGACGTTTGTCAAAGACCTTAAAATTGGTGACTTGCTTGTTCAGAGTGACGGGAATACACTTAAGGTAGACAGTATTAAAGTGGAACACAAGCACATCACGGTTTACAACATGACTGTTGATGAGTTCCATAACTATTTCGTTAGTGACCTTGAGATTTGGGTGCATAATACTGGGCCATGTTTTACAAATATTAACTTCAAAACTAATTTATATAAGCGTTATGAAGATCATATGTTCTCTCTGGATCATATTAAGGGTGGAATCATGAAATTAGGGAAGGAAAGAGAATCTATCTTTAATAGTGTGACCGGTAAAATTGGCTCTGTTAACCCTAAGAAAATCCAACAGGGTTCGAATCAAATGTATTCAAACATTAATGGTTACGATGTAACAATAAGATTTTATGCGGATGCGAATGGCACAATAATTAATGTTGACGCATTTATGGGAAAAGCTACACGGGTAATCGGCAACCTTATTAATTAGAAAAGGGTGATAAAATGAATGATTTGACCCTTCAAGGTACTGTTATGCAATTAGTTAAATCACCCAACGAGTTTACACTTGAAAAAGCTGAAGAGTTACTTTTGGATTATCTTAAGAAAACGCCTGAAGATATTGATGCTTGGGCGAGGGTGGTTATACTTGAAACATTGACTCCATTAGGGGACTATGCACGAGCAGTATTATTATTGGAATTAGCACTTAGTAATCATCATGATAATCCCATATTCACAATTTTGTTATCATTTTTCTCTGAGTGGTTTCTAGGAGGTATGAGTGAAAACCAATTAGGAAACCTATTGGAATTAAAAAAGAAATCTGATAGTTCAACGAATGCGATTATCTTATATTTACTTGCATGGCATTATAAGTCTATTGACTCAAAAAGGTTTATTGAACTCTTAAATGAATCTATTAGCATATGCAATCATCATGTAAAAAACTTTGTTGATTTGGGGCAACACTATTTACAACAAGGAAAAACTAAAATAGGTAAGCAATTAGTTGAACAGGGGCTAGCAAATGTCAAGTTAGTCTATAAGGAAGATGAAATAGACAAAAACTATGATGCACTTGACGTGACGAGATTTATTAACGAACGAATCACTGGAATATTTATAACGGAAGGCACTTATCATTCGATTGCTCAGTTACTATAAGATTCAATTGGAAGACCAAGTCAAGATAATTCTTGCTTGGTCTTTTCTTTTCACCTACCCAGTGCTGAATGTTCTCTAATTCAGGCTATAGGAATTAGTGCAGCAATTGGAATAGAGGCTAGTAAAACAAAAGTAGATACAAATACTACTCTTAAACCTAGAACAATTTATAGAAGTGGGAGTGGTACGAATGTAAATCTGACGCCAAGAACTGTGGATACATCTGGACTTTCTTATTTTCTAAAAGTGGTGGGGGATAAAGGCACTCTTACTACTGTAGAAGCAGTCAATGCAACTGGTGTACTCAAAGCAGTAATAGATAACCCCGCTACGGGGCATGTTTCGGTTAGTGCCATTGATCCTTACGAGCATAAAATGTGGATAGCTTCTAGAGAAAAAGCTAACGAGTCGCCTTATTATTTAACTGAGATATTAAAAAGTATATCAATAAAATACTGATTATTTGAGAGGGGTTATATGGTGAGATCGCAAGACTTTATTCCTAGGCACAAATCTGATTTTAATAATATAAATCAGTTGAAACGTTTAGAAAAAGAACAAATTAGACCCATAATAGCTGAACTTTTTACTTGGTTAAAAGATAGTAATTGGCCAATTTCATCGGAAATTAGAAATATTTTATTTCAGTTTGACATGGATTTAGTTCCAGACTTGAAAAAAATATTAAAATCTGATGATAGTAATTGGAAGTACTTTATACTCGAAGATTTTTGCAGATATCTTCCTAATAATGTAATTGGAGAGATAGCATTAGAGCTAGAAGAACTTAGTATGCATCCCAGTTTGGATGATAAAATGGAAGAGGTAGATCGGATTGCTGGGGAGATTTTAGAGAGTTTAAATAATGGTTAAGAAATTATTCTGCTAACCTTGAGGATCATGCTTAGTTGAGACCATATAATTGTGTAAAAAGGGCTTCCAGAAAATGAAGGGAGAGCCGTATTCAAAGCCCTCAGTTAGAATGGAGTTGTCGAGACAAACATTCTATAGAGCAAGTTGTGCAGGAAGTTTGGTGCTACGATTTCCCCGGATTCGGGACGCAGCTTATGTACCGAACGGTTTGCTTGATACCAGCGAAGTGAATAGGCATTTGTATATGACGTCCGGCCAACTGTGGGACAAGGAAAGTGGGTAGTTTCAAAATTACGAACTAAATGGCCACGGTGATGTGGTAGGCTTGAGTGATAGTGCAGGTAAGGAACTGAACAGTTACACCTACGACATTTGGGGTGGCCCGGAGACGGTCAAAGAGACCGTACCGAACGCAGTTCCTTCGAAAGAACAGCGATAACGTATGTTCAACCAAGAAAGCAGCCCTCATCCTTGAAGGTGTTCAAGCAGACGTGAACACGAAGCGGAACGGTCAGGAGCATCGGGATTTCCTTGTCCGAAGCCATGTGAATCAAATCCGTGACGTTCATCGTGAAATGAGCGATGTGGAGAATCACATCCGAGACATCATGCAGAAGCTAGACTTCAAGCTGAACACCTTTACGGGTATTGATAACGTAACCGCTTCGGCTATCGTGGCTGAAATCGGAGACATTAGCCGATTTACCAGTGCTGACAAGCTAGCCAAGTATGCAGGTCTTACGCCAAGCCAAATGAGTAGTGGCGGCAGGGGCAAAGACCGTAATCAACGGCAGGGAAACCGAGTCAAAAACGAGCTTTTATCGAAACGAATTTCTGACATCCTGAATTCGAATCATGGGGTTGAGGGGTTGCCGGAAGTACTTAATACTTATCCATGTTGTGAATTTAAGACACTTCCAACAAAGGGTGAATACGATATCTGCCCAGTTTGCTTTTAGGAAGATATGGTAACACAGATCCTCTGAACTGTAGTTCACCTAACCTTATGACACTTGCACAAGGTCGTGAGAATTTTACTAAATTTGGGATGGTGAGTGAGTCCTCTACAGATGCGAGATTTTAATTTAAGAAGGGATACGACACTCTTCTCCGTTAATACCTTGTGCATTAGCCGGTTCCCTGTCTTTGGACACAAGATAATATCTGAACAAAACAAAGGAGTTCTCAGTCCGATGAAGGTCGGGAGCTTCTTTGTTTTGTTTCTCAAGGTCATGTCGTAAGACCTGGACAGAACCAACCTATAATAATTTTTCTAACTGAGATATTCGGCTTTGTAACACGCCAAGCCATTCGGCATGTTCGCTCTGCTTGGCTTCTGGATGTTCAAGCATTAGTTTCCGTAAATAATCCACCTTTAGTTTCCTAAGCAAAACCTTTAGATTGTCAGGTGATCGAAATTCATGGCATTTTATAAAATGAAAGTGCTTACAATTTGGTGTCCACAATTAACCAACAAAGAGGCCGAAAGGGGATTGTCTGGCATGGCAAGCAAAAGATTCGGAATGTTGGGTCTGGTATTCATCATGATGGTATCTATGATCACTGCCTGCTCGGGAAGTGCAGGCAAGGAGGCTGCGTCGGGAGATAGCAAGGAGAAGGTCACGTTCACGTATTTTAATGCCAACGCCGGCAAGGACATCAATACGAATGAGACGCGGATCGGCAAAATTCTGGAGGATCAGACGGGCGTAAACTGGAAGCTGGAGCATTTGGTGGGGGATGCCAACACGAAGATCGGTACGTTTATTGCCAGTAACGATTACCCGGACGCCATTGTGCCTGAGGGCACGATTGATAAGCTGCTGGATGCCGGGGCCTTTATTCCCCTGAATGATTTGATCGATAAATATGGACCGAATATCAAGCGCGTATATGGACCGTATTACAACCTGATGAAGGCGGAGGACGGGAATATTTATTTTTTGCCGCTCAGCGCGGTGATAGGCGATTATTTGCCTGCGCCTAACGTGGAGCAGGGAGCCTTTTGGGTGCAGCGCAGGGTGTTGAAGGAAGCAGGGTACCCAAAAATCAAAACGTTCGACGAGTATTTGGCTCTGATTCGCAATTACGCGAAAAAGCATGCAGACGAAGGCTTGACCGGGTACTTGTCGCTAACCACGCAGGATAAGTTCTTTGCTTTTACGAACGCACCCATGCACCTGGCAGGTTATCCGAACGATGGCGGCACAATCATTGATATGAAATCGCATCAGGCCACGGATTATGGGGATGAGGAAATCACGAAACGGTATCTGAAGGCGCTAAATCAGCTCAATGCGGAGGGCCTGTTTGATAAATCATCCTTTGTGGACAATTACGACCAATACTTAGCGAAGCTGACCTCGGGCAAGGTGCTGGGCTTTTTTGACTACCGCTGGCAGGTAGGGCAGGCGTTGAATAATCTTCAGGAAGCCTCCAAGCAGTCGGGGAATGATGATTTGGAGTATTTAGGGTTGCCCGTTGTATACGATCAAAACATTAAGGATCAGTACCTTGATCCTCCATCATTCATTAATAACCGGGGCATTGGAATTACGGTCAGCGCCAAGGACCCGGTGCGTATGATCAAGTTTTTTGACAACCTGCTGACAGACGAAAATCAAGTGTTATCCCACTGGGGAGTTAAGGGCGAAACCTATGATATAGATGAAAAAGGGCGCATGTACCGGACGAAGGAGCAAATCAGGCAGACAACGCTGGATGCGTTCCGCGAGTCCTTCGGGTTCAAATATTTTGAATATAATTGGCCGCGATACGGCAACGGCTCCTCCCTGCCTGACGGCAACTCGGTCAGTCCGGGCCGGCAGCCTGAGGTTGCGCGTATGTCCTACACTGAAGGAGATCAAAAGCTGCTAAAAGTCTATGGTGTAGAGTCCTTTTCGCAAATGTTTTCCGCACCTGACAAGCGCCCATGGTATCCGGCCTGGAGCATCCCGATTGCTCAAGGCTCACCTGCGCAGCTCTTCCAGCAAAAGAAGGGCGACCTGCAGCGCAAATATTTCCCGCGTTTGGTGTTGTCCGCACCGGGGCAGTTTGACGCGATTTGGAATGAATATACTACTGAATTCAACAAGCTGGATGTGAAGGCGTATGAGGAACTGATCACGAAGGAGGTTACAAAAAAAGTAGATATTGCCGATAAAAAGTAAAGGAGGAAGCATCTATGGGCCGCACGACAGTTGCCACGACCTCCCCGGACCCTTTGCCATCCTCACGGCTAACCGGCTTTAGGGGATTTATGCACAGACTGAATCAGCAGCGGGCACTGGTATGGATGTCCGTTCCTTTTTTAATCTGGCTATTTATCTTCAAGTATTTACCCATCTGGGGCTGGACGATTGCCTTTCAGGATTTTAAGCCTGCCCGTAAGCTGATTGATCAGCAATGGGTCGGGTTGAAGCATTTCCGTTTTCTGTTTCAGGATGAACATTTTTTGCGGGTGATGCGCAATACGCTGGCGATGAGCTTCATTAACCTTGTGCTGGGCTTCGTTACCGCTATAACATTGGCGATTTTGCTGAATGAGCTTCGTCAGATTGTGTTCAAGCGAGTGGTGCAGACGATCAGCTACTTGCCGCACTTTATTTCGTGGGTGGTGGCGGCCAGCATTATCAGTACAGCGCTGTCGGCGGACGGCGGCATTGTCAATGAGGTGCTGATGTGGCTTGGACTGATCAAGGAGCCTATCCTGTGGCTGGGAGAGGGAAGCTATTTTTGGGGAATTCTCGGCGCATCGGAGGTATGGAAAAATGTCGGCTGGAACACCATTATTTATTTGGCCGCGATGACGATGATTGATCCCTCGCAGTATGAGGCGGCTGAGATCGACGGAGCAGGGCGTTTTCAGCGGATTTGGCATGTGACATTGCCGGGGTTAAAGCCTGTATTCATCATTCTGCTCATTATGAACATCGGCAATCTGCTGGAATCCGGCTTTGAGCCGCAATATTTATTGGGTAACGGCATGAACGTCGACTATTCGGAAAATCTGGACATCTTCGTGCTGAAATATGGTATCCAGATGGGCAATTTCTCGCTTTCGATTGCTGCCGGGATGTTTAAAACAGTAGTCAGCTTTATTTTGCTGTTTAGCGCCAATCATATTGCGAAGCGGTTAGGGGAGGAGAGATTGTTCTAGAAAAGAGTGAGTTACGGGGGGGAGAAGGTCGCTTCGCGTGCAGATTGTTCTTCCGATCGCTGTTATCCCCGGATTCCTTTTTATCATAAAACATTAGAGGTTGGAATCCGGGGATAGCTTATGCTTACGATGCGAGCTTTCCTCTGGAAAGCTTTTAGCCGAACGCTACCGCTTCTCCAGAACAATTCTGCCCGCTCCGCTGCTACCCGCCATAAAGTCACTTTTTTATAGAACTGAGGGTTGGGGCAGGGAAGGGCTTAAGGGAAGGCGCGTGGCTCGCGCTTCCTTGGGGCAACTGCGTCATGATGGCTGGCTCAGCTTCGTTATCGCTTGTTCTTTTAGGGGTGAGCTAATGGTGGCGATAGCAGAAGGTGCTTGCTCTTGCATACTACAGGTAAAGGGGGGATTTTTAACAGGCCGATTCGCGGACCTTATCAAGATCTTATAAACGAGCTAATGTACAACTTCTAATAACACTAATAATTCACAATAGTCCACTCCAATTGCCACTAATATAACCACTCAAATAACAGTTCCCAAATAACAACACCAACCAGCTTCAAAAAAATGAATTGAATTAGGGTGCCCAGCCGGATGGCCAGGCTATTTTTTAGAAAGGGGAGGAAGTCATGGGCAAAGGGAAGGCCTTGCATGGGCGATTTCGGGCGCCCTCGGATCGGATTTTTGATGCGTGCAATATGGTGTTTATGTTGTGTCTGATGGTGGTAACGCTGTATCCGTTTTTGAATACCCTGGCGGTTTCGCTTAATGAAGCAAATGATTCGATTCGGGGAGGCATTTATTTGTGGCCGCGTGAATTCACGTGGAGCAATTATGAATTTGTGTTTAAGGAAGCGACGATTTTCCATGCTACATTGATTTCTGTACTGCGTACGGTTGCGGGCACGGTAACCTCGGTGTTCTGCTGCGCGATGGTAGCGTATACGATCAGCCGGCCGGAGTATGTGCTGCGCAAATTTGTCTCGATTGCTTTTATTTTGACCATGTATTTTAACGGTGGGTTGATTCCGAACTTTCTGCTGGTACGGGAGCTGGGGATGCTTGGCACCTTCTGGGTGTATATCGTGCCTGGGCTGATCGGAGTGTTTAACGTCATTGTGATTCGATCCTTTATTGAAGGATTGCCGGAAGGGATTTTGGAGTCGGCGCGTATTGACGGGGCCGGGGAGTTTGCCACTTTTGTGCGCATTGTGTTGCCGCTCTGTGTACCGGTACTGGCGACGGTGTCCCTGTTCACGGCGGTCTCGCAATGGAATTCCTGGTTCGATGTGTTTTTGTACAATTCGTCGTATGAGCAATGGAGCACCCTCCAGTATGAGCTGATGAAAATCCTACAAAATTCCAATACGTCCGTGAACGCTCAGGACTATGCCAGCCAGTTCGCAGGCTCGGAAAATATGGCGAAGGCGGTTACTCCTACTTCCATTCGGGCCACGATGACGATTGTCGCTTCTGTGCCTATTATTTTGGTCTACCCATTTTTACAAAAATATTTTGTAAAGGGAATGACTCTGGGAGGGGTCAAAGGATAAAGCAACTGAAATTCACTGGTACAAAAACGAATTCAAAAAAATTGAGTATTGGAGGAATTGCTTTGCGGTCATATAGGTATACAACTTTTTGTGTGATGCTGTCTGGGGCACTGTTGCTGCCTGTCGCATGGAGTGGAGGGGCCGTAGTGAAGGCGGCTCCGTCTGTGGAACATTCCCCGCTGGTTTCGAAGACCATGCTGGCGACGGCGGGTGTGAATAAAACGATCGGGACATATGGATTTGAGCAAGGAAACAGCGAGGGCTGGAAGCCGCGAGGGGGTAATACCCAAATTGCATCCGTCTCGGAGGCTGCATACGGCGGCACGCACAGTCTCAAGACAACTTCCCGCACGGCTAACTGGAACGGAGCGGAGCTGGATGTGAAGCCGCTTTTGCAGCCGGACGTAGAATATGAAATCAGTGGATATGTGAAGCTGGATGGCAAAGCTGCGGTTCCAAGCGTGATTAAGCTGACGGTGGAGCAGCAGTCGACAGGCGGGTCTACAGAATGGAAGACAGTAGCACAAACGGAGACAGCAGATACAGCGTGGGTCAAACTTCAAGGGAGATATAAGTTTACCGGGAATATGGATGCATTGAAGCTGTATATCGAAAACTCGAATCCTGCACAGGCATATTATGTGGATGAGGTGGAAATCAGACAGGTGTCGGAAACGCCAGTCACTCCATCTCCAACGGAACCGACCGATGGTATCGTATCCGCCGGTTTTGAAGAGGGTACAACTCAGGGCTGGGTATCCCGTTTAGGGTCCGAGAAGGTGCAGGCTTCGAATGCCGATGCGCGAACCGGCTCGTACAGCCTGCTAACTACAGGCAGACAACAGGCATATGCCGGGCCTAAGCTGGATGTGACAGCCAAGCTGCAAAAGGGCAGCCAATATACGGTCAGTGCCTGGGTGAAGCTGGCGCCCGGCGAGCAGCCTGCCAAAGTGAGACTTAGCGTGCAGCGCGATTATCAGGGTAAAAGCGCGTATGAAACGGTGATAGGCGATACGGCGATCACGACAGGGGGATGGGCGCATTTGTCGGGAACGTATACGCTTGCGCATGATGCAGATGCAGTTTCTATGTATTTGGAAACGGCAGCAGGAACATCCTCCTTTTATATGGATGATTTTGAGCTGTCTCTTGTGCCTCCGCTGGCTATTGAGAAGGATATCCCCTCTTTGCATGGAATATATCAGGGGCAATTCAACATTGGTACAGCGATTATGGCATTTCAGACCGAAGGGGCTTACGGTGAGCTGGTACAAAAGCATTTTAACAGCATCGTGGCAGGAAATGAGATGAAGCCCGCCTCCTTGCAGCCGTCCGAGGGACAGTTCCATTGGGAAGAGGCGGACAAGATTGTACAATTTGCCAAACAGCACGGACTGGCGATTCGCTTCCATACTTTGGTATGGCATAACCAGACCGGGGACTGGATGTTTAAGGATAAGAATGGACAGCCGATGACACCGACTCCCGAGAATAAAAAGCTTTTGCTGGATCGACTGGAGACGCATATTCGTACAGTTGCAGCCCGTTATAAAAATGATATCACCGACTGGGATGTGGTGAATGAAGTCATTGATCCTGACCAGCCGGGCGGTATGCGCCGCAGCATGTGGTATCAGATTACCGGTACGGATTATATTGAAAAAGCGTTCCGTGTCACGAGGGAAGTAGTAGGCCCTAATGCCCGGCTGTTCATCAACGATTACAACACGGATGAACCGAAAAAACGGGATTTCCTGTACAATTTGGTGCGTGATTTGCTCGCTAAAGGAGTACCGATCGATGGTGTAGGTCACCAATCGCATATTCGCCTGGAGTTCCCTTCTATTAGCCAGATTGAGCAATCCATCGAAAAGTTTGCTTCGCTCGGCCTGGACAACCAGATCACGGAGCTTGATATGGGCCTCTATTCCAATGATACGGATCGCTACGAAACGATACCTGAATCCATGCTGATCCGGCAGGCTCACCGCTATCGGGAGTTGTTCGATATGTTCTCCAGACAGCAGGAGCATATCAGCAATGTGACCATTTGGGGTACGGATGACGGAAATACGTGGCTTAGTAATTTCCCGATTGCCCGGCTGGATAAGCCGCTGCTGTTCGACGAACGGTTAAAGGCCAAATATGCCTATTGGGCGCTGGTTGATCCGTCCAAGGTTCCGGCGCTGTCAGCGGGAAGTAACAAATAACTGGGTGAAAACGGGTGAGCAAAGCTATGCGGTCTCGCCCGAACGCAATGGCGGTTTCACCGGAGCATTAATTGGCATGTAATCTACGAAGGTATAGGCTTGATAAAAGGGTAATTGCGGAAAAATAGAGAACAAAAGCAGGCTGTCCTTCACATGTTTTGACATGTACGAGACAGCCTGTCTAGATATTGCAGGGATAATCGTTCTATTCCAAATTGGCGTGTTGGCCAAACATTGATTCCGAGGTCAGCTTGCGCAGCTTCATCGTTTTGAGCACCAAGGCGTCACCGTACAGCAGCAGGGTTTGCTCGAACAATGAGCCCATGGGTTGAATCGTCTGGTAATCCTTGTTGGCCGGGTCCTTGGGGGCGCCGGGCAGCTTGACGATAATGTCAGCCAGCTTGCCAATGGTGGACTCTGGAGAAGTGGTTAGAAGCGCCAGGGAGGCCCCGAGCTTCTTCGCTTTTTCCGCCATGGAGGTCAGGCTTTTGGTTTCGCCTGAGCCTGAGCCTATAATCAGCAGATCACCTTCACCCAAGCCGGGCGTTACGGTTTCCCCAACCACGTATGCTTGAATTCCCATATGCATCAGCCGCATCGCCAGCGAACGGATCATGAATCCTGAACGGCCCGCCCCGGCGACGAACACCTTGTTCGCAGCGGTGATGGAGTGAATCAGCTGTTCCGATTCCGCATCACTGATCAGTTGTGGAACCAGCTGCAGCTCCTTGAGTACCTGGGATAAATATTGAGAGGTTTCCATTGGAATTAACCTTGCTTGATGAGCTGCTGCATTTGGGAAGCTACAGCTTTTTTGTCATCCTCGCCAGTGATTCCACCGCCAACAATAACCAAATCCGGTTGAGCTTTCACTACCTCAGCCAATGTACTCAGCTTAATGCCGCCAGCTACGGCTGTTTTGGAGTTTTTTACGACTTTTTTGACCGTTTGCAGTGCTTCAAACGGACTTTCTCCTTCCGCTTGCAGATCGTAGCCCGTATGCACACAGATATAGTCTACGCCGAGTGCGTCGATTTCTTTGGCGCGTTGCTCCAGGTTTTTAACGCCGATCATGTCCACCAGGATTTTTTTGCCGCCCTGTTTTTTAGCCTCTTCTACGGCGCCTTTGATCGTTGCATCTTCAGCTACAGCCAGAATCGTAACGATATCTGCACCAGCTTCGGATGCTTTTAGCACTTCATAACCGCCTGCATCCATCACTTTGAGGTCAGCAAGCACTTTCAGATTCGGGAATGCTTCCTTCATTGCTTTTACCGCATGAAGTCCTTCATTGATGACAATCGGCGTACCGATTTCGACGATATCAATATATGACTCTACTTCCTTTACCAATGCAATACCTTGCGGGATATCTACTAAGTCTAAAGCCAGTTGAAGTTCCATGTTATTAACTTCACTCCTTTGGTAAATTTGTATTTGATCAACGGGTACATGCTTTGTTGAGTGCTGCTTATTCTGGATTCCATGCACAGGTCTGATTGTAAGGCCACGATATCCGCTTGAAAAGTACGCACTAATTCGTAACGTAGTTACCCGGACGATACTGTAGCTTTCTAAAACCACCTGTGAGGAGGGGCCTGTGGGAACCAACTATTCGCAGCCTGTTTAACCGTACACAGCATTGTCAGGTTGCAAAAAAAATAATTTTCCTATTATTGAATTGACTTCGAGTAAGTTTTTGACTATATTTGTAATATACTGGTATGCAAAAATATAGAAATTAGCAGCATAGGTGCCCCTGAAGAATAGTGATAGGCTAGGAGAAACCGTAATTTTCAAGTAGGGAGGCGGGTTTTAGTGGAAGAGGTCCTGAACCAAAGGGAGGCCATTTATTTGTTGTCGGACAGCCACGAACTCGATAAAGCTTGTGAGTTGTTTAGACTCAGCTACACGCATAATGATTGGGATGAAGCGAACAAGGTTGCAGACTATATGCATACGTTGGCAGCAAGCCTGTATCATGCCCAACTGAGAAACGCTGCGGACGGCATATACGAGACACTGGACACCAAACACCCGCTGGTGTTTTATTATGCTTACAGCTATCTGGCTAAATCTATTTATTATCAAAATAAGGGCAAGTATCAGGAAGCCAGAGATTATATTATGAAGTATGGCGAAATGGGTTGGTTTATGGGGCTGGATCAGAGCGGTCAAGAAGAAGTGGAGAGATTCCGATTTCTCGCCAAAGCCAATTTATATACCATTGAATTACTTTCGGGCAAAAGGGAGCTTGTGCCTGAATATGTTCAATTTCTTCACAATAATGACGAGGAAATACTTCCAGGACTGATTGGTATTGCCGAAGCGGCTAATTTGAATAATTGGGATATAGACGACCTGCTGAACGATTTTGCTGACGATATCGAGATATTTGAAAGTTATGAAGATAGAGGGAACCGCGTATATTATATAAAGCTGGTCAACCAGTTAGCTATTTATTATTTCAAAAAGCAGCAGTACGCCGTTGCTTTGAACTATGTCCTTGTCTCCCTGCAATTTTCAGTTAGTGTGGAAGCAGATGCTGATTTCAGGACGCTGGTTACTCTGTTTGAGGCTTATCGAGATTTGGCAACACCGTCACAGCAAGAGCAATATCAAACCATTTTATTAAGGGGGATTCATAATGAAAAAGGCATTAATCTCGGTAACTATGGTCTTGGCGTTTCTTAGTATTACTCTTCCGGTAGCAGATGCAGCAGGAGGATTAAACCCTCTGCATCCTTCAAATCATGGTGTCTTTTCTCATCGTAGTTGAGCTTTGAGTTTCCATCATGAGGAGGTCCGGCAGGGCCATTGACAATAATGGGAGCACACTTTTACGCATGTTGCGTTCAGTGGGCTCCCCTTTTTTATGCCGATTATTTATTTTACGATATACGACGTCAGATTATTGGCTAGCTGCTGCATGGTTTCACTTGCCGCGCTGTTCGAACAATTGAACGATTTCAACAATTACCTTGGCCGCAAGCACCATGTTGTCCACCGATACATATTCAAACTTACCGTGATAGTTCTCTCCACCCGTAAAAATATTCGGTGTAGGCAGTCCCATATAGGACAGTTGTGAACCGTCTGTACCGCCGCGGATTGGCTTGATAATAGGCTCAATATTCAGCTTTTTCATCGCTTCATACGCAATGTCCACGATATGTTTGACAGGCTCGATTTTCTCCTTCATGTTGTAATACTGATCTCTCAGCTCCAGCGTAATGCGATTTTCTCCGTAAGCGGCTTGCAGCTCTTTGACCACGTTCGTTAAATAAGCCTTCCGGTTTTCAAAGCTCTTACGGTCAAAATCACGGATAATATAGTACAGCTTTGCATGCTCTGGCGTGCCTGTGGATTCCAGCAGATGATAGAAGCCATCGTATCCGTCCGTATATTCCGGGGCTTCATCCACAGGCAGACGGCTATGCAGTTCCATGGCAATTTTGGCGGCATGAATCATCTTGTTTTTAGCTGTGCCGGGATGGACATTCACCCCGTGAATGGTAATATGGGCGGCTGCCGCGTTGAAACTCTCATACTCCAGTTCTCCGAGCGGTCCACCATCCACGGTATAAGCATATTCAGCACCAAAAGCAGCTACGTCAAAGCGTTCCGGTCCTCTTCCAATCTCCTCGTCCGGTGTAAAGGCAACGCGGATCTTGCCATGCTGGATTTCCGGGTGATCTATCAGGTAGTGTATGGCTGTCATGATTTCTGCGATCCCGGCTTTGTTGTCTGCTCCAAGCAGGGTGGTACCGTCTGTGGTGATCAGGGTGTGGCCTTTATATTGCGCCAGCTCGGGAAACTCACGTGGAGAAAGCACCACATCAAGCGACGCATTCAGCGTGATATCTCCTCCGTCATAAGAGTCTGTCAGTTGCGGTTTTACCCCTGCGCCAGTCAGCTCGGTTGCCGTATCAAGGTGTGCGAGAAAGCCAATGACGGGAACCTCTTTATCCGTATTGGAAGGAAGGGTCGCCATCACATAACCGTTATCATCAATGGTTACGTCCGTCATGCCGATGGTTTTTAATTCATCTACCAGGAGATTGCCCAATGTGAGCTGTCCTGGTGTGGTGGGGCAGGTGTGGCTGCTTTCGTCGGATTGGGTATCTACCTGAACATAAGTGGTCAGGCGGTCGATCAGTTCCTGTTTCATGTGTATATCCTCCTTGGCGTCATTACTGATATAATGGGAATTTTCCAAAACTCTAATGATATATATTTTATCATGATTGGACTTATATATGAAAAAAATGGGTTGGGCTTTTCAGATGATGGGTTGTGTTGCACGGGTACGACGGGTAAGATAACAGTAAAAGGACGTAAAAATGAAGTAAAACCATTAAAGGAGTCTGCAATGCCTACGTTAAAAGATATCGCTCAGGAGGCTGAGGTTTCTATATCCACGGTCTCCCGAGTACTGAATTATGATGAAACTTTGTCGGTGTCAGAGGAAACGCGGCGTAAAATTTTTGAAGTTGCCGAACGGATGAAATATACGACTGTTAAACGTAAAAATGGCGGTATCGGCCGTCAGCCCCGCAAAAAGGCGGAGGGTCCGATCCGACTGGGGATGGTGCACTGGATGAGTGCATACGAGGAATTGGAGGACCCTTATTATCTGTCCATCCGGTTTGGTGTGGAAAAAGAGTGCCGCCAAAGCGGGGCGCAGCTGGAGCGCATTTTCAGACGGGAAGATTTGGTCGCCCTGAAGACTTTGTCTGAAGGGCTGCACGGGCTAATTGTGCTGGGACATTTTAGCAGCCAAGAGGTAGAGCACATGCTGGAGCTGCCCGTTCCTTGTGTCTTTCTGGATCACTCGGTGGAGCGCATGGGCGCAGACTATGTAGTCATTGACCTCGCGCGCGCTGCAGCCGATGCACTGGATTATTTGATGGACGCGGGGCATCGTCATATCGGATATGTGGGCATGGGGCGGGATGAACAAGCCCATGATGCTGGACTGGCAGAGCTGGATGCCCGCTATGAGACTTTTTTGCAGTACAAGGAGCAGCACGGATTATGTACATCGGATGACGTTCATGAGTGCGGCGGAACGGCGGCAGATGGCTTTCGGGCGATGGAAGCTGCGATCCTCGCAGGCTCGGAGCATCTGCCTACGGCTTTCTTCATTGCGAGCGATTCAGTGGCTATTGGAGCATTGAAGGCGCTGGAACAGCATCGTATTGCTGTCCCGGAACGTATCTCAATCGTTGGCTTCAATGATATTCCGACAGCCGAATATTTGACTCCCTCCCTGACAACGGTCAAAACGTATACCGAGCTGATGGGAGAGACAGGCGTTCAGCTTTTGCTGCATACGGTGCGTAACGGTCCGAACGAGGTGGGGCGGAAGGTTACCATTCCGACCGAGCTGATGATTCGCAACAGCAGTGCGCCGCTGCATACCTATACCCAATAAAATGATGTTGATTTGAACAGCTCCAGTTTACCGGAGCTTTTTTTTACTATGAGCAGATACAAAAATAGAATTGACAATTGTTTTGTAAATGCTTACATTAGGAATATATTTATTTTACTAAGTTTTACTCGTTATTTTTACTTGAATATTTTACTCTATATAAGAGTAAAAAATAAAAGGTTGAGGTGACTGCCCATGCGTACCATTTTGCCGTTGAATGACCAGTGGTTTTACCGTCCTGAATATGTCGAGAGTGAAGTAAATGCAGGGATTGATGTGAGTCGGTATGAACCCATTCTGCTGCCGCATACCAATGTGGAGCTGCCGTATAATTATTTTGACGACAAGGCGTTTCAGTTTGTTTCCACATACAAAAGAAAACTGGATGTTCCGGCAGATGCCAAGGGTAAGCGGGTGTATGTCGATTTTGAAGGGGTTATGTCCTATGCACAGGTATATTTGAACGGAGTAAAGGCGGGTGAGCATAAAGGCGGCTATACACCATTCAGCATTGAATTGACCGAGCTTGCTGAATATGGCGGTTCCAATATGCTCACGGTTGTCGTCGATTCTACGGAACGGGACGACATTCCTCCCTTTGGGGCAGTCATCGACTATCTGACCTACGGCGGCATTTACCGGGAGGTGCAGCTGCGAATCGTCGAGCCTGTGCATTTCGGAGCGGTATTCGTCCAGACGCCGGAGCCGCTCGCGGCGAGCAAAGCGGTACGTGTGACCGTCGAGCTGGAGGGAATGGATGCTCAGCAGGATGATCTAGCGGTCGGCTTACGGCTGCTGGATGGAGACAGCTTGAAGGCGGAGACCGGACCGACAGCAGTGACTGCGGGCGATATGGCACTGGAGCTGAAAGAGCTGAACGGTCTACAACTGTGGGAGCTGGACGATCCCAAGCTGTATGAAGCAGAGCTGACGCTGCTGCGTAACGGGGAAGAGCTGGATCAGCTGACCGTGCGCTTCGGGTTCCGCGAAGCCGAATTCCAGCCGGATGGATTTTACCTGAACGGGCGGAAGCTCAAGCTGCTCGGCTTGAACCGCCATCAGTCTTACCCGTATGTCGGCTATGCGATGCCCAAAAGAGCGCAGCGACGTGATGCCGATATACTCAAAGAAGAACTGGGTCTGAACATGGTGCGGACGTCGCATTACCCGCAGTCCCGTCATTTTCTGGATCGTTGTGATGAGATTGGATTGCTCGTTTTTGAGGAAATTCCGGGCTGGCAGCATATCGGCGGTGAAGCCTGGAAGGAACAGGCAGTAAAGGACGTAGAGGACATGATTATCCGTGATCGCAATCATCCATCCATCGTGATCTGGGGTGTACGGATTAATGAATCGCAGGATGACCATGATCTGTACGCCCGTACCAATGAGCTTGCACGCAAGCTGGACCCGACCCGCGCTACGGGCGGTGTGCGTTATATTGTAGGCAGCGAGCTGCTGGAAGATGTATATACGATGAACGATTTTGTTCATGACGGTGGGCATAAAAAATATTTGGCGAAGGAAATTCGCAATTTCGATACGTATGATGATACAGAGGGCGTAGATGGTGAAACGACAGGCTTGCGCCAGCCGTCTTTTGTTACAAAGCTGGATCACCCGGTCCCTTATCTGGTAACGGAATATAACGGGCATATGTATCCGACCAAACGTTTTGATCAGGAGGAACGGGTGATGGAGCATGCACTGCGCCATACACGAGTGCAAAATGCCTCCTATGCCGATGAGGGCATTGCCGGAGCGATTGGCTGGTGTGCTTTTGACTATAATACACATGCCGACTTTGGTTCTGGCGATAAAATTTGCTATCACGGTGTCATGGATATGTTTCGTCTGCCTAAATTTGCAGCAAATGTGTACCGCAGCCAGAAGCATGCCGAGCAGGAAATTGTGATGGAGCCGGTTACGTATTGGTCCCGTGGTGAGCGAAATATAGGAGGCATCGTGCCGCTGGTCGTGTTCACCAATTGTGATGAGGTGGAGTTTATCTACGGTGATGAGCGCAAGGGAGTTTATCGTCCGAGCCGAGAGAAGTACCCGGCGCTTCCACATCCTCCCGTCGTTATCGACGAGCTGACAGGCCAATGGGGCATGAAGTGGGAAGATGCGGTGCTCATCGGGTATGTGGACGGTCAAGAAGTGATTCGCAGACGCTACTCTCGTAATCCGGTGCCGACGGAGCTGCGGGTGTCCGCAGACGATACCGTGCTGGAGGCGGGTGATTGGGACGTGACGAGAGTGGTGGTGGACGCTTTGGACGAATACGGCAACGGCTTGCCGTTCTATGCTGATCCCGTTTCGGTGGAGGTCGAGGGAGTGGGTGAATTGATAGGCCCATCCAGCTTGGCGCTCATTGGCGGGCGTATTGCGTTCTGGATTCGTACGAAGGGTGAGGCTGGCAATATTTGCGTGAAGGTTTCCGCCCCTTCCCGTTTTAGTCCGCAGGAATTGAGCATTATCGTAAAATAAGGATACAAAGGCAATATACAAATGGCTTTATACTCTAGGTAAGTTTCCATTATTTAAAAGGGGTTGTCCGCAGGTTCTGCAAGAATCTGAGAGGGCAACCCCTCTTTTGTGTATTTTAAGGTGCGTTAATCTATAAATCTCGTAAATTGTGTCTTATTCCTGAGTCAATTAACAATTACGTTCATAGGTTGGAAGGCATAGAATACACTATCGAACGCAAGGGAGGTGAGTTCTATGGCGATCCTTTTACCTTCGCAAATCTATAATCTCGCTGCGGGTGTGGGTAAATCCTTTTTTGAAAACTTGAATGGCGGCAGTAATGCTACAATTACCGTGAATAATACGGGTGCGAATCCGGTTAATCTTGTCGTTACCCGTGTTAACGCACCTGTGATCACGTATGTTATCCCGGCAGCCAACAGTCTTACGTTGGAAGTTGCTCTGCTGCTGGTAGCCGCTCTCCAAGCTACCGCAGCCGGAGCTGTAACGGGCACGATCCAAATTGCTACAGCTGATTTTTAATCTGTGACGACTGATCCTCTAACTCTGGCTTGCTGCAAAGTGAGCTAGAGTTTTTTTGTTTATTTGAAACTTTCTGAAACTTTTTTGGGGTTGTGCCGATATATACATATACGACATAGAGAATCGACAGATCAAACTTAGAAACTAACACATTTGAAAAGGAGCACCCTGAATGAGCTTAAGCAATCCGGTTTTACGTGATGACATTTTTTTGCGAGAAGATGAAAGGGAAGCTAGTGAACAACGCATGACCATTGGAGGAACGGTAAACAAAACGTTGCTTCTAATTGTTTTGCTTATCGTTTCTGGCAGTATAACCTGGTATATGAATGACCAAGGGATCATAGAGGTACTATCCATGATGACCGCAGGCTTGTTCGGCATGGCCGGCATGGCCCTTGCGATATTCTTTTTTCCAAAAACAGCTCCACTTCTTTCACCAATCTATGCGATTTTCAGTGGCTTTGCTTTGGGTGGTATTTCAGCTTATATGGAGTATGAATACCCCGGCATTGTGGCCAATGCCATTTTGCTGACGGTGGGTATCTTGTTACTGATGCTCTTTATGTACACACAGCGAATCATCAAGGTGACACGGGGCTTTATCTCATTCGTTGTTTTGTGTACGCTGGCCATTGCTCTGGTTACACTGGTAGACTTTATCTTGAATTTTTTCGGTATGAATGTTCCGTATATCCATGAGACAGGCTGGCTTGGCATCGGCATCAGTTTATTTGTTGTGATCATTGCAGCTTTGAATCTGCTGCTGGATTTTAATTTTATTGAGGAGCAGACCGAGCAAGGAGCACCCAAATACATGGAATGGTACGGCGCATTTGGATTGCTCGTGACTCTGGTATGGCTGTATGTGCGGATTCTGGAGCTGTTGTCCAAGTTCAGCAAGGAGGACTAAGTGTCTGCGATTCATGAATAGTTTCACTTTAATGTGCAGTTAGGTGCAGGATAAGGAGAAGAGGACGGCTGAATCGCCCTCAGGCTGTTAGAGAAAGTCCCGACAGCCTGAGGGCTATCTGCTGATGCAAGTGGTCTTTGCTGTTACCCGTTAACACCGTGATTGAAAGGAGCAAATATCATCAGCATAAATGTAACTACTGATATTTTTCTCATGTGAATACACTCCCTGTAAGATATTTTGATACTTTGTCAGCTGTTTCGTTGTTGCAAACGGACGAACGGTTTCGAACATGGCAATAGTTGTAATGAATTCCCTGTATAGATCCATTATAACTGCTGTTTGCAAATAATTCAGAATATCATTTATGGCGACACCATACCGCTGCTGATTTATGTTATAGATAGCTAGTTGATGAAGTAATTTCACATAATACACACGATTTCCAAGGTCTTCAAAGCTGGAAAAGGTCTCTAGCCGATCGGGAATATAAGAATAATACTCGTCAATATTCCATTCATTTATGTTTGCTGCCTCAAAAATTGTGATTAATCCGGGCAATGTTTCCTCATCGTTTTCTTGTAAAAACTCATTGTACTCCTTCAATATTTCCTTATTCCCTGATAATAAGTCTACAGCGTATCCATTGGCCACTGCCAATCCTTTAAAACGTTCTATTTCCTGTATATCTTCGTCCGTAGCATGTTCGTACCATCCTAAGTCAGCATATTGAGCTATATATTCTCTTGCTCGATCAAAAAGACCTTGCTTCTGAAGAACGATGGATTTAGCCAGGTATCCGTATCCAAAATAAAAGATAAGTGGGTGCTTTAGCATCTGATTTAGAGGAACAACGTCACCCATTTTTGTCTACTGTTATAACTGCGTTCAGCCATATTTAAAATGTGATCAGTGACGTGATCCGCTTCTGCCCAATCATTTTGTCTATAATTTAGCCGAAACAATTCAAACCCCTTATCTAGGGGATGCACGTGTTCAGACAACAAATAAATTTCTTCCTCTGTTTTAAAACGATTCTCCATCACTAACCCTCCATAAGATAGATTCATTTCACTATAACGGAGCGCACGCTATAATAACTTTTTAAGCTGGGAAATACGGCCTTGTGACACGCCAAGCCATTCCGCATATTCATTCTGCTTGGCTGTGGGATGTTCCCGCATGAGTCTTTTTAGGCTTTCAATCAGTTCTTGTGATGACCGCCGTTTTACTTTTTTTTCTTTGTGCATAGGCTCCTTAACAATAGGGGCAGGAATGGGACGAACACCTACGTTTCCCTTCAGGTCGAGGATACATTGCTTACATAGAAGTAAACCTTTGAAATAGGTTAGATCCAGAAATGATTTGCACAAATTACACGAAACCCCGCTACTATACTTTCCTATGCCCATAAAACCTTGTTCAACGTCCATATAAAATTCTAAAGGCTCGCCAATCTCAATCCCCATCGAGTTTCGGATTTCCATCGGAATAACAATCCGGCCTAACGTATCCAAGGGACGTGTCATACCTGTTCTCTTCAATTGGTATCCTCCTTATCAGATGATAGAAACCCACTTCATTCTCTGAACGGTCACCTATGATTTTTGTGTATAAAATCCAATGTTCTCCAAAAAGAGGTATTTATTGTTGTACCAATAGATGGTATATTGAAAACATACAAATATTTCATTATATTATAAGTTTTCCAATTCTTCTTTTTGTTTAAATTTGCAGACTTCCAAAGTTCACGCTGAAAGGGTGATTTATTCATGGAAATAACACCTACGATTCGGGCAGAAATTGAAAAATATCTCAAACAGAAAGGCTTAAGTATGACCCAGTTTGGCCGTATCACTAATTTGAATGTAGGTACTGTTAGCGGCTTCATCACAGGCAATCGTTCTTTATCTGTTAATCAACTGGATCGCATTACGATGGGCATGAATTTACCACCGGATTATTTTTATGAGCGATTCGTTGAAGAATGTGTTGAAGAATCTCCACTTAACTGGCGGAGAGTAAAACCTTTCGTATATCGTTGTGTTGAGTTAGGACGACTGGATTGCTTACAGCGTGCTGTAAGTATGTTTCTAGATAGTCCGATCTACACTCATTCACTCTTTGAACTAGCTGAGGATTTGTTCCACAAAGGGTATCGGGACACAGCAGCTTACCTTTATGAAAACGTGGCTGTGAGTGAAAGAAAGCAGCATTCAGAACGGCTTGCTTTATGCCAGTATCGGCTATTTAGCATCCGGATCGGGGAAGATCAAACTCAAAATCTTCAAGCGGCTGCTAGATTCGAACCTTTTGTCGATCGTTTAGATGAAGTTGACCAACTGGATGCCTTAAAGGACTTGGCCAACGTGTATAGATCATTGAGCTTGTGGGATAAGGTCTATAAATTTTCACGTCAAATGTATAAATTAGGACAAATTCAGTACGGTTTGGTTCATAACTCCAAACGGGAAATTAAACTTGATAAGAAACTTAGCAGGCCTCTTTTTGTATACATAGCCTACGCTGAACTGTTGTGTGCACATGCTTGTGATGCGAATGGAGATCATGCAAAGGCTTTAGATCATATACGTGGCTATACTGATCTAAGCTGGGTTAAAGAAAATGATCCAGATACACTCCATTGGTTAGGTAAATTTCAGCAATGGGCCAAAATTAATACTTACGTAAATAGACTTATGACTGGAGATGTTAGTGTCCTATCGGACTACGTAGAATATATATCCGGCGAACAACACATTTTTAATGAACTTTTGAATATAGTTGAAGCAGCGAATAAATACAATATTGATGTGGATCACATCATCCATCGCTTTGAACCTAAAATTGCGTCGTATAAGGAACCATCTCCTGTTGAGCCGTTTCTACAGCAACAGCAAGCGCGATTTTGGTACAAACTGGCTAAATACAGCTTGAACAAAGGTAGATATCCATACGGTTTCAAATGTTTAATAAACGCTTATGAAAAAGCTGTTACAATTAACCATGGACTACTTATTGCCAATTGTGTTGGCTTGTTTGAGCGTTTCAAAGCCTATGCCACTCTTGAAATACTGGCTGGGTATGATATGTGGGAAAGAACTGACAAAAAAGATAGCTTTTAACCTTAATAACAGCTAGTTTCTTACTGGTATTCGTAGTACCAGTACCAGTTCAAAATCCAACCTTTGGAGTATTCCAACCGCAAGATCATATTGGCACAGCTTAATCAATAAGAATTATTACCTTTGCCAGCCCTTAGGCTGGCTTTTTTTGTTTATTTTGTTGTTTTGGCTAAAAAATGATCATAATGCATTTGTTCATTACCTGCTAAAATGAGATTTATCAGGGGGGGAATGAACATGAACAATGATGAAAATTTAACGTTAAATCAACAGATCGAAAGTGCCAGACAACGATTGCATGATCTTTATAAACAGTATGGTTTTGGACATGCTTGCGTACTTGAGCAGGCTATGCTTTTGAACGAACTAATTAATCAGTACAATCGTATGTATCAGAATAAACATCACTTTGTTCAGTCAGAAACCTCAGAAATCACTCCTTCCTTATGCAAAAATATTCCTCTTCCCAATCCCACATAATGCTCATAATTATTCTATAAAATGAATTATTTGAGAAAAAAATAAAAATACATGCCCATGTAATAATTTGGTCAATATAGACGTTTTGCTAGGTGGACAAGAGACAAAAAGTAAAAAGGCTCAAAACTAAAATTAGCGGTTAACAAATGCAAACGAACTTAGGGCGAGGATAAAAATGGAACAACATCTGCCAGCGCCGCCACTACTTCACACGTAATCGTGAGCGCTACAAGCTGGCATTTTGATTGAATGTAATCGACTAGCGCCCTTGCCTTGCCTAACACAACAAAAAGAGTTGGAGCAGGGCATAGCCCCCGATCCAACCCTTTTTCTTACCTCCTTACGGCTCAATCCCCCATACAAGCTGACCATTCATATACCCGGTAACCTGTTCATTGTTTACGAACTGACTGCTAGATGCCTTAAACGAGTAATCGTTAGCCTGGTTGTAATTGGACCAGTCAGTTTTGAAGAACCGTGTCCTTCCACTCTCCTTTTCCTCAACGTCAACCACTGATTTTGGGTTTGAACTAGTAAAAAGGTCGGAAAATTAATCCAATCTCAATCAAAAGAGAATACATCGTCTGTAAAGCCTTTTACGGTGATACCTTTTATCGTTCAGAAAAAGAGTAATGCAAGATCCACGCCCAACTGATAATTCGGTCAGATCCTGCGCAGATTTGGTGCTTAATATAGATGCTTTTAGGACAAAAAGGATGGTAAGTTAATATTGAAATACCAATTGTTGTACTATATTTTTATTAAAAAATATTGCGTAACATAACGAAACAAAGTATATTATAAGTAACAAAAATTTAATGTTTGATAAAGGAGTGTAATCGTGAAATATAATATCAATTTGTTTGGGAACAACTTTGATTGTGAGTTGGACATACAAGATGATACCCTAACCATTGCTTTAAATCAGGATAATCAGAAGGCTTTAAAATCCTACCTATCCAGAGTTCTTTTAAAATATACCGAGTTTAATGACGTAGATAAGGATTCTCTCGAACTGATGATAAACAAAGCGATTCAAGTTGAAAAAAGCATGGGGGGGAGGATGTCCGAGCCGAAACTTAAACTGCCCTATGAGTTTGCTCCGGAAGTGAAAGAAAAGCTCATCGAGTGTGCCGATCTACAGGATACCTCAGCTACTCAATTGTTAATTCGCCTCATTGATCAGAAGTATCAGGAAGTGATGAATAATGACTGAATTAAAATAGGAGGGCTAACCAATGGCTTATGGAAATAAAGTTAAATTTCACTATGATGTTCCTGCATATATCAAAAAGGAATTAGCAGAGACGGCTAAAAAACTGGGAATTACCGCTACAGAGCTATTAACTAGAATTATTGAAGAGGAATACCAAAGAGTGAAAGGAGCAAAGCAGGACTCAAATTGAGTCCTGCCTTTTTATTATCCTTTGAAGAGTTCGGACAGGCAGTTATGTAGGTGTAGGCTCTCGGTGATGGAGAAGGTATGATAACGATACTGCTTGTTATTTCTCTCTACCTGATCCATATAGAAAAGGTGTGCATTCCAATAATTTTCTTTTGTATTGGTTGTTACTAGAAGTAAACTAAAAAAATCTGGTTTGTCAGCAATATTCATAGCAATCTTGGTGTCGGTATCCTCGGAGTTAAGGATTTCATGCACATGTAGCAATAACGGAGAAGGTGGCAATTCCTGTAGTGGAGAAAAGCTCTCAGTGAGAGAAATAAAGTCCATTGTTAGTGATTTCCCCCTCGTATTTCCTTTTATTTGATTATATTACGCTACGTGTAATAACGCAATATTGTCTAGGGATTTTTGTATCTTTTATATCTTACTATATTATATACGAACACATGTTTTTGCTCAATGCTTTTTGATACTCTATTAAACGCATCTTTTTTTCCAAAGGTTTCAAATTTTGAAATGAATTATTATGAAAATAACTCCATAAATAAATATGGAGTTATTTTCGTTTCTTTTATTTATTCTGTTTTTTTATGGTTTCCAATAACTCGTTCATGGTTTTGTTCAATTCATCCAGGCGCTCTTGGATGCTGCTCATTAAATTTCTTAATAGGAGAATGGCTATGATGATAGGAAAGCCCACATTACTGATCAAGTTAACCCAAAGGGACAGATTTTCCATATTAGCACCTGCTTTCAAAAATAGTGATTGTTAGGTAACGAATCGCTATTTTTTTGAAGCTGTATCTATTATACAGTCATGGAAACAGCATATCGCCCATTTGCCAGGTCATTGCTAACACCGTTGAAATTTACTGGTGAAGGAGGGGTGATTTCTACTGGAGTATGAGACAATCTTGCTGTCGCATTTCCTGAATTTACGTTAATCCAAGCACCTGTCGCCTTTTTGAACCTCATTTCGGAAATTTGAAGTCTAGAGAAGGACAGATTCCATTGCGGAAGACTGGACGGCAGGGTTGGATAGCGAGTTATTTCAGATCCAATGATAAAACGAGCGCAAGTGTCATCCGTTGCGTAGGTGCTCTCGCCATAAGCATGCGCGGAAGTAAATTTCTTATCGCCGTCCACAATAAATTGCACGTGGTCATTTTCCTCCAGGCGCACCAGCTTAATATGGACCTTTTCGCCATCACGGTATTCGCACATTGGACCGTCAATTTGTCCTTCAGGACCATTTGCGAACCAGTGCCATTGGTAGGTTCCAGTTCTGGAATCCATAAAATCAGAACGGTATTTAACCGAAATACCACACTCAAATCCTGCCATACCACAATAGATATTAATGTATGATCCCCCTTGTGGGAGTGATTTGGACGAAGGTAAGGTTACGTCGGCCTGAAAACCTAGATTGGTGTATCTTCCTGTAGTAGGGTGAATTTTAGCGAATTTAGCATATTCATAAGATTTTTCTTTTGCCATGATATGATACCTCCAAAAATTTAAATTTTATAGGTTAAGGAGTTTGGAGGGGAACAGAATGGGGCGCTTCCCGGCACTCATCAATCATTCTGCAACAAACGCTTACCGTGTTTTTATTATATTATATAGCGTAACGTTACGCAATATAATTTTTTTTGAAAAACAAAACTTTTTCTTGTTTAAAACGTTTATAATTTAGTGTAATTACAAATTATTGGAGGTTGGTTAGGGTATGAAGAAAATCTTTCTTACATCTATGCTTACTTTAGGTATATTCTTAACATTTGTTATTCCGCTTTCTGCTGCACCGTCGATTCAATTGGTTATCAATAGTGAGGTCGTTAATTCAGATGCTCCACCCGTTTCTGTCGCAGGGAGAACTATGGTTTCTTTAGCTTCTTTGAAGCCGCTAAAGCTCAATTTAGTCTGGAATGCTGGCCAGAAGACGGTGACTGTCAATGCTCCTGGGGTGAAAGAAAAGCTTGTACTTACGATCGGTCAAAAAGAAGCTTCTTATGGAGAAAGAACGCTTACTTTGGATGTGCCTGCTCAATTGAACAAGAATCGCGTTGTTGTGCCTTTGCGCTTCATCAGCGAAGCCTTTAAAGCAGAGGTGGAGTGGAAAGCGGACAAAAATACTGTCATTATCCGGAGTGCTGACCAAGTAGAAACATATAAGAAGTTGTATCAAGGTACGGATTTGGTGGCGGCACGTAAAATCGCTGTAAATCTTCCTTCTAAGGATGAAAATACGCTTCATAATACCGAGGAGGGTGTTTATTATCAGTATATCTTTCCTGAAGGAGAAGCATTGAGATATTATTATGTTGTTGGGAATTTATATACTTACTATGAAATTAAGGATGATGTTAAACATTTAGTATGGGAAGGTGTAGAAGAAGATTCGAGAAAGAAAATGAAAGAGAAAGGAAAGCGTCCATCGGAAGACAAAACACAATATTATTTTTTACAAGAACGTGTGGATCATAGTGTTACCTATGGCAAAGTGGGAACCGAGAAGCCAGTAACGCAAGCTTTACCTAAAAATACTACGGGATTAGCGGATATTATTGTACCTATTTCCGGTGAAGTAAGGAAAGATCAAATTAAATAGATTATTCACTTCATCTTGGACGTCCTGAGCAATAAGGGACGTCCTTTATTTATGTTTTCCGATCCGAGCTTCAGGAAGTCGATAGGCTTAAGAACAACAGGACAAGAGCAGGGGAAACAGGCTCATGCTACTGGCTCTAAGGAGACAAGAGCGGCCACCTAAGAGCCAGTACGCACCGCTGGGCCGCTAGCTACTCACGCCGATAACTAGAGCGCCCTAGCCAAGGCGCTCTACGTTCCTGTCGTTAGCATTGCGCAGCTCACGGAGCGTAAGCTGTGTGCTGAATCAAAGATGGCATACACACATCATGAACTGATTCGCTGGCGCTGAGCTCCACCATCATGCTTTATGATTAACAGATTTGAAAATAGATCAGAGAGGAGTTGCGTATGATGTTTGGTAAGGAAAGGGAACTGCTTGGATTAGAAAAATTTGATGATTAAAATAATGACCGCAAAAATACCAACTACAATAAGCAAGTTTACTGCATTACGTAAAAAACTGAATCTTCCTGATAAGTATTTCTGCTCTTGTTCTTCGTGTTTTCTTTTATGTGCTTCAGTGTCATACTGATTAGGTGGATTTCGAACACCCATAATCAAACACCTCCTTTATATTAAATGTTTATTATAACATATGTAGGTAAAGAAGGTTTGAAATAAAAAAGAGCCGAACTTTACATCGGCTCTTTTTTTTAAACATACGTTTGCTTTATTACACGAAGTGAAATCCAGGCAATGTCCGACTGCTTGTGTAACGGATAAGGCTTTTGTTAATTATCAGTACCCCGACACCTTCAACAGTGGCAGCTCTAATGATACCACCTTCTGTGACGTAGTTACCAATAACGCCACCCGCTTCAGGCGAACCTTCAGAGATGAAACGTTCGCCACATTTACATTTGTAGAGCCCCGGTGTTTGTTCCCAAAGAATGCGCTTGTTGTTTTGGTCAGCTAAAAAGGCAAAACCTTGAGGACGCATTTGATGATAACTACCGAAATAAGGACATACTGCTTCTGACATAAAAATCTCTCCTTTAATTGTTTGTTTTTATAAGGAAATTTCCTTTAAAGTAATTTTCCCTTATACTTATTAAAGAAGCGCGAGTAGTGAAAATAACAACCAAAGTCTTAAATTTCAGTTGAGATTAAGAAAGCTTATGTACAAATAATTGATGATTTAGGCTAATAGTTAAATAGTAACAAAAAGCTATAAGTAAAAATAAAGATGGTACCCCTAAAAGTAAAGGAATACCATCTTTATTTTTACTTATGTTTATCTAAGATTTCTTGAAGCTTTTCTACATTATATAAATCGTTATTAACTTTCCAAGTATCATTTTCTTTTAAGAAGGTGAGTTGACCTTCTAAAGGAATTTTTTCATTTTTATCTTTCAAAACAAGTGTTCCAGAATATGTTAGTTCTATAGATTCTTTTGTTGTGTTTTTTTCTTGGATTTGGAGATCTTCAAGTGATAAAGTTGTTTTTTCAAGAGAAGCAATTTCTAGGGGGAGAGCAATTCTGCGATTATCAGTTTGTTTTTTTAAAAAATTTGTCGTCGTTAGCGGTTCTAATTTACTTTTTCTTTGCTCTACCCAGTCTGGTGTAATCTCTTTATGGTAGTCACTTACTTCAAATTCAGTCTGTTTAAACTGCGTAGCAATTTGTGTAACATTTTGGATGTCAGAAGCATTCTTATTTTCTTGAGTAATCGTAGTGTCTGTATTCTGTTCTGACTTGTTCGAATTGGTAGCTGGATTTTGATTTGAACAGCCTATTGCTGTCGTTAACAATATTGCGGATATTAAAAGGTAAACGGATTTCCTCATGTTTAAGCCCCCCCCATATGGATTTGATTGGTGATGATTATTTTACCATAAAAGGAACTTGAGAGGTATGTTTTTGGAAGAAAGTTCAATAATTGAATTATTTGATGAGATTTAATGGAGTAATCCATGCAATATGAGAATGATACCGAACCCCAAAACAAAATAAAATTTATTCTTTGTTGTTTGGCTTTTATCCAGCATAGGTAGAATTTCTACGCAAGAAATGAATATGAAAAATCCAGCTGTAATTGATAGAATTACGCTTATGTTATACTGAAACATTTCTACAGACTGAATCAAAAATATACTAAGCACGCTACCGAGTATATTAGAGCAAATGATGATAGAGAGGCTAATCAAGACTTTTCTTTTATTTCCAAGCATAAAGAATAGGAATGAAGCCACTGCTAAACCTTCCGGAAATTTATGAAGCATTATACTTATTAAAACGGCAATACTGGTGTATGTCTCTATATGGAATAAAGAAATCACGCTAAAGCCATCGAAAAAAGAGTGCAGCAGTATAATGGCAAAGAAAGTTCGAAATGTGTTTTTGTTAATGGGAGCAGAATGAACAGAATGAATATAGCAATGGTTATGAGATCCGTTTATTAGAAAGAGAGCCATGATGCCTAACGCAAAATAAATACCTGCATGTGGATTAATTTCAAAGGCTTCGGGTAAAAGATCTGTTGTAGCCAAAGCTAAAAAAAGACCCGCGCTGAGAAAAATGATTCGCAGGTTTGTCAGCTCTGAAATCATCACTTTACCAGATAACACTACTAATGGTCCAACAAGAACACACACAATGCTGATTAATGATACAAAAATAATACTCCAAATCATTCTACTCACTCCCTACTTTAAATTTGCCTATAACTTCAATCATTTTGACATAGAGGTCCTGAGATAAGTCTTCTCTTTCTTGGAAGGGGACTTGATATAACGACTTCTGCAGCTTGTTATTGAACATATCAATTATTGACATAGTGGCATTTTTATCATTTTTTTGAGCCTGTAAAATTAAATTCTTTAACTGTTCCAAGGTCGTTCACTCCTTTATTTTATCTAATTATTTACCATAAAAATTGGTCTAGTGCGGTCAAATCTTATTGTTTTTGCTCTAAGTAAAGTCTTAATTTTCTCAGTGCATTTTTACGTGCTTTTGATACATACTGTTGGGAAAATCCAAGCATAGTAGAAATGGTTGTGTCACTCATTTCTTTTACGTAGGAGTAATTAAGTATGACTTTTTCTTGACTTGTTAGCATTTCAAACCCGGCAAACAATTTTGAGTTTGTAATTTGATCCTCTAATGGTTCAAAATCAAGGATTTGTTCGACTTGATATCTGCAAGGGACTAAGTCTAATAACGTTTGGTCAGGTTCTTCTGAAGAAACTGCCTGATCTAAAATTGTTGGAAATCTTTCGTAATTTCTGCGGATTTTTTTTCCATAGTTCATCGAGTTGAAATGTATCAGGGTTGCCATATATTTTATAAATTGAAATTCTCTTATAGATTGGGGATTTTCGACGAAGAATTTTTTCATTTTGGACCTCCTTTAGTAAGAAAGTTGATATCGAATCTAAGAAATAAGAAGCGTTGTCCATATTATACAATATAGCGTTACGTAACGCAATATATATTTAGAGAAATTTTTGGTATAGATTAGAAACTTTTCGGTTAATTGATACGTCTTATGTAAGGATGCTTATTGAAATAAGGAGGTAATTTATCTTTCTGCTGCACCGTCGATTCAATTGGTTATCAATAGTGAGGTCGTTAATTCAGATGCTCCACCCGTTTCTGTCGCAGGGAGAACTATGGTTTCTTTAGCTTCTTTGAAGCCGCTAAAGCTCAATTTAGTCTGGGATGCTGGCCAGAAGACGGTGACTGTCAATGCTCCTGGGGTGAAAGAAAAGCTTGTACTTACGATCGGTCAAAAAGAAGCTTCTTATGGAGAAAAAACGCTTACTTTAGATGTGCCTGCTCAATTGAACAAGAATCGCGTTGTTGTGCCTTTGCGCTTCATCAGCGAAGCCTTTAAAGCAGAGGTGGAGTGGAAAGCGGACAAAAATACTGTCATTATCCGGAGTGCTGACCAAGTAGAAACATATAAGAAGTTGTATCAAGGTACGGATTTGGTGGCGGCACGTAAAATCGCTGTAAATCTTCCTTCTAAGGATGAAAATACGCTTCATAATACCAAGGAGGGTGCTTATTATCAGTATATTTTCCCTGAAGGAGAAGCATTGAGATATTATTATGTTGTTGGGAATTTATATACTTACTATGAAATTAAGGATGATGTTAAACATTTAGTATGGGAAGGTGTAGAAGAAGATTTGTGGAAGAAACGGTAGAAAAAGGAAAACAGCCGCCGAAAGACAAAACACAATATTATTTTTTACAAGAACGTGTGGATCATAGTGTCACATACGGTAAAGTGGGGACCGAGAAGCCAGTAACGCAAGCTTTACCTAAAAATACTACGGGATTAGCGGATATTATTGTACCTATTTCCGGCGAAGTAAGGAAAGATCAAATTAAATAGAATATTCACTTCATCTTGGACGTCCTGAGAGCAGTAAGGGACGTCCTTTTTCGTTTTGAACTCTCCAAGTCTTACTAAGAAAAAAGCTCCAGGGGGAGCGCCAGGCTGAAATGCTTCAGATCAAAACCGTTTTGAAAGTAGATCCAAGGAAGATAGAACGGATACCAAAGAAGAAATGGTTTAAAAATTGCATTTTACGTTAAATACATAGAAGATGGGTAAACATAAACATCATGACAGACAGGAGAGGAGTGGGTGTATGTATCAAGTGGTGTTGGTGAGGCATGGAGAAAGTGTGTATAACCGACAAAACCTGTTCACAGGCTGGACGGATGTAGACCTGACTGAACAGGGAACGCATGAGGCCATCGAGGCGGGGCGTATTCTCAAGGAGGCCGGGTATACGTTTGACTTGGCATTTTCCTCTGTGCTAAAGCGTTCGATCCGCACGCTGTATCACATCCTGGATGAGCTGGATCATTTGTGGATACCCGTGCAGAAGTCATGGAAGCTGAATGAACGCCATTACGGTGCGCTGCAAGGGCTTAGCAAGGTGGATTCTGCTGTAGAATATGGCGAGGAACAGGTTCATATCTGGCGGCGCAGTCTGACAGTGCGGCCTCCCATGCTGGATGAGCAGGATGAACGGAGTCCGCGCAGGGAAGAGCGTTATCGCCATATTAAGCCGGAGGAACTGCCGCTGGGGGAAAGTCTGGAGGATACGGTGCACCGGGTCGGGGAGTTTTGGAAGCAGCGGATTGTGCCGTTGATCCTCAAAAAGGATCGAGTTATCATTTCCGCACATGGCAATACGTTACGCGCATTGATCAAGTATATGGAGAATCTGGACGAGGCCGCATTGCTGGATTTAAATATTCCGACAGGCATTCCGCTGGTGTATGAGCTGGACGATCATATAGATCCTATCCGACGCTTCTATTTGGGTGATCCGAGTCATGTGGAGGCGAAAAAGCAGGCCGTAGCCAATCAGAGCAAGGTGACGGAGTAAATGGAAGATACCAAAGAGGACAGGACGCTACCTCGCATCCTGTCCTCTTTGTGTTGAATAAAGTTAAGCTTCCACGTCGTCTTCTGTTCCCCGGCTGTCTTTTCCAGTGGGAAGTACCCATACCGATACGCTGCCGGCGCGAACCGGAAATACGCCGTAGCCGTCCTGCCCGATCGTTACGGCGTGATTGTGATGTCCCGTCAAATCAGTCCATTGCTCTCCTGCGCGCTGCTTCCCTACGAACATGCGCTTTTCTCCGTTGTCTGCATTGGTGACCACTACAGCGCAGCCGGAGCCTTCCAATTCAGGGACACCCAGACGCACCCATCCAATCGTATGGGGATCATCCAAATAATCCTTTTGCTCTCCATAGGCTTTATGGTAGCGGGCATACAGGAGCGGATCTAACTCAGCCTGCTTGCCTTTCACGGGTGTTTTCCCCTGAATGCCGTAGTAATCCCCGTAGAATACGCAGGGGTAACCGTCCTTGCGCAGCAAAATGAGCGCATAGGCGCTGGGCTTGAACCAGTCCTCTACCCAGGATTCGAGCGCTTCATGGGGCTGGGAATCATGGTTATCGACAAAAGTGACCGAGTTTAAGGGGTGGGTAAGAACCAGCGTGTCCTCGAAAATGGTGCTTAGATCGAAATCCTTGCCACCCAAGGAAGCGCTATATAGTTTGTAGTGGAGGGATACGTCGAACAGGTCGATTTTATAATCGATGGTATCCAGGAACTTCTGGCACGATTTCAGATCCGGCTTCCAAAACTCGCCCACCATATAAAAATCCTGTCCACGCTTCTTGATCATTTCCGTGGCAAACTCCCGTACAAATTCATGATTGATATGCTTGATCGCATCCAGACGAAATCCGCTGCATTGCAAGGTATCCACCAGCCATTGGCCCCAGCGAATCATTTCCCTGCGCACATCCTGATGATTATAGTCAATATTGGCAAACATTAAATAATCATAATTGCCGAATTCATCATCTACATGATTGCTCCAGCTTTTATTTTTGCCTAAAATACGATAAATTCCTGTCCGGCCCTGACTTGCATCATAATCAGTTCCGTTAAAATGTTCAAAATTCCATTGGAATGTGGAATACTGACCTTGACGGCCGGGAAATGTAAATTTAGTCCACCCTTTGATATCAAAGGGCTCTGAAATAACCTCATTGCGGTTATCCGGGTTAACCTCGACGACCTTGAACACTTCGGTTTCATCCGCACCGGCCTTATGGTTCATGACCAGATCGACATAGACGGTCACGCCGTGGCGAACGCAGGCGGCAACAGCCTCCAAAAGGTCTTCCCTGGTTCCGTATTTGGTGCGTACCGCACCCTTTTGATTAAACTCGCCCAGATCGTAAAGGTCATAGACGCCGTATCCCGTATCCTCGGGCGATTGGCCCTTGGTGACAGGTGGAATCCATATCGCGTCAATTCCTTTAGCCTTCAGCTCCGGTGCCAGGCGGGCAAGTTTCTGCCAGTGAGAACCGTCTGCTGCGACATTCCACTCGAAAAACTGCATCATCGTATGGTTCCTTTTCATATGCGTCCCTCCTCCATATATAACAAGTTACCCACCAAGTGAGGGGGGCTAAACGTCAGACGGTTAATATGGTGCTAAACGATGGCTAGAAAAGGAAACGTGAACACGATAAAATGGATCTAACTTAACAGGGGTACAAATTTCAGGTCACCCATGAAGAAGCATGAGCGACGGAGGAAGGAGGGAAGAACATGACGGAACCGCAGCAAAACAGAAATGAAGCGGGCGAGCCGCTGATGAAAAAATGTACGTATTGTCAGGAGTTGAAGCCGCTAACGGAGTTTCAGCGCAGAACCGGTCGCCGGGCGGGTCCGTATTCCCGTCGTGGTCCTTGCCGTTCCTGCCGGGGGTTAGCCGCACAAGAGCGTGTGGCTCCGTCTACCCCTTCTTCCGGCGAGGAAATGAAGTCCTTGGCCGCTTCCATTACGCGGCATAACCTGGGGACAGGTGAGGTTGTCCCAAGTCTGGATATATCAGCACAGCCTGACCTGTTAGCTTACCTACCCCGCAGAAAGCCGGTCACAGATAAGGCGCGTGAGCGCCATCGGCAGCGGGTGCGGAATCTGCTTGGCAGGCTAAAGCCTGCGGATACCCGTGCGCTGCGCCTCAATCGCAACGGCATGATTCGGCTCAGAGGCAAATCCGATCAGGGGAGACGCTGGCATCAGGAGATTGAACTTGATTTGGCGATGACTTTGGTTAGAGAGCGCATGGCGGTGATTGTAAACCCATACACCGTTCGCAGGCTCTACAGTAACAAGGAATTTCGTCAATACGTGCTCAAGCGTGACCGTTATACCTGCTTTTTCTGCGGCGGCTATGGTGATACAATTGATCATTTACTGCCTCGGGCTAAAGGTGGGCATACGACGCCGGTCAATTGTGTATGTGCCTGCAACGAGTGCAATCAGATTAAAGCTGCCCGTGATGTAGAAGAGTTCATCGAGTCCGGTGTGCCGCTCCCGTCTCCTGATGATTTCGAGGCTCCCGATGATTCAGATACTTCTGAGGACATCTTGCATACGTAGGGTGTTCCTGAGGGAGTATCAGCCTATAGTAGTGCCCATTTGAGCGGTAAAATTGGACAGAAAACGAGTTTATTCTAATTTTTATCTAAAATAACAAATAAAAATTTGCAGAATTTTGTGTAAATTTAAAATTTTTTCGACGTTTGTGTTGTAAAAAGTGTAATATAGAGGTATATAGAGGTATAGGGTTCCGTTTCGGCCTGTTATAGTCACGAAGAAGCGCTTCGTGAGATATTCCGCAGCAGTAACAACAACAGAATACCGTCCGAGCAATATACAATTGGCATCTGCGATAATCAGTCTTGCCCTTTAGGGTATAGGCCGGTTTAAGCTGTGCTTCTTGCATGTTTAAGGGCGCGAGTTCATAGAATGTTTTATTGCTAGAGTTTATAGATACAGGTTATGAGAAAGGGATGGACTTCTATTTTCACAGTAAAGGAGGACGTTCACGCATGTCTGAAAACCAACAAGAGGTGGCTGTAACACAAGAAGCTGCCAAAGAGTCTCGGGATGTATTGGACCAATTGATGAAACCGGAGGTTCAGCAATCGCTGACCGTGCTGGTAGAGAATCTGCCCAAGTTGACTGAGATGGTTACTCTGATGACCGACGCTTATGATGTAGCTCGTAGTTTGGCAACTGACCCTGTCTTTCTCGGAGATATGAAAAACTCCATGGGAGAGTTTGTGAAGCCTGTTACAGAGTCGGCTAAAGGTTTGGCTTCTGCTGCCATTGAAGCTAACGACCGCGTGCAAACTACGGACGGCAGTGTAGGTCTGTTTGGATTGCTCAAAATGCTTAAAGATCCAAATGTGCAAAAAACACTGCGTTTCAGCCAGGCTTTCCTGGACATTCTGAATGAGCGCCAACGCGAAAGCAAATAATTATCTGATCAAGAACGGAGGATGGACATGTCGAAGCAAATTTTGATCTTGGGCGGCGGATACGGCGGATTGCTGGCCGCTCTCACAGCACGCCAGCATCTGGACGCTAGCCAAGCAACCATTACAGTGGTAAACCGCTTTGCGTCGCACCAAATTATTACGGAGCTGCACCGTTTGGCGGCAGGTACAATTGCCGAAAAAGCAGTTGCACTTCCTTTGGAGAAGCTGCTGCGTAACAAAGATATTATTCTGAAAGTGGATACCGTTTCGGAAATCAAACCGGACGATAAAAAAGTAACCTTGGCCAGTGGCGCTACGTTGAGCTATGACGCTCTCGTTATTTCCCTGGGCAGTGAAACGGCTTACTTTGGTATTCCAGGACTGCAAGAGCACAGCTTCACACTGAAATCAGTGGCGGAAGCCAATCGCATTCGTGCACATGTCGAAGCTCGTCTGGATGCTTACAAGCAATCCGGCAACAAAGCAGATGCTACAATCGTTGTCGGCGGTGGTGGCCTGACAGGCGTCGAGCTGGTAGGCGAATATGCTGACAAGCTGCCTGTGATTTGCCGTGAAAAAGGCATTAACTACGAAGACATTAGCCTCTACTGTGTAGAAGCTGGACCATCTATTTTGGCAGGCTTCCCGCAAGCACTGGTTGATCGTGCAGTCACAAGCCTTGAAAAACGTGGCGTTCAAATCGTAGCTGGTGTTCCAATTACGGAAATGAAAGCCGACGAGGTTCTGCTCAAAGACGGACGTTCGATCAAAACGAGCACATTGGTCTGGACAGGCGGCGTACAAGGTAACGTACTGGTTGGCGCATCCGGTATCGAAGTGAACCGTGGTCGTGCAACCGTGAATGGTGCCTTGCAATCGACTTCCCACGAAGACATCTTCCTGGCTGGTGACAGCGCAGTGGTGTTCCCGAGTGAAGGCGAGCGTCCATACCCTCCAACTGCACAGTTGGCTTGGCAAATGGGCGAGACGGTGGGTTACAACCTGTTTGCTTACTTTAACGGAGCAAAAATGGAACAATTCACACCTGTATTCTCCGGTACGCTGGGCAGCTTGGGCAGAACAGACGCGATCGGTACGGTAGGCGCGAATGGCACCCAACTGAAAGGCGCTGTAGCTACGCTGATGAAAGAAGGCAGTAACATCCGTTACCTGTCCCACATTAAAGGACTTTTTGCATTGGCTTATTAATATTTCTTGCTTTTATATGCTTTATTCAAAGAGAGTGCAATTCTGTGCTCTCTTTTTGTTTTGCAGTTAAATCCATTATAAACCAGTATATGTAAAATGTCATGTGTATTTTTGGATATATGTTGTAAATTATGGTTGATATGATATTTTTGTGACGATACACTGGTAACGAACAATAACGAGGAGGGGGCATTATGAAAATCAGGTTATTAATTTGCCTTATAGTTTTATTAAGTTTTGCTGATGCTAACTTGAATTGGGCATCAGCTCAAGCTCAAGGCCAAACGCCGATACACCTCAAGGTCAATGAACATTACGTCTTATATACCTATCCCGCATCACCCTTTGTGGACAATAAGAACAGACTGCTTATACCACTTCAAGCGGCCAAGGATATATTGGGTGGTAAAGTAACTTACAATGCAGCGAGCAAAACCGCTTCTGTCGATCTGTTGGGCCGTAATGTAACGGTCACAATCGGATCACCCGAAATATCGGTTAACGGCGAGCCAGTGATAATGGATACAGTCCCCATCATGAAAAGTAATGCGATGTTTTTACCGGTATCCATTCTGTTGAAAGATACAGATGCGAAGATGGAGTGGAATCCCAAGCGTGAATTATTGTCACTAAAGCATGATAGTTTTACCGAAAGCCCAGTTCTTATGAATTTTAAGGGACAAGACCTGGCTCAGGTCATGGATGCGAACGCGTTTGATCTTACTTCCTTTGATTGGGATCGAAAAAAAGGCATATTGGATATTTATGCTATGTACGAGAGCAGCTTATCACCCGACTTCAAGCAAATCGACTTTAATCCTATGATTGTTTATAGCAAAGGAACCTATAGCGTATATCCTTATTCTAGACCCAGTATGTTTTACAAAGTCAAAATAACCAGCCCCGGTCATTTGGTGTATACAAGAAATATAGACGCGACCAATGCGGATAATGATTATATAAAATACATTACTTCCGTAGGTAGATTGATTGAGTAATTGTTCAGACTTTCAAAAATTGCAGTTATGAAAAGAAGAGGGAGAAGAAGTATATCAATAACAAAAAGCGACAAAGGCTCTGAAGCCTTTGTCGCTTAGTTTTTTAATTTAACCTTAGAAGTTAGTAATTAGGTTGCGGTTGTCCTTGTTGCGTATAGTTCCATTGACTCTATCAATGGACTCTCTGTCTTTAAGAAAATCAATAACGCCATCTGTCAGGTTGCTTCTTTGCAAACTTGAGAGTTTATTCCAGTCATCCAAACCTACATACACATCCACGTCAGCTCTACTGCTGTCGCCTCTTACGCTGAAATCAAAGCCAACTCCGGCGTAGCTGCTGTATCTGTTGAATAAATCACGTTGGATCGTGTTTGCATCGAAGGATGAAGCTATTTTCTTAATCGTAACATCGCCTTTGCTGTTGGATGTAAAGGTCGCCAGTTTATCCCTGTTACTGGAGTTTTTCACTGTGCCTTCTACATCGGCATCTTTGTATTCTTTCAAAATGTCATCAACGATGTCCTCCAGATAGCTTTCCTGTCTGCTACTGGATAGGTCTTCCCATCTGGTTTTTGTCATTTCGATGGTCACAGTAATATCGCTTTTATTGCCGTCCAGCGTGATATCCGAGTTCGTGTTGTAGGAATCACTGTAATCCTTGTTCAGTTGCTTTTGAAGATCTTTCAAGGTGTCAGAACTGTTTTTGCTTGCTTCATCTTTTAGCGCCTGATTGTCTTTTTGCAATTGAGCGATGGTAGCGTCTTTAGTGGTGTTCGCTGCTTTTGCTGTGTTCAGCTCTTGAGTCAGTGTTGTAATCTGGTTGTTCAGTGCTGTAACCGTAGATTGATCAATAGGAACACCGTTGTCAGTAATGACTACGCGTTTGTTGGTGCCATCCCATTGTACTTTTTTATCCAGAGCTGTACCTGCCAGCTTCAGCGGGATATACGTCACGCCATCCAGCAAGAATGGTTCTGTTTTGGCATCAGAAGGAACCTCGGTTCCGTTGTAGATAATTTTAATATTGTTAAAAACTGCTTGGATCGGCTTAGTTACTTGTGCAGCATATGTAGATTGGCTGAACAGCGCCCCGGAGATGGCCAAGGCCGACACGGCAGTGATGATGACAGGTTTCTTCATGGATTTCAATGATTTCATTCGTTGGTCTACCCCTTTATTTAAGAATTAGCGTGGTTCATAGACTAGAGTAACATTAATACCTACAAAATCCAACACATTTGGAAGAGTAACTGTTGGTTGTGCTTATATTGTTTAGACGCAACAGTAACCGTAAAAGTTGCCCTGTTTACACAAATGTTTTTTTTAAAAAGCAACGAACCAAAATAAAACAAACCCACTGCACAAGACAACGAGACTTGTTAATAAAACAGTGTGTCATTACCTAAGTGTCAGAAGAAAATAAAGTCCTAGACTGTCGCTGTTTTCATTGAACTAAAGTTTTCCGTTAGCGTAACGAACTTTTTTATTTCGAGGAGGCTGCTTTGCGAAGAAATGCTTTTATTAATGGATGAGTAATACTTTTCAGTGCCGAACGCTCAGGTTGAAATAAGGTTCCAATAAAAAAAGGATGTCGATCCAGTTCCATAATACGAACTTCGCCATCAAGGTCTACTCCGACAATGTTTAAACCCGCATTTTCTAACCTGGAGCGATACTCTGAATTCAAACCATAATTACAAATTCCATACTGTTCAACAATTTCAGGAGAATCATAAAAATCTATCGTTTTTGAACCGGGGGCCAGCCTAAACGTATGCGTTCTTTCGCTTACCGAACAAGAGAGTGGAGCAACTAAAATGAACGAGGCATCGGGATTTTCCTCGGCATGCTCTGCTTCCGCAAGTCCTACTACATTCCTTGCAAACTCAATGATCATATGTTGGAATCCACCGCATGTACCTAAAAAGGGAATCTGCTGCTCACGAGCAAACCGTATGCCGTTGAGGGCGCCTTGCATGCTTCGGTAAGGACTGGCAGGGACGACCCAAATCGCATGATATTTAGATAATTTTTGTTCGAAATCCTGATCCAACGAAGGCGTTGGAATCCATTCGAAAATGAATTGAATCCCCAGTTCATCTGCCGCCAACTGAATTGCTAGGGGTATAGCCACATGTGCTACAACATTCACATCGTAATCCCCGATTAAACCGATACAATACATATCTAAACACCCTCTCCTCACTAATTAAAAAAGAGAATAGTAATCCAATATTTGTATTAAGTCAAGAGCCTAATTCCGTTTTTTTGGACACTAAGCGCGGGTCATACGAAACCTGAGGCTGTATATGACATACAGGGGCATAATGATGAGTACAGACCAAATCAGAACGTGAAGTGGGGAGTGAGCGTATGCTCAAAATTTTGCTATTTATTCTCGTTATCCAAATGATTTATGTGTCGGCGTATACACTACGCATGATTTTGACGCTGAAAGGTCAGCGGTATATCGCTGCGCTCATTAGCACCGTGGAGGTTACGGTCTATGTGCTTGGCTTGAATGTGGTGCTCAAGTATCTGGATCAGGTGGCGAGTCTGGCAGTATACGCCATTGGTTATGCGTTGGGTATTCTTATTGGGGCATGGATTGAGGAAAAAATAGCGCTCGGCTACGTCACTGTCAAGGTTATCAGCAATGAGATCAATGGAGGAATCGCCAACGCGCTGCGGGATAAAGGATACGGCGTTACAGCCTGGCTGGGCAGTGGGCGGGACGGAGAACGTCTGGTGATGGAAATTTTGGCTAAACGGAACAATCAGAATAAGCTGTACCAATCGATTTTGGACCTGGACCCCAAGGCCTTTGTCATAACGGTAGAACCGAAGCAATTTCATGGCGGTTTCTGGACCAAGGCAATCCGCAAATAAATATTTTGGTAAAATACGCATATTTTTCGGAGGTTGGAGCATATTAATACCCGCACAGGCGAAAATGAACAGAATGCTGACAGGGGATTACCCTATAAAAACCGAGGGGGAATGTAGATGTACAGACGCCAGGCCCCGGAGATCATCCCAGAGGAAAATACAGCCATTTGGTCGTGTACAAACGAGGGCTGTAACGGCTGGATGCGAACGGATTTTACCTTTTTGAGCGAACCGGTGTGTCCACTTTGCCAGGCCTCGATGGGGCAGGAAATGCGGATGCTGCCGATTCTCAATCAGGCGGGCAATACCTTTGTCGCCCAACGCTCTTGAATCAGGATTTGCAACATCTATGAACATCAAAAGCCGCTCCAGCACATGCTGAGCGGCTTTTGGTGTTGGAGCCATGAGGAGAATAGGACCCGATTGTCCAAGACAGGCTTGCGTGAATCACAGCCTCTCCATACGCTGCACGGAATCACGATACACAATGTGACCCTGTACAAGGACTCGGCCAAAACGACTGCCGGGGTGGCTTATTTTTTTCATCATCGATTCAATGGCAGTACGTGCCATCTGTTCAATGTCCACTCCAACGGTGGTCAGCTGTGGAACAATAAGAGTGGCATATACATCGTTGTCGAAGCCAACCACAGAACAATCTTCAGGCACACGGTATCCCTGAGCAATCAGCTTTTGCACCAGGTTGTACGCCACCTGGTCACAGTTGCATACGAAGGCGGTCGGCAGCGGCTGGGGCAGCTCCATATCAACGTACACCCCTTCGTCGTCCCGGTCGCTGAGCACCCACTCGTTACGCAGGGGCAGCCTGTGCTCCAGCAAGGATTTATAGTAGCCGAGGAAACGATCCTGAATGCTACTGGTGGAATAAAGATTACCCACATATGCAATATCCCGGTGTCCCTGGGCAATCAAATAGTTGGTCAGTTCGTAGGCTCCGTAAAAATTATCGGTTACTACAGAATCGATATCGGCATGCTCATCATAAAAATCAAGAAACATTTTGGGCAGGTCCATGGATTGCACCAGCTCGATATATGGCTTGCTTACTTGTCCCAGAAGAATGAAGCCATCCACCTTGCGATCGTAATAGATACGTGGCAGATGAAGCTGCTCCTCGTCCTCGCGATGGAGGATGTGGAGGATGCCGTAGTAGCCGTAATGTTCGAGTTCCCGTGCAATTTGCTGATAGATGTGCAGATAAAACGATTGGCCGGGGCCGGTAAAACGCTCGGGAATGACAACGCCAATGTTATAGGTGAGTCCTTCCTTCATGGACTTGGCAGCGGTATTGAAACGGTAGCCCATTTCGCCCGCAAGCGTCTTGATGCGCTCTTTTAGCTCATCGCTAACTCCTTCTTTGTCATTGAGCGCCTTCGACACGGTGACACTGCTAACCCCCAGCTTATCTGCAATATCCCGCATCGTTACGTTGCTCTTCATTTCCTGTTCCGCCTTCCAATTAAAAAAGATCAACATCAGCAGCATAGCTGTCCTGTAGATATAAAGAATAGCAGCATAGCTGCCTAGAGAACAACGATTAGCCTGCGGATAACGGTTGTTCTCTGGATAGTATACATGGTTCCGCAGACAGGATAAAGCTTGCGGCCTATGTCCGCTGCGAAGAATGAGGTTGTGCTTGCAGCAGTGCTTCATTGCGCTGAATCAGCTCACGGCGGACAGCGGCGCTGCCGAGTGAACGCAGTGGGTCAGACGGTGTGTTGAACGTGTAGTCCTCCAGGCGAGCGAGGGTTGTTGTTGCTACGTGGATACGGGTGTCACTGGAGGCGTAGTAAATAAAGACTTCATTTTGCTCGTTAACCACTGCTCCGTTGCAAAAAATAACGTTCGAGACATCCCCGACGCGCTCTTCGTCATAGGGGGCTATAAAATGCCCGCCGGGCTTGGCGATGATCCGCGAAGGGTCCTCCAGGCTGGTGGCAAAGGTGTACAGCACATATCGCAATCCTGCGGCCGTATTGCGCACGCCGTGAGCGATATGAATCCAGCCGCGGCTGGTCTTGATCGGAGCGGGTCCTTGCCCGTTCTTGGCTTCGTACACTGTATGATAGCAACGCTCGTCAATCACCGTTTCATTCTCGATCACGGGCTGTGTAATATCCTCGCACAGACCGAAGGCGATGCCACCGCCCGAGCCGGTGGAAATGAATCCGTCCTGCGGACGCGTGTAAAAGGCGTATTGGCCGTTCACGAATTCGGGGTGCAGGACGACGTTGCGCTGTTGCGGGGAACGAGTGGCAATGTTCGGTAGACGGGTCCAGGTGCGAAGATCGCGGGTGCGGACGAGTCCGGCCTGAGCGACAGCGCTGGAGGTATCGTGGGGTGGTGCGTCAGGGTCCTTTTTTTCCGAGCAATAAATGCCGTAGATCCAGCCGTCCTCATGCTTCACCAGCCGCATATCGTACATGTTTGTCTCGTCCGGATCGATATCGTCCCATATCAATGGGGCATCGATGAATCGGAACTGGTCGATGCCATTATCGCTCTCAGCCAGGGCGAAAAATGATTTCCGATCTAGCCCCTCGGTGCGGGAAACCAGGATGTATTTGCCCTCATGATAGATCGCGCCCGGGTTTAGCGCTGCATTCACGCCCAGACGCTCCATGAAAAACGGGTTGGTCTGTTCGTTCAAATCAAATCGCCAATGTAGCGGGACGTGATGACGTGTGAGTACAGGATAGCGGTAGCGCTCGTAGATGCCATTGTAAAAGGTGGTGTTGATCTCATTCGGGCGTGTAATCAGTTCCTCTTGCTGTGCCAGCAGCTTATTGTATTGGTTATGAATCATTTCGTTCCCATCCTTTCCAGCATTTCAATGCAAAATCGGCTGTTGTGATATGGGCATTTCCAAGGTCCTGCAATCTCTCTCGGATCAGGCTTGCCATCCGCTTGAACGGACCAAAACCACTCACCTCCGGGGCGTGAATCTACAATATACTGCCGAGTGTAGGCCCACAAATCCCGTACAATCTGTAAGAAACGTTCGTCTTGTGTGCGTTGATACGCATTGTAAAAGCCGACGATTCCTTCTGCCTGTACCCACCATATACGCGAGGTGTCTACCCGATCGCCTTCCCGTTCGTTGATCAATGAACCATCTGGCTGAATAGCACGTTCGGCTACCGCATGGGCGATATCCACCACCATGTCCACATATTTCGGGGGATGGTGACCCAGTACGTTCATAGCGTCCTCGATCAGCCAACTGGCTTCAATATCGTGACCGTACGAGGTCAGGTCGAGCAGAGAGCGCCAGTCACTGTCGAAAAATACCTCCAACCGCCGGGCGGAAGCATCGTAAACACGGCTGTATAAAATGTCCAGTACATTCGCCAGTGCATTCCTTACTTCCTCATCCGGCTGTATGCGAAGCAGCCCGGTATACGCTTCCAGAACATGAATGTGCGTATTCATCGTGATGTGCGCGGTAACCCCGTTTTCGCTGAGCAGCTCATTAGGCTGTGTGTTCCACATCCGGTCAAATTGTTCACCATATGCCTGGCGGGTGCGATCATATCCTTTTTGCTCCAGCAGGTGAAACAGCTCCATAGCCAGTGGCAGGGCATCCGTGTCGCCCGTTGCCTGCGCATATTCGGATAAGGCATAAATGGCGAATGCCTGCGCATAGACGTGCTTGCACGTGTCTGCTGGACGGCCCGTGTGATCTACCATCCAGTACATGCCTCCATATACCGGATCTATCAGGTGCTCTTGCAGGAACAGGAAAGCGTGTCGTGCGGCGTCCTTATAGATGTTTTCCCCAGTCACACGGGCTGCTGCCGAGAAGGACCAGAGCAACCGTGCAGTGGCTATCCCGCCCTTGTCGGCCTTCTTATGGACGTGCAGATCGACATCCACCTCACCATAAAATCCACCGTGCGCTTCATCCTTCAACCCTAGCCAGAACGGGAGTATATGATCCTTCCATTCCTGTCTGATCTCATGTAGAAACGTATCCAAGAGGCACAATCCTCCTTTTTGAATTTTGTTAGGTTATCGTTAACTTTATGGAAAGATCATAATCATGTATTTAAAAGCTGTCAACTCACTTGATTAGTAACAGCTATCCAAAGGCTAAGCGATACGCAGCGAGAAAGTTATAGCATTACTTAATCCCTGGTTGTCCATCGATAAGCATTTTAAAAATAATAAAATTGACATAGTAAGCGTTATCATAATAGAATGATTTTGTTAGTTTAACGATAACCTTATTTATAACAACAGGAGGGGTCGTTTTATGAAATTGTCCAAAGTTTTGGTGCCGTTACTATCAGTGCTGTTGTTAGCGGGGTTGTTTGCAGGCTGTGCCCCCAAAGGCTCAGATGCGCCGGCAGCCAGCTCTGATCCGAAGGATGTGGAAGGTGAAATCACGGTCATTACGCAACGAACAGACATTGTGGATACGGTGTTTCAGGACTACGCCAAGGAATTTAACAAGCTTTATCCGAACGTGAAGATCAATTTTCAGGCGTTAGCCGATTATGAGAGTCAAATTAAAATCCGGATGGGGACCAGGGATTACGGAGATGTCTTGCTTATTCCTACCAGTATTCCCATTGCAGAGCTACCCGACTTTTTCGAGCCGCTGGGCACTTATGAGGAGATGAAAAGCAAGTATACCGGCATTGAAGAACGTATGGTGGAGGGCAATGTCTATGGTATTCCGGTAGCAATGACGTACTCCGGCGTGATTTATAACAAAAAAGTGTTCAAGGATGCGGGGATCACGCAGCTTCCCAAAACCCCGGATCAATTTTTAAAAGCGTTACAGCAGATTAAGGATAAAACCAAGGCGGTGCCGTTGTTTACGAACTATGCCTCTGGATGGGCACTGACCCAGTGGGAAGCTGATTTGGCTACGGTGGCGGGTACGAAGGAATATGTGAATGTTACGCAGCCGAATACAGACGACAATTTCACGAAGGGTCAGCCTCACTATGAGCTGTATAAGATCATGTACGATGCGGCTAAAAATGGTCTGATCGAAAAAGACCCGACCACCACGGATTGGGAAACCTCCAAGGCGGATTTGGCGCAAGGCAAAATCGGTACGATGGTACTCGGCTCCTGGGCCATTGACCAGATCAAAAGCACAGCGACCAACAAGGATGATATCGGGTTTATGCCTTTTCCCACCAATGCCTCCAAGGTGCTTGTTCCGCTGGCAGGTGATTACAACCTCGGTATTAACGTAAACAGTGAAAATAAGGCAGCAGCCCGTGCCTGGGTGGACTGGTTTACCGAGAAGTCCAACTATGCCGTAGAGCAGGCGGGCAGTATTAGTCCGCTACAGGGTGCGAAATTGCCTGAGATTTTGAAGCAATACGGGGAACAGGGGGCCGTTTTTGAAACGCTCACTCCTTCACCAAAAGGACAGGAAGGGATTGTTGATAAAATCGACAAAAAGGGAGAAATCGGCTTGTGGCAGCCGGATTTCAAGAAACGCATTATTGAGGCAGCGGTCGGCAACCGCCCGGAATCGTATGACACCATTATGAAGGATCTGAATGACGCATGGGTGAAGGCGCGAGCTGAAGTGGCTGCGAAGGAAGCCAAATAGTCATCTGAACTGATGATTAGAAAGGATCGACGTAGCAGTCGACGGACGGATAGCCAGGAGGTGCAGCATGTTCAAATTTTCGAATCTCAGCTACTCCAAACAAAGATTGGCGATTATTGCAGCCTTTTCATTTATTCCGCTGGCGCTGCTGATCACTTTTGCGTACTTGCCGGTGATCAACATGTTCAAATACAGCTTTTCGGACTGGAATGGCTATAGCAAGCGTCTGGAATATGTGGGCTTTGAAAACTATATCCAAATCTTTACCGATCCCGAGTATTTCTCGGTGTTTAAGGTCAGTCTGTATTATTTTGTCGCCACGTTTGTACAGATGGGTCTGGCTCTTTATTTTGCAACCATTCTCAGCTTTCAAACCTGGTTTAAAAATGTGTTTAAAGGCATTTTATTTTTCCCTTCTCTAATGAACGGGGTGGCCATTGGTTTTATTTTTCTGTTTTTCTTCAAGCCGGACGGCACACTGGATACACTGCTTCAGGCCCTGGGGCTGGGTTCGTATGTCAAGCTGTGGCTGGGCAACCCGGAGATTATCAACATTTCGCTGGCTGGCACGTCGATCTGGAGATACATGGGCTTTAATTTTATTGTGTTTCTCGGTGCGATTTCCTCCATATCAAGCGATCTGTATGAAGCGTCCGATATCGACGGGGCCAACCGCTGGCATCAGTTCAGGTACATTATTTTGCCGAGCATCAAGCGGATTTTGCAGCTGAATCTGATCCTGGCAATTAGCGGTGCAATCAGCGCATTCGATATTCCGTATATTATGACTAGCGGCTCCAATGGCAGTAAAACGTTCGTGATCCAAACGATTGATGTGGCGTTCAAATACAGTAAGGTCGGTCTGGCCTCGGCGATGGCGGTTATTTTGCTGCTGATTGTGATCGTGGTTACACTGCTTCAACGTATGCTGATTCGGGGGGAGGACTAATCATGTATATGCTGAAAAGAACGCTGGCCAGCAGCATCAAGTATGCCGCGCTTTTGCTGGGTGCGTTCGTCGCATTGCTGCCGATTGTCGTGATTTTGTTCGCTTCCTTGAAGACGAAGGCTGAATATGCGGCCACCAGTCCGCTGACTCCCCCGGTGAACTGGCTGAATTGGGCGAACTATACCAAAGCCTTTGTCAATGGCAACATGCTAACCGGATTTGTGAATACAGCCTTTATTTTGCTGGTTTCGATCATCGGGGCCACGCTGACGGGCTCCATGATTGCGTATATTCTGAATCGCTTTAAATTTAAAGGCAAAAGTCTCATGCTCGGGGCGTTTCTGCTCGCAACCCTCATTCCGGGAGTAACGACACAGGTGTCGACATTCCAGATTATCAACAAGCTGGAGCTGTTTAACACGCCTTGGGCAGCTATTTTACTGTATTTGGGAACCGATATTATTGCGGTGTATATTTTTCTGCAATTTCTGGATTCGATCGCGGTGGCGCTGGATGAATCGGCCATGCTGGATGGCGCGTCCTATCTGACGATCTACTGGCGCATCATTTTGCCCCTGCTGAAGCCTGCCATTGTGACCGTGATTATTATCAAGGGCGTTAATATTTACAACGACTTTTACACCCCGTTCCTGTATATGCCCAAAACAAGCCTGCCGGTCATATCGACGGCGCTGTTTAAGTTTAAAGGTCCGTATGGCTCGCAATGGGAAGTGATCAGCGCGGGTATTATCATTGCTATTATTCCGACGCTGATTGCATTTTTGTCATTACAAAAATATATCTATAACGGATTCGCGCAGGGCTCAGTGAAATAGAACAATGGTTTAAGTGAAAATCAATAAAATCAAGTGTCTCGGTGAGAGGAGAGGGTACGAATGAGTAAATTGAGTGTGGATTTGGATACAGATAACGTACGAATTGTAGGAGACAGCCTGCCGGAAATGCCGTGGCAAGATAAGCCTGAAGGCAGTGAGGCTCCGGTATGGCGGCATTCGGAGAATCCGGTCATTGGCCGGAATCCGGTGCCGGGCATTGCCCGTATTTTCAACAGTGCAGTAGCCCCGTATGAGGGGCGGTTTGTGGGGGTGTTTCGTGCCGAAACGATTAATGGACGCCCGCATTTGCATCTGGGCTGGAGTGACGACGGATTGGCTTGGGACATTGAAACGGAACGCTTGCATTTGGTCGATGAGGAAGGGGACGATTACCAGCCCAACTATGCTTACGATCCGCGACTGGTGCGGGTGGAGGATACGTATTATATCATCTGGTGTACAGATTTTTACGGCGCGGCGTTGGGGATCGCGCAAACGAAGGATTTTAAAAGCTTTGTACGATTGGAAAATCCGTTCCTGCCGTTTAATCGCAACGGTGTGCTGTTCCCCCGCAAGCTAAACGGGAACTATGTGTTGCTATCTCGTCCGAGCGACAGCGGTCATACGCCGTTTGGCGATATTTTTCTCAGCGAAAGCCCGGATCTGGTGTATTGGGGCAAGCACCGTCATGTGATGAGCAAGGGCGGGCAGGGCTGGTGGCAATCAGTGAAGATTGGCGGCGGACCGGCTCCGATTGAGACGACCGTGGGCTGGCTCATGTTCTACCACGGGGTGACAGGCACGTGCAATGGGCTGGTTTACAGTATGGGAGTAACCGTTCTTGACCTGGATGATCCATCCAAGGTTAAATATCGTTCCTCCAATTTCGTGCTGACCCCGGAGGAATGGTATGAGGAACGGGGTTTTGTGCCGAATGTCGTGTTCCCGTGTGCTACACTGCATGATGCCGACACCGGACGGATTGCGATTTACTATGGGGCAGCCGATACGTATGTAGGTGTCGCGTATACGACAGTGTCTGACATGCTGAAATATGTCATCGCAACAGATGAAGTGGTCGCCGACGACCATGAATTGGGCCGGATGTAGGAGGAGATTTGAATGCCGGAGGATATGTCTTTACAGCAATTGCAATCGTATACGGGCAGTAGCCCGAAGCCCTCGGATTTTGATGCATACTGGGAGCGGGCACTACAGGAGCTGGAGCAGCAGCCGCTGGATTACACGCTGGAGCCGGCCGATTTCAGTTCTCCACTGGTGGAGTGCTACCACCTGTATTTTACAGGGGTGGGCGGAGCGAAGGTTCATGGCAAGCTTGCCCGTCCCAAAAAGATTACAGGGAAAGGCCCGGCTTTGGCTATGTTTCACGGGTACTCCTGTGACAGCGGCGACTGGTTCGACAAGGTGAGCTATGCCGCGCACGGTTTTATCGTGCTGGCTATGGATTGCCGGGGACAAGGCGGGCCGTCGGAGGACAATTTGCAGGTTCAGGGAACAACGATTCGCGGGCATGTGATTCGGGGAATTGACGACCCGGACCCGGATCGGTTGTATTACCGCAACGTATTCTTGGATACCGTACAGACGGTGCGTATCTTAATGTCTATGGAGCAGGTCGACCCCGAACGGATCGGCGCATTTGGCTGCTCCCAGGGAGGGGCATTAACGGTTGCCTGTGCTGCGCTGGAGCCTCGTGTCCGTGTAGCGGTCCCGGTATATCCGTTCCTGTCGGACTATAAAAGAGCGTGGGCGCTGGATGCAACGACATCTGCATATGAGGAATTGGTATATTATTTTCGTTGGTTTGATCCAAATCATGTGCGTGAGGAGGAGCTATTCCACCGATTAGGCTACATTGATATTCAACATTTGGCAGATCGTATTCGCGGTCGTGTGTTATTTGTGACGGGACTGTCAGACATCGTTTGTCCACCCTCTACGCAATTTGCGGTGTACAATAAAATCGTATCCGATAAGGAAATGCTTCTGTATCACGAATACGGTCATGAGTACCTGCCCTATCTGTCGGATCGTGCCATGAGCGAATTTTTGCAGCTATAGGGGTTGAACTTAATCACAGGCTCCTTTATAGTGTTAGCTATAACCTTCGTGAACGCGTAATAAATGAATGCCCCATTTGTATAACCTCAATAATATGGTTTGAGGGTCTCTACCAGGAACCGATAAATCCTGATTACAAAAAGTGTACGTCCTGTACATTTCTTGTGGTCAGGATTTTTTTACGTCATACGAGGGATTTACATGACAGCAAAGGAGCTAATGTAATGAACTTTAAAGTAGTTATTTTGACGCTTGCGACCTTTACGGTGGGTCTGGTGGAGTTAATTATCGGTGGCGTGCTGCCTCAGATTGCACAGGATTTGAATGTCTCTGTAAGCACGGCAGGTCAGCTTATTATGATCTATGCCCTCGTCTACGCAATCGCTGGGCCGACTTTATTGGCGCTGACCGCCAGAATTGAACGAAAACGGCTGTATTTGTGGTCGATGTTTATCTTTATTCTGGGAAGCCTGCTGGCCTTCTGGAGCCCGAATTATGCAGTATTGTTTGTATCCCGTATCGTTACCGCTGCAAGCGGATCGCTGATTGTGACGTTATCACTGACCATTGCGGTCAAAGTCGTGTCCAAGGCTTATCAGGCCCGAGTCCTCGGTGTCATCTCCATGGGGGTCAGCTCGTCCATCGTGCTTGGCATTCCAGCCGGGGTGCTGATTGGCAATGCATTGGGCTGGCGCGTGCTGTTCCTCATCATTGCCTTGTTGACGGTAGTCTCTATGGTCGTTATGAACTTGTTTATGGAGCGAATTCCGACGGAGCATGTTGTGCCTATGCGCGAGCAATTAAAATCCTTGAAAAATGCCAAAGTGATCAGTGCCCATCTGGTGACGACGCTGACACTGGCGGGACACTACACGTTGTATGCGTATTTTACTCCGTTTTTGGAGAATCTTATGGGCTTAAACGCCTCGTGGGTTAGTGTGGCCTATTTCGTTTTTGGACTGGCGGCAGTGAGCGGCGGCTTTATTGGCGGCTCGTTGGCTGACCGGTTCGGCACAGCGAAAAGTATTCTTATCGTTGTTGGTGTGTTTATCGCTGTAATGTTCCTGCTGCCGTTCTCCATTCATTCGATTTATGTGTTTGCACCGCTCCTGATCATCTGGGGGATACTGAGCTGGGCCTTGTCGCCGCCGATGCAGAGCTATCTTATTGAACATGCGCCCGAATCGGGTAGCATTCAGCAAAGCTTTAATTTCTCTGCCCTTCAGGTCGGGATCGCTCTTGGCTCGGCCTTGGGCGGGGTAGTGATTGAGCATAGCGAATCTGTTGCTACGAATGCCTGGGTAGGCGGGGCGTTTGTGATGGTTGCCTTTGTATGCGGCGTATTTTCAATTACCAGAACCGGAATATCGCATACTGTCAGAGGGCACGAACACCAATCCGTTTTATAGTTCGATAGGCCATCCCCCTCTTTCATAATGCGATAAACCATGTTATACTACACACAACTATGAAGAAGGGGGTGAGGTAGGTGAATCACGAGATGCTGAACAACCGTATTAGCCAGCTGCCGATTGCTATGGCTGGCATTGTTCATGCTTTTCCATACAGCGGGAGAAGTCTGTCCAATTTTAAGCATACGGTTGTAAACATCGCGAGAAGACGCCTACCTTAACTCGAACGGATTGCTGTACCTTCCGAAGAGTCGCGGGGCTTGCTCCTGCGGCTCTTTTTGTGTACCCAGGTAAGGGTCTTCCTAAATAAAGGAGAGCCTGAACATGTATATTGTAAACGGTCAACAATTGAAGAAATATCACGCTGCAAATCTGATTCTGGATGGTGCCTCATTTGAAATCCATACAGGGGAAAAGGTCGGTCTCATTGGCCGCAACGGAAGCGGCAAAACGACCCTGCTACGCCTGATTGCGCGTTTGTCCCGCCCGGATGAAGGCCAGCTTGTCATCGCCAAGGATGCGAAAATCGGCTACCTGCCGCAAATCCCGGCGGAGTTTGAGAACTTCACTGTATACGAAACGCTGGCTTACGCCTATCGTGAGCTGCAGGATTGCCGCAGCCAGATGAGCAGGCTGGAGCGGGAAATGTCAGATCCGGTTGTGGCGGCGGATATGGATCGTTTGGAAAAGCTGCTGCAATCGTATGCTGCCTTGCAGGAGCGGTTTGAGCGCAGCGGCGGCTATGAAATGGATGCCAATATAGATCAGGTGGCAGATGGACTGCGCATTCCCAAAGCTATGTATACGCGCAGCTTTGGCTCATTGTCTGGTGGAGAGAAAACAAAAATAGCGCTGGCATCACAGCTCATCGGTCGGCCGGATTTATTGCTGCTGGATGAGCCGACCAACCATCTGGATTTGAAGGGGCTGGAATGGCTGGAGCAATTTTTGCAGGGCTATACAGGTGCGTGTGTGGTTGTATCCCATGATCGTTATTTTCTGGATCGGGTCGCCGTCAAGATGATTGAGCTGGAGGATGGCGAGGCGTTTACGTACTATACGAATTACAGCAGCTACGTCAAGGAAAAGGAAGAACGTCTGCTGCTGCAGTTCGAGGATTATAAGGAGCAGCAAAAGCGGATCAAAAAGATGAAGGAGGCCATTCGGCGTTTTGAAGAGTGGGGCCGCAATGGCGACAACGAAAAGTTTTTTAAAAAAGCGGCCTCGATCCGTAAAGCCTTGGAGCGTATGGAGCTGGTGAAGCGGCCTGTGCTGGACCCTCAAGGTGCCGAGTTTCACTTAAAGCTGGAGGATCGCTCGGGTCGCAGGGTGCTGGCATTTGAGGAAATCGTCAAATCCTATGGAGAGCGGCAGATATTGAAAGGGGCCACAGGCAATCTGGAGTTTGGTGAAAAGGTGGCACTGCTGGGTGATAACGGCTCAGGCAAAACGACACTGCTCAAGCTGCTGCTTGGTCAGGAAAGCGCGGATGCGGGGACGGTACAATGGGGCGCGCGCGTGGAATATGGATATCTGGCACAGCAAGAGAGAGAACGGGATAGCCGGGCGACCGTGCTTGCTTATTTCAAGGAAGAAGCTGGCGTAGAGGAAGGCGAAGCGCGCGGGCTGCTGGCGAAGTATTTATTTTACGGTGCCGATGTGTTTAAGCCTGTGAGCATGCTGTCCGGTGGGGAGTGGTCCCGCTTGCGGCTGGCACTGCTGGTGATGAAAAAGCCGAATCTGTTGGTGCTGGATGAGCCGACCAACCATCTGGACATCGACTCACGCGAGGCGCTGGAGGAAGCGCTCGACACCTACACGGGAACGGTGCTGGCGATTTCACATGATCGCTACTTTGTGAATAAGCTGGCCGGGCGTGTGTGGGAGCTGGAAAATGGTAAGCTGACCTTTTATCTGGGCAGCTTTGATGAATACCGGGCGAAGAAGCGGGAGCTGGAAAGCGCCCGCTTGCAGTGCGAGGGGGATGCCGGGGCACGCGCGGCATCTGCAAGTAGAGCCGCGGCTGCTGGCGGCTCAGGCTCGGGCCTGGCTGCACATTCCGGTGCAGCCAGCAATGGCGCGGGGACGGCTGCGCGTACAGGAGCGGCCCCCGGAGCCGATGCGAGCGGCGCACGCTCCGGGGCGGCAGGCCGCCGGGGCTCGTCCGACGCCGGAGCGGAATCGGGGGCGCGCGGAGCGAAAGCCGCGAAGCCGTCCCGCACGCCCGCCGTATCCAGCGAGCGGCTGGAGCGGGCCATTGCCGCCAAGGAAGCGGAATTGGCGGCGACGGATGCCGAGCTGGAGCTGCTCGGCACAAGCAGCGACACGGCGCGCATGGCGGAGCTGTGGGACGCGCGGGAAGGGCTGCAAGCGGAGCTGGACACATTGCTCGGCGAGTGGGTCGAGCTGGAGTAGGTGGCGGATCTGGTTCTTTTGGCGAAGATTCCGCCTCACGAAGCGCACACGAAAAAGAAGCATTCAGACCCGGCCGTCTGCGATGCTTCTTTGGCTTTCCGTTTTATGCGGAAATGGTCTTTCTCCTTACGAAACGTCTATCTATCCAATAAACGATGAACAGAGACAACAAGCCGACACCGATTGGTATGCTGAAAGCTTCGTATGGAAACGGCGCTCCTTCAAGCTTAAACTGGTTTGTGGCGCGATACTCGAGCCGCTTGGCGGCGAATTTAGCTGTCCAGATATCTTCCTGCTTCGCCAAGTCTTCAAACGCAGGCTCCATTGCGAACCGCTCCAGCGCATCGCTGTGCAGGTAAAGCTGCTCAGCCTTCCCGCCGTTCTCGTTCCAGTTTCGGATATCGCCCGCAGCACGCGTCTTAACGTCCGGCCCCACAAAAATCATTTTGTCGAGTTTCGGGACATCAGCTATTTGATATCGGGCGATCAGATTCAGACCGTGCCGGGTAACGATTGGCTCGTGTTTGCTTGATATCGTTAATGTTATCGTCGTACCGGAAGCCCCGTACGTGTCAAAAGCCGAGGATAACATCAACTCGTCGACACCCTTATACAACAGGACACCGTTCTTTTTCTTGCTCCATTGAAACGCGTTGTTCAAAACATATACGATATCGCTTAATCCGGCTGTGAAAGGCTCCATTTGCGGATGCTGAACAAAATCGTAGGAAGGGTAATTCATTTCTTTCGCCACTTTCTCCGCTGCCGACTCTCCCATTTGCCGGGATATGACGTACAGTGTGGCATCAATCCCCGAAGTCAGGCCGGCCGAGGAGACTATGTTGCCATCAGACACGTAACGCTGATCCCTTTTCCAAGTAATCTCGGTATACTTCTTTTCCAATCTACTGATATCTCCCCAATGCGTTGCCGCAGATTTCCCGTTCAACAGGCCGGTATCCGCCAAATTTTCCGCACCATTGCAGATAGATAACAAGGTCGTTTCCTTGCTGGAGTGCTTCCTTATCCAATCGCGGACAGGCTTGTATTTCGCTTCATCCAAAATTGGCATGAAAGGGATCACGATTATATCCGGACCTTTCCCCGTCAATTCGTCCAACTCGTCAAAAGTGTAATGCGGTGCGACATCAAGGCCGCCCGTCAATGATTTGATGTTTTTGTCGGGAGCTACCGCAACAACATTGTACGAGCCCGTCATGGAGAACATTTCGTATGGTACGAGAAAATCGAACACCTCGGTCACTTCATTCGCCAAAATAACGGCCACCGTCGGCTTTTTCGAATCATAGGCAGGAGCTTGGATGCTTTGTAAAGAAGCAGGAACCGGCTTATCGTAAACCGACATAGCCTCCTGCATCGTGCTCATGAAACCGATCGCGCCGGTTCCTCCCACAACCAGAATGAAAACGCACACATACGCGATGAAACGCCATACTTTTTTCAATTTCCTTCTCTCCTCTGATTTTTTTCTAGTTGGTATTAATTACTTTCTTATTTCAAAGATAAGGGGAGAAGGCGAACTAATAAACTCGTCCGAAGACTATATTTTTCCCCGACTTAGGTCCAGGTAAAGGACTTTTTTTCTCGAACAGCAGTTGAGTATTTCTTTTATCATCATAACTGACCGGCTCTTTTCTGAATATGACTCGATCGGGCTATTCGCACAGCACCAGCGAAGCATGGACTGTGCATTATAGAACGCTTTTGGCTGAATTGTCTTCCCGAAAAGAAAGCACCGATGTCCCGGCCCGATACACCGCTGCCGTTATTCGATCAGCCTTCCATTCTTCATAGGCTCGGATAAACATCTCGTCAATTGGCTGCCGAGGTCCCCCCCCGTGCACGGTGGCAAAAACGAGATTTTGCGCTAATATCTTAAAAGTAAAAAAAGATCCAATCGACCGTTGAAGGGTCGGCTGGATCTTTTTTTATCACAAATTTCCTTCCAAAACTCTGCCTTAGTAAACCGAAGCTTTCTTCGAAGTGTTTTTGATGCCGTTGGCATCATTAAACACAGTATTTCCCCATGCGGTTGGCGTTTTCCAGTCACTGCTGTTCACGAGATCAAGCCATGCGTTTTCACTGTTGTTGCCCGTCCAGGACCAGGCCAGATAGCCGATGCCTTTGGCTTGAGACTGCTTCATGACCTCGTAAGGATTCACGGTGGTGCCCAGGTTGTTGTTGCCATTGTTATAGTTGTAGCCAAACTCACCAACGATGACCGCCAGCCCCTTGTCCTTGATGGCCTGCAGCTCAGAGCCGATTTTACTGGAATCATTATAGTTGGCATACATATGGACGGAAAATAAGATGTTATGGTTGGGATCGTGCTGCAGCAGCTCTACGCCGTGGGCCTTGATCGGGGAAGCATATTGTCCCCAGCCGGAGCCGTCGATCACAATTGTATTTGGCACACCTGCGTTGCGCAGGGTGGTAATTGCAGTTTTGTAAGCGTCCCGCCATGCGGCATCCGAGAGGTTGTGGTCGCCCCATTCATTGGCGATATTCACGAGGACGTACTTCTGGTTATCGGTCAGTATTTTTTTCACCGCTGGGTCAGCGAAATAACGGGCCATGTCGTTCAAACGGTTGGCATCATTGCTGCCAGTCACGTCGTGCAGCTCAACCACGGAAATCAGCTTGAGCTGTTTGGCCCGTTCGATGATCTCTCCGAGTCTTTGCGCCGATCCATTGGTTTGCCACACAATGCGGACGGTGTTGGACTTCGTCGCAGCAATCGCATCCAATGCCTGATAGGCTTGTGCGTCAAACCAGATATGAGGGTTGTTCACCCCGCGCATCACAAAGTTGTTCCCATTGGCATCCTTCAAATTGTTTCCGCTTACATAAAAACCAGAGGCTGCAAATGATGTACCTGCATTCAATAACCCTACACTGGAACAAAGCAGAAAAATAATAGTAAAGATGAAAGCCTTTTTGCCATAAAGACGCCAATCTCTCACGAATCAATCTCCTCCTTCTTTATAGTCCAGTTAATCTTATGTTGGAAATGGAAACGTATTCCACCGACTGTAATGTTGAAATAGGGTGATCATTTCTTTTCTGCAAGGGACGGGTATTAATTGTCTAGTCCCGCATAGAGTGACATAGGGGAAAAGGAGGTATGAGCATGTGGAAATGGGGGAAAAGGCTGTCTGTGCTGGCGGCGATCCTGCTGCTGTCGGTTTTTATAAGCGCATGCAACAGGGATGATGCTTCAAGTAAGGTGAAAATGGAGTTTTTTCAAAACAAGCCGGAAGCCAAGGGCTCCTTTGATAAGCTGATTGCTCAATTTAATCAGGAGCATCCGGACATTGAGGTCACACAGGTGAATCCGCCGGAGGCGGAGACCGTGCTATTGACCCGAGTCGTCAAAAACGACGTGCCTGACATCGTGGGACTTGGAGCCACCGATACCTATTCCATTTTGGCACAGAGCGGTATTTTTACGGATTTGGCTAACACCAAGCTGCCGAGTACCGTCGACCCGATTTACCTTCAAATGCTCAAGGATGTGACCGGGATAGACCCTGTGTACGGAATCCCTTATGCTGCGAATGCGAATGGTGTGATGTACAACAAAACGCTGTTTAGGGAAATGGGATTAAGCGTTCCCAAAACGTGGGACGAACTGATTGCAACGGCGCAAAAGATTAAGGCTGCTGGCAAAATCCCGTTTTATTTTACATATAAAGATGATTGGCAGACAAATCTTCCCTTTAATGCACTCGGGCCGAATCTGGTGGGCATTGATTTCTTCCTGCAACGGCGTGAAAACAAGGTCACCTTTCAGGATAAGTACCGCGAGGTTGCACAAAAGCAGCTGGAGCTGCTGAAGTATGGACATGGCGATAATTTTGGCAAAAACTATGCCGATGGCAACCGGGCTTTTGCTAACGGACAGGGATTGATGTACATCCAGGGCACATGGGCGATATCTGAAATCCGTAAGGCAAACCCGAAGGTAGAACTGGGATTTTTCCCGTTACCAACAGGAAACGACGAGCAGGCGGTCAAGCTGGTGTCCGGTATAGATACACTGCTGGCCGTTTCGGAAAGCACCCCGCATAAAAAGGAGGCCGAGGAGTTTATTGCCTTCCTGTTGAAGCCGGAGAACAGCAAGCAGTACATTACGGAGCAAACGCTGTTTTCGGCGGTGAAGGGGGTCACGCAGGATGATCCGAGTGTGGCAGAGCTGCTGCCGTATTTTAAAGCGGGGCGTGTCATTGATTTTGCTGATCACTATATCCCCAAAGCTGTGCAGTTGAATTCCATTGTGCAGGCTTTTCTGCAAAATGGGGACATCAACGCCTATCTGGCGAAGCTGGACCGTGAATGGGATAAGGTAGCTAACCGCCGATAGGGAGGAGGATTGGACATGAATAAGCGACTAACGGCTTTTTATTGGATGACCGTGCCGGCGGTGCTACTGTTTTTTATATTTTTAACCTTGCCTGCCTTGCAGGGATTGTATTACTCACTCACCAATTGGAACGGATTTGGTCATCAGTATCATTTTGTCGGGTTCAAAAACTATGTGAATTTGTTTCAGGACGACAACGTGGGCAACGCTTACTGGTTTACTTTCAGGTTTGCGATTGTGGTTACGATTGCGATTAACGTCCTCAGCTTGCTGATTGCCATGGGGCTGAATGCTAAAATACGGTTCCGCAACTTTTTTCGGGGCATTTATTTTTTGCCTAATATTTTGAGCGTGCTAATTGTGGGGTACATATTCAATTATTTGTTCTCGAACGTGTTTACGATTTGGGGGCAAAACCTGGGCATTACTTCACTATCGACGAACATCCTGGGCAATGAGCAGTTGGCTTGGGTGGGGGTGGTGATCGTAGCCGTATGGCAGGGGATTGCCTTTAATACGATTCTCTATCTGGCCGGGCTGCAAACCATTCCGACAAGTTTGTATGAGGCGTCCAATCTGGATGGCGCAGGTAAATGGCGTGAATTTTGGAGCATTACCTTTCCGTTAATTGCCCCGTTTTTCACCATCAATATGGTACTGGCGATGAAAAATTCCCTGATGGTGTTCGATCAGATCGTGGCTTTGACAAACGGTGGTCCGGGCCGGGCAACCCAGTCCATTTCGCACCTGATTTACACGGGAGGTTTTAGAGGCGGAGAATTTGCTTATCAGTCGGCTAACGCTGTCATTTACTTTATTGTGATCGCGATGATTTCCATCTTGCAGCTGCGATTCCTCCAGAGAAGGGAGATGGATGACTGATGAGAGCGAGCAGACATACCAGCTGGCTTGTACTGCTTCTGGTGGCGCTGGGGACGATATTTATCCTGTTTCCCCTTTATATGACGGTGGCCATTGCGCTTAAAAATCCCGAACAGATGGCGCATTCTGACTTTGCTGACCAATCAACAGAAAACGGGACAACTATTATGAGGGGGATCTTCCTGGCTATTCAATCCACAAAACGCAATTTACATATTATGAAAATTATGGTACCATACATTTGGATGCGCTTACATTAATAGCTGAGCATTGCTTTGATTCTTGAGCATGGGTGCTGCAGGTAGGGGGAGGGGAAGGACACTCAGTTTTAAAATTGCTTACAAATTGATAGTAGCAAGGAGAATAGCTTCTGAGAGAGTAACAGAACAGAGTGAATCAGGGTTCACTCCAAACTAGCAAGGTCAATAGAATTCACAAATCAAGGAGGAAAAGTGAAATGAAGAAAGCCTTAACTCGTATTTTAGGTGTAGCTTTGGTGAGTACGTTGCTGGTGCCGACAATGTCCTATGCTGCGTCCGAAACACAAGATCAAGATCTGAGCAGTTCTGCTGTCGCAGCTGCCAGCGGATCCGTGATTCCGGCTCCACGGGGATATGATGCTTACCGCCAAAATATCCCGCACGGGAACGTGCAGCAGATTTCCTATTATTCCACAACAGTAGGCAAGTATAGGAACGCGATGGTGTATACGCCTCCGGGCTATACACCTTCGAAAACCTACAACGTCCTCTACTTGCTGCACGGTATTGGCGGGGACCAGAATGAATGGCTCAATGGAATGAATCCGAGGAATATTCTCGACAACCTCTACTCCGAGAATAAACTGGAGCCGATGATTGTGGTATTCCCGAACGGCCGCGCAATGAAAGATGATCGTCCAATAGGCGATATTTTTGCTCCGGACAAGGTAGCCGCCTTCGAAAAGTTTGAGTTTGATCTGATCAATGACCTTATTCCTTACATCGATTCCCATTTTCCGGTGTATAAAGATCGGCAGCATCGCGCGCTGGCCGGCTTGTCGATGGGAGGTGGACAATCGCTGAACTTCGGATTAACCCATTTGGATAAATTCTCCTGGATTGGCGCGTTCTCATCCGCTCCTAATACGAAGTCGGCATCGCAGCTCATCTCCAATCCGTCTCAGGTTGCCAGCCAACTGAAACTGCTGTGGCTGTCATGCGGATCTTCGGATAATCTGCTTGGGATCAGCCAAAATTTCCATAATAGCTTGAATACCATGAATATCCCGCACATGTGGTATCTGGATGTGGGCGGACATGAAGGGAAAGTTTGGAGCAGTGGGCTGTATCAATTCTCGCAACGTGTCTTTCGCTGAGGTGGAAGATGAAGACCTCGCCCACTCACTTGATTTAATCAATCAAAGTCCACGAAAATGCTTGGGGTGGGAAACTACTCACGAATCCTTTTCAGCGGAATTGTCGCACTTGGCTTGACAATCCGTCAAGGGATTATATTTTTACTTTGTGAGCGCCATGTTTATCCCGTTCACGATCATCATGCTGCCGATTGTCAAGCTGGCCTCGGGGCTCCATGTGACCAATCTGCTTGGTCTTATTATGCTGCATACGGTGTATGGCTTGGCGTTTAATGTCTTCGTATATGTCGGCTATATTCGCTCCATTCCGGTGGTATTGGAAGAGGCGGCCACGGTGGACGGTGCGGCGATATGGGGCACATTCTGGCGTATTATCCGTTTATGGCGCTGATCAGTGCTACCGTGGGCATTCTCACTTGTCTGTCCACCTATAATGACTTTCTGCTGCCGCTCATTATGATCAGCAACCTGGAGCAGTATACACTGCCGCTCGTCCAGTATGTGTTTCAGGGGCAGTTCAATACAGACTTTAACCTGGCCTTCGCTTCACACGAAAAAAAGACGGGGCTGTCCCAAAAGGGTACACTCAAGTGAGCGAATCCCATAAATGATGCAAAAGAACCTTCAAAACCACTATGTAAGTGGAAATGAAGGTTCTTTTGTTAAATGAAATCATTACGTCCGCTTAGTCAGCCAACCGCACAATCGTTCTTCCTTGCGAGCGGGCTGCAAGAATATCCTCCAGTGCAGTTGGCAGATCGGCCAACCCGATTTCGCGCTCCACAAGCTGCTCCAGCCGCTCAGGCTTCCAGTCGCTGCCGAGTCGCTGCCAGATCGCTACGCGGGTGTCGTAGGGGCAGAAGACTGAGTCTATGCCCAGCAGGCTTACGCCGCGCAAAATAAACGGCAGCACCGTCGTAGGCAGCTTGGTGCCTGCTGTCAGGCCGCTCACGGCAACGGAGCCGTTGTAGGCGATCTGGCTGAGCAGCGAAGCGAGCGGCTTTCCGCCTACAGGATCAACGGCCGCTTGCCAAAGCTGCTTGCCCAGCGGCCGGATGCTCTCCGCGCCGTCGTAGACCTCCTCGCGCGAAATGACCTCGGCGGCTCCGAGCGCCTTGAGGTAATCATGCGCATCAGCCTTGCCACTGCTGGCTACGACATGGTAGCCCCGCTTGTTCAGCAGGGCAATGGCTGCACCGCCTACACCACCCGTCGCTCCGGTGACGAGTACTTTGCCCTGATCCGGCGCAACGCCGTTTTGCTCCAGCCGATATAACGACAGGGCTGCCGTGAATCCGGCTGTTCCGTAAATCATCGCCTCTTTCAGCGTTAGTCCGTCCGGAAGTGGAACGACCCAATCCGCAGGTACGCGAGCATATTCGCTGAAGCCTCCGAATTGAGACACACCGAGCCCGTATCCGGTCACGAGCACTGCTTGTCCTGCGCTAAAGCGGTCATCCTCAGAGGATACGACCGTTCCAGAGCAATCGATACCGGGTACGAACGGATAGGCTTTGACGATATTGCCATCCTTGCGGGCGGCAAGCCCATCTTTATAATTGATGCTGGAATAAGCGACACGAATCAATACTTCTCCAGCAGGTAAACTGCCAGCTTCTAAAGAACGTACCTCTGCCTGAACTTCACCGTCCTGCGTCTGATCGACGACCAGGGCTTGAAAGGTTTGAGTCATTTGTAAAAAGCCTCCTTTATTATTGCAATGTGAGTCTATGAAAAGCGAATTTTCAGTATGCCTCATAAATCATACTATAAAAATTTAGTTTATAACCATCTATGCAGTCTGTCAGCGGCAATACTCACAGGTTTATCCTATATTATACCCTTATGTCCTGATTCTGTCGGAAAAGCCGGGATTACAGAAATAATCGTGCCATGTTGTGTTTCAATAAAGTTCGATAATCAATGTTTAAGAAAGTGATAAATGAATTCTTACACGTTTTGCAAATCATTTTACGCAAACGGGATGTATTTTCAGAATGACTGTGCTAACATACCTTTTGATCGTTAAATAAATCTATGAAGAAAGGTGAATGAATGACAACCAGAATACCAAAAAATGGTTCGGTATTGTCCGAAGCCAAGGAACTGAATTTGTTCCGTTTGACATGGCCTATATTCCTTGAATTGTTCCTGTTTATGCTGATGGGAAGCGTCGATACATTCATGCTCAGCTCTGTATCTGATAATGCAGTGTCGGGTGTGGGCGCGTCCAACCAAATTATTTCAATTGCCATCCTTGTACTGGAGGTTATCGGCAACGGCGCTGCTATCGTCGTAGCTCAATATATCGGTTCTAAAAAACTTGTCGAAGCGGCCCAGGTTACGGGCACGGCCATTACGTTGAATTTAATGGTAGGTCTATTGCTTAGCGTCATTTTTCTCGTCTTTGGTACTCATATGCTGCAATGGCTGAATGTCCAGGGAGATATTCTGGCTTATGCAGATTCCTATATAAGTATCGTCGGGGGTGCTATTTTCCTTCAGGCATTGATTAACGCGCTGGCGGCAACCATTCGTACACATGGGTTTACCCGGGAAACGATGTATGTATCGGTGCTGATGAACGTGATTCACGTTCTCGGCAATTATGTTTTGATTTTCGGACATTGGGGAATGCCTGCGCTCGGCGTAGAGGGGGCAGCTATTTCTACGGTAGGCAGCCGCTTTATTTGTCTCCTGATCTTCTTCTGGCTCATGTACCGGGTCACCGAGGTGCGTGTTGAGTGGAAATACTATGTTCAGTTGTCCAGAAAATTTATCTCCAAAATTTTGCGTATTGGTGTGCCATCCGCGTTGGAGTCCATTATGTATCAGTCGTGTCAGCTCATATTCACGCTATATGTAACTTATCTGGGTGCAGAGGCGATGGCTACGCGTCAATATGCGAATAATATTTCAAGCTATATTTATTTGTTCAGTATGGCTGTCGGTATGGGTACGGCGATCGTGGTAGGAAGGCTCGTGGGAGCCAGACAGAAGGATACAGCCTATAAACGGGTATTAAGCAGTGTGAAATGGGCATTGCTCGTGACCATAATTATTGATGCAGTAGTTATATTTTTCCGTGTGCCTCTGCTCAGTTTGTTCACCGAAAATCCTGAAATTATCCGTTTGGGAGCACAGGTTATTTTACTTAGCATGCTACTGGAAACCGGCCGGACGACGAATATCGTCATTATTAACTCGTTGCGTGCTGCTGGAGATGCCAAGTTCCCGGTCTTTATGGGACTGATCTCCATGGTCTGCATGAGCTTGCCGCTTGGTTATCTGCTTGTGTTCAAGCTGGAAATGGGACTCGCGGGTGTGTGGCTGGCTATTGCCGCAGATGAATGGACTCGTGCCGTCATTATGTATGCCCGCTGGCGAAGCCGTTTGTGGGAAAAGCATGCGCTGGTCGAGCACGATACACCGGATCAGCCTGCAGCCCCGATTCCGGCACACTGATGCCTAGCAGCATTTATGATTACGTGGAGGCAGTTCAAGAGAACATCTTGAGCTGCCTCTTTTTGCTGTCTGAAGCACCATCCGTCTGCGCAGTGGCACCACGGGCAAGTTTTAGGCCGGCGTATATAATCATGTATTCATAAATAGAAGTATGGTAAATTTACTAAAAAAAAGATATACTTTTGTTGCACTAACGCAGTACATGAAGGACAAGGAGTGTATCGATGAAGAAGCCGACGATTGAAGATGTTGCCCAGAAGGCGGGAGTGTCTAAAAGCACGGTCTCGCAATTTCTGAACAAACGATATAAATATATGAGTGACCAGACCAGAGACCGGATTGCCGAGGTGATTCAGGAGCTGAATTATCAGCCTAACGGGCTGGCCCGCAGTTTGAAGCAAAATCGAACGTTTATGGTAGGTGTTATTGTAGCCAACATTGATTATACGCTGTCGATTCAGTCCATCCGCGCGATGGAGGAGGAATTGCAGCGCTTTGGCATTCAGGTGATCATCTGTAACGCCGACGAAAATCCAGACAAGGAGAGCCAATATATTGAGATGCTCAAGGCCCGTCAGGTGGATGGCTTAATCATCTTCCCGACAGGCAAGCATGCCGATATTTACAACCAGCTCATTCGTGAAAAGTATCCGTTGGTATTTCTGGACCGCTTGGTGGACGGCGTGAATACGCGCAGCCTGCTGCTGGATAACGAAATGGCGATCAAGCTGGCAATTCAGGAGTTGGTATCCCATAAGCATGAGCGGATTGCGCTGATTACCCTGCCGCTTGGAGTGAACCGGATTACGCCGCGAGTAGAGCGGCTGAGCGGTTACAAAAAGGCGCTGGAGGAGGCTGGCTTGCCCTTCCGGGAGGAGTATATGCACAGTGTACCAAGAGAAAGAATCCAGCAGACGCTGGAAGAGCTGTTTCAGCTGCCGGAGCCGCCAACTGCGCTATTGGCCGGGAATGATATCGTGCTGGCAGAAGCGCTGAAATATGTGAATGCCCGCCGTATACGCATTCCGGCGGAGCTGTCCATTATCGGAATTGATGATGCGGAGTTTGCCCATATTTACAATCCGCCGATTACGACTATTACGCAGCCGATTGCGGATATGGGGAAGCAGGCGGCCAAGACGCTGCTGTCCAGCATTGAGGAGGGCGGTGAATCGGTGCCGATCATTTACCGTTTTGTGCCGGATATCAATCGGGGAGAATCCGTCAAGACGTTGTAGACGAGCATCAAGTCATACACTATAAAAATAGCCCGTATTCCTTTGTACGGCCTGAGCATGCATATGCTGCTCAGGCCACACAAAAGCGAATACGGGCTATTGAAGGTTAAGGTCGGCTTTTGCTGATTCGGCCTTGTTGAGCTTGCGCTAATAGCGGCGAAGATTATCCGGGGAATGAACTCGGTCTAATTCGTGCTGGCGCTGAGCAAAAAGGACTCCAGCTCGGCTCGCGTCGGATAGCCGTCCATGTCTCCGGCTGACATGACAGCCAGCGCGCCAAGGGCATTACCGCGCTTGACCGCTTCGGCCAGAGGCAAGCCCTCCAGCAGCGCACTGATGACACCTGCGGCAAAGCCGTCACCGGCTCCGACGGTATCCACGACATGATCTACGCGGAAGCGTTTGACATATCCCTCTGCATCCGCGGATTTGTAGTATGCGCCTTCTGTTCCCAGCTTGATGATGACCAGCGAGGTGCCGCGGTCAAGGTAGAACGAGGCGATATCCTCAGGCGAGGTGTAGCCTGTCAATATTTTACCTTCATGAATGCCTGGCAGGAGCCAGTCGCAGCCCTCAGACGCTTCGTTAATGGCTTCCACCATCGTTTGTGTGTCAGGCCATAGCTTGGGTCTGAGGTTGGGATCGAAGGATACTGTTTTACCTGCCTTTTTCATAAACTGCTTCGCATGTCGGGCGAAGTCGCGGCATTCAGGGGAAAGTGCGACAGAAATCCCTGTAAAGTGCAGGTGACGAGCCCCGGCAAAGTAGGCTTCGTTAAAATCAGCGATGCTCAGTGTGGAAGCGGCGGAATGCTTGCGGAAATACTCCACCTCCGGGTCACCGCTGGTGACTTTGGATTTAATCAGCATTCCGGTAGAGTGATCTTTGGTAAACATGACGTTCTGGGTGTCAATCTTCTCCTGACGCAGCGAATCGGCAATAAACTTGCCGAACGTATCCTCGCCGAGTTTGGTCACGAGCCCGGCTCGTAGTCCCAAACGCGCCAAACCGGCCGAAACATTCGTCTCCGCCCCGGCCAGCGCTTTGGTGAATGAACGAACCTCATCCAGAGAGCCTGCTTCATTGGCATAAAACATGGCCATCGGTTCTCCGAAGGTAACAGCATCCAATGTTGCGGTCATTTGAATTCCTCCTTATGTTTAGTAAACTAAATCTGTAAGCGTATGCACCACCTGAATAAAATGAAATTATCACATAAATCGGTTTTTCACAATGATGAAGTTGATATATTTGTTAAAAACTTTTTGGATAATGTAGATAAAAAAATATGAATTTGTTTATCAAAAGGTAAAAAACGTTTAAAAATCCGTGAATAATTAGGAGTTTTCAAGGTTTAGTGAAGTTTTGGGTTGACACCCCCTTAGATAATAATTACAATTCTAGCTAAGAAGTAGAGTTAGAAACCGCTTTTATAACAATTCCGTTGATAAAAAAGTTTATCTAAACAGGAGGAATGTTTTTATGGAAATGCGTTATTCAACTCATCCCGAGCATGCCAAGCATTTCACGACTGAAGAGTTGCGTCAGCACTATCTGATTCAGGATCTGTTTGTGCCTGAGGAAGTAAAGTTGGTCTATACGCATGAGGATCGTGTCATTATCGGGGGTATTTATCCCGTGAATAAATCTGTTGCGCTGGAAGGCAGCGATCAAATCAAAGCGGCCACCTTCCTGGAGCGCCGTGAACTGGGTGTTTTCAATGTCGGCGGCAGCGGTACGGTCAAGGTAGACGGTGAAACCTACGAGCTGGCCACGAAAGACTGTCTCTACGTAGGCAAAGGTGGCAAGGAGTTGATCTTTGAAAGCGATTCCAGCGAAAAGCCTGCAAAATTTTATATCGTTTCGGCCTTGGCTCATACGACGTATCCGACAAAGAAGCAATCTTTTGCCGATGTGCCGTCTGAAAGTCTGGGTTCACAGGAAACGGCCAACAATCGTACGCTGCGCCGCTATATCCATGATGAAGGCATTCAAAGCTGCCAATTGGTTATGGGCATGACGACGCTGGAAAACGGCAGTGTGTGGAACTCCATGCCGACACATGTGCATGACCGCCGTATGGAAGTATATTTCTACTTTGAACTGGAAGAGAACGCGAGAATGTTCCACATGATGGGCGAGCCGAACGAAACGCGTCACCTGGTGATGAAGAATGATGAAGCGGTTATTTCTCCGCCTTGGTCGATCCACTGCGGTGCAGCTACGGGCAGCTATACCTTTATTTGGGGCATGGCCGGTGAAAATAAAACATACAAAGACATGGATCAGGTAGCCATGAGCGAGTTGCGTTAACCGTTTGACGTTTTGAAACGGAAACCTGCAAGCGGCTGATGGTACATGGTCATCCCATTCGTGGAAAGGATCAGGAACATGACAAAAAGGAAAGTTTTGGAGCATATCACTTCGGTTGGTGTTGTCGCAGTTATTCGGGGAAACACAGCGGAGGAAGCGTACCAAATGTCCAAAGCCTGCATTGAAGGCGGCCTGGACAATATTGAGCTTACGTTTACTACGCCGGATGCAGACCAGGTCATTCGTAGACTGAAAGACGAATTTAAGGATCAGGCTGTGATTGGTGCGGGGACTGTACTGGAGTCACTGACGGCGAGAATCGCGATTTTGGCTGGAGCGGAGTTTGTTGTGAGTCCTTCTTTTGAGGAAGAAACCGCCAAGCTGTGCAATTTGTACGCGATCCCGTATATGCCCGGCTGTATGACGCTGAATGAGATCAAGGAAGCCATGAAATTAGGCAGTGATGTAGTAAAGCTGTTCCCGGGCAGTGCGATGGGAGCCGATTTTGTCAAGGCAGTCAAAGGGCCAATGCCTCATGTGCAGATTATGCCAACTGGTGGTGTTGATCTGGATAATATGGAGACCTGGCTGCGCAACGGATGTGTCGCAGTAGGGATTGGCGGCAATCTGACGGCTCCGGCCAAGGAAGGCCGCTATGATCTGATTACAGAAAATGCGGCGCGTTATGTGGCCAAATATAAAGAAATTCGTGCAGCGCTGTAACGTGTAAGAAGATTTATTTAACTAAATAGATTTATACTAAACTGTGATGGAGGCGTAAGTATGGGCCTGGACAATTTTTCATTGGACTTTTTTAATCTGAAAGGCAAAACAGCCATTGTAACAGGAGGCAACACGGGTTTGGGTCAGGGCTATTCCGTAGCTTTAGCCAAAGCGGGCGCTGATTTGTTCATTGTGGCTAACATTGAAGAGTATGAAGAAACCAGACGTCTGCTGGAACCTACAGGTGTGAAGGTTGTCTTTTATAAAGCTGACCTGACGAAAAAAGAATCGATTAAGAAAATTGTAGAAGAATGCGTCAAGGAATTCGGCAAGATTGATATCCTTGTCAACAATGCGGGTACGATTCGTCGCGCTCCTTTGCTGGAGTACAAGGCTGAGGATTGGGACGCTGTCATGGAAATCAACCTGAATGCTGTATATCATCTGAGTCAGGAAGTAGCGAAGGTGATGGTAGAGCAAAAAAGCGGGAAGATTATCAATGTCGCTTCTATGCTTGCTTTTCAGGGTGGCAAGTTCGTTCCGCCGTATACAGCGAGTAAGCACGCAGTGGCTGGCTTGACCAAGGCATTTGCCAATGAGCTGGCAGTTCATAACGTGCAGATTAATGCGATTGCTCCTGGTTATATTGCGACTGCGAACACAGCTCCAATCCGTGCGGACGAGAGCCGCAATCAGGAAATTTTGTCGCGTATTCCTGCGGGCCGTTGGGGCGATCCTTCCGACCTGATGGGGGTTGTCGTATTCCTCGCCAGCAAGGGTTCCGATTATATGAATGGTCATATCCTTGCTGTGGATGGTGGCTGGCTGGTGCGTTAAGCAAGTTAAGCGCCGTAAAGTACCGTAAAACACATCTGAGTCATGAGCTGAAGGCTGTCTCCAAAGGAAAAAATCCTTGCAGGCAGCCTTTGTTTGTTCAGTTGGAGCTGTATGCTGAACTGGAAGAATTGGCGTGCTATGCTGATCCGTCCTATGCATATGGCATCAATGCCCTTATAATTTAATAAGAGAAAAATTGCTCAGGCTCCAGCCGTACACCAGGTTGGAGCCTTTGAGCATAACACAGAGGGATAGGAGAATAGAGAGATGAATTCACAGCAACACCAACGAGCTTTAGTATACAAATCTTTGTGGTATGCCGGTCCTTGGGTGCTTGCTGCAGGAGTGATTCTGATTGGTGCCAATTTGCGCGCTTCGATTACTTCTGTAGGGCCCCTTATCGGCTTGATTAAGGATTCTTTGCATATCTCAAATACACTGAGCGGGTTAGTAACGACATTACCGCTGCTTGCTTTTGCCCTATTATCGCCTTTTGTGGCTAATCTGTCGCGCCGCTTCGGGTCATCCCGTGTTATTTTTGCAGCCTTGCTGCTGTTAACCGCGGGTATTGTGGTGCGTTCCACGTTGGGAGTGACAGCATTATTTATCGGAACAGCCATGCTGGGCTTGGCTATTGCCGTGTGCAATGTTTTGCTGCCCAGTCTGATTAAAGAGGAATTTCCTCGCAACAGTGGGCTCATGACCGGCGTATATTCAGTAGCTATGAATGTGGTGGCTGCAACAGCATCGGGTCTGAGTATACCACTCGCTTTGAACGGAGGTATGGGCTGGCGTGGTGCATTGGGAATATGGTCCATTATGGGTGTGATTGGTATTTTACTTTGGATTCCCCAGCTTCTCAAAGCACGTAAAACGGTCAGTAAGGCGGCCATATCCGCCCGAACCGTCAATGTGTATAAATCGTCTTTGGCCTGGAAGGTGACGCTATTTATGGGACTGCAATCTGCCCTGTTTTATGTCCCTGCCGCCTGGTTTCCCGAGATGATGAGCGGACAGGGAATGGATTCCGAGACAGCGGGCTGGATGCTGTCTGTGCTGCAATTTTCACAAATGCCGTTTACCTTTATTGTGCCGATTTGGGCAGCGCGGTTGAAGGATCAGCGGATATTGGTTCTGATTATGGCTGCGCTGTATTTTATCGGTCTGGGCGGATTTCTGCTAGGGGCTACACAATGGAGTGTGGTTTGGGTCATTTGTATCGGTATAGCAGGCGGTTTTGCTTTTCCATTGGTGATGATGTTTTTTAATTTGCGGACGCGGACTCCGCAGCAGGCGGCAGAGCTGTCTGGTATGGCGCAATCCTTTGGTTATTTGCTGGCGGCGACTGGGCCAACGCTGTTCGGCTATTTGCATGATGCGACACAAGGGTGGACGATTCCGCTGCTGCTGCTTTTGTGCCTGAGTGTTGTGCTTATGTTTACGGGACTCGGTGCAGCAAAGAAACGATATGTCGGGGGCGAGGTGGATGATCAGGCTGCAATTTGATGCAGAGGGCTACAGTGTCATCTGTGGTACAGAGCAGGTCATACTGTTGGCCAAAGAGTTTGCGCTCCTGCGTTTTCTATATGATAACCGGAACCAGGTATTCACCCGGGAACAGCTGTTGGATCACGTATGGCCGTTGGAATATCCGGTAGAGCGTACGGTGGATGATCATATCTACAGATTGCGCAAGAAACTCAAGTCATGGAATACGCTCCGTATTCATACAGTCAGAGGGTATGGCTACAGCTTGACTCTGACTGACGTGCAGCGACCCATTCATCCGTCCTTATACGATCAGGAGGTGCAGGACGCTGTCCATGAATTGTTCCGAAAATACCATCTGCTAGGGCAGGGGAACTCCATCGTAGCGCTGGCTGCCCAGCAGGAGCAGATGGGTTTTGAGCTGTCTCCTTTTTATCAAATGTATACCCGGTTTGTGCAGGCGGATATATTGTGGTTTTTGGAACGGGAGGACTTTGCTCTTAAAGATCGATTGTACTGGATGTTATTGCTATATACAGGTACAGCAGGGGTGACGGATGAGGGGCTTAGTATGTGTGAGCGTGCGCTTTCCAGCAGGCTGCTGTCCAGTGATCAGGAGCGGGAATTGCGTATTCTCAACATTCTGGAGGCTTATGTGGAGAATGGCCAACCTGAACGCGCACAGGAAGGTCTGCCACTGACCTTGATGGTCATGGAACGGGATGATCTCGATAAATTTGTGATGCCTGTTGCACTGATGGAGATGTATATGCATCTGGTTGCCAATCATATGGAAAAGGCTGCTGAACTGTCTGATCGTCTGGAAGGCATGCTGTCGAAAGCTCCATATTTGCGCGAGCTGGGCCGTTATCGCATGATGCGCGGACTAATGCTGTTGCGTACTGGAGATGTGGACAACGCCGAGCGGCTCATAGATGAAGGGCTGGATACCCTTGATATGGGTAAACAGGAATTGCTAAAAATCAAAGCAGTCTGCCAAATCCGCGGTTTTTTGAAGCTTTGCGGCATCTCCCCCATGTTGGAAGAGAAATATGCGGCTCGGTACGAACGACTTGATCGGAACAACGGCCTGACACTGCATCGTTCGGCGCTGAGGCGCTGGCTGGAGCAGACGCTTTCTGGGGTCTGATATTTTTCGCTGTCTGATTTTCTTCTGATATAGGCCCGTTAGAATGTTCTTATTGCTACAGAAGCAGAAATTTGAGAACAGGGTGAGTAGAAATGAAGGAGAAGAAAGAATTGCAATCCACGCCCAGTATTTGGCGCAATAGCCGTTTTACGCGAATGTTCGCAGCGCACACGGCTGCTTCCTTTGGCGATTGGTTTGATGCCATCGCCATTCAGGTGCTTGTTGCTTATCGCTGGGAAGCTGATCCCATGCTGATTGCGCTGATTCCGGTCGTGATGGCGCTGCCGGGTTTGCTGCTGGGCTCCATCGCCGGTACTTTAGCCGACCGGGTACACAAGGCCCGGCTGATGATCGGCTGCGATGCAGCTATCGCCTTATTGACGCTGGCGATTCTCGCCGTCCCGGGCCCGGCGTGGCTGCTGCCGTTGTTGGGCTTGCGCGCGGCGGCTGGCGTATTCCAAATGCCGTCACAGCAAGGCTTGACCCGCACGGTCGTCGCCAGCGGCGACCTGTTTCGGGCGACCTCGCTGAACGGGCTGGTCAATCAGGCCTCCAAAGTGGCGGGACCATTGCTGGGCGCCATGACCTTGACTGTGCTGTCCCCCCAGGCATGCATTATTTTGAATGCATTGCTGCGCCTCTGCTCCGGCCTGCTGCTGTGGCCGCTGCGCGGAATCGGTCCGGCACTGGCCAGCACAGAGCAGCAAGCGGTTGCTGACGAGCTGCCAGGAAAGCCGGAATCGCCGCGTACAGCGACTGAGGATGATGATGCCAAGATGCAGGAGAAGCCTGCTCACGCACCCCGTTTTCTCAGCCAATGGCGTGAGGGCTGGGCGTTCCTCTGGCGTACTCGAATGCTTTTGCATACGCTCATATTCGGACTTTTTGGCTTGATTGCCATTCTCATGATTGACTACCAGTTCCCTACGCTGCTGCGCGTGCTCGCTCCGGGGAACGAATCGCTGCTCGGCTGGCTGGTTTCAGCCATAGGGGCTGGCGCCGTCGGCTGCATGCTGGTGCTTAATCGCTTGAACCGTATAAGCGCGGGCTGGGGGCTAGGTGGAGGCTATGTGCTGATTGGCGGAGCTATTGCTGCTTTGGGCTGGGCGCAGCCAGGGACAGGCTTGCTCGCACTGCTTATGATTGGGGCTATGCTGGGCGTGGGCAACGGTCTCTACATCATCACCCAGAACTACATTTTACAAGCCAAAACCCCGGCTGATATGGTGGGACGGGTCTTTGGTATTCAAAGTACCGTCATTGGTGCGATTATGATCGTTTCGCCCCTGGCTGGAGGATTATTAATCCGAATAGCCGGGCCAGGGACTGCCTTTGTCTGGATCGGGATGACTGTTGGCCTCCTGGGTTTGGCGGGATTACTGCTTCAATCCGTGATCTGGCGCGAGCCCCTCGCTGATTCCAGCCTTACGACGGAACAACATGTTGACCTTGCATAGTCGTTTATTTTAAATTTTGTAGTTCGGAATTTTAGCATAGGAGGAATCATGATGAGTCAACGAACTTCAACAACCGCCGCGCCTGTAGCACGATTGCTTGAAGGATCACAGGTGTATCTGCGTCCCATTCATGTGGAGGACACGGAGCTGTATTATAATACGTTGTTCCAACAGGATGTGCGGAGGCTGACAGGCACGCAGCGCAGCTTTACCAAGGACCAAATTGCGCGTTATATCGAGGCTAAGGGTCAGGATACCTCAAGCCTGCTGCTTCTGATCGCGCTTTGCGAGGATGATCGTATCATTGGGGATATTGCCCTGCAGGATATGGACACCATGAATCGCAGCGCTGGCATTCGTATCGCCATTACTGAGCAGGGAGATCAAGGGAAAGGCTACGGCAGCGAAGCGCTTGTCCTGATGCTGGATTACGGATTCGGTATTTGCAATCTGCATCGGATTGAGCTGAATGTATTTGATTTTAATGAACGGGCCATTCGTTGTTATGAAAAGGTGGGCTTTCAGCGTGAAGGGGTACAAAGGGATGCTTTATTTTACAATCATGAATACCACGATTCGATTCTGATGAGCATGCTGAACCATGAATACCGCGACCGATATGTGAAAAAAGCAGAGAGCTGATAAACCACATTTACACGGGTTTGCAGAAGAGGTATAATAGACAAATAAAGTTACTCATTGCGCGAATATGACCGACAATATTAAATGAACATGAATTACCGGAGGAGCCTGTCACCAAGGCTCCTCTTTGTCTTTTGGAGGGGAACCTGTGCTGTACTTCGGGTTTCCCCTTTTATTTTGTCAGAGTGGTCATGTGCCAGGTCAGACACATATTTTGCACGTTAATTCTGCATTTTATGAGTATGAGAAATCTTTAAATTCTAGGTTATACGCAATGAGTCCAAATGCTAAAACAAAAGGAGGCTGACACTCTATGCAATTTATACTATATCTTCTGCTGATTCTATTGTTCACAAAAGTCGCGGGTCATCTGTCAGTCAGGCTCGGGCAGCCAGCGGTGCTGGGGAAGCTGATCGCGGGGATCGTGCTGGGTCCTGCCGTCTTGGGCTGGGTTCAGAACGATACGCTAATTCATGATATGTCTGAGATCGGCGTGCTGCTGCTGATGTTCATTGCCGGACTGGAGACGGATCTGGATCAGCTCAGGCGGAACTGGAAGCCGGCAGTAGCGGTGGCAGTCGGAGGTATTATTTTACCGCTGGTCTGTGGTTTTGGTGTAGGGGAAGCCTTTGGATTCTCGGTGCATGAAGGATGGTTTCTCGGAGTTGTGCTGAGCGCTACTTCTGTCAGCATTACGGTGCAGGTGCTCAAGGATATGAACAAGCTGAATACCCGGGAAGGCTCGACCATTTTGGGTGCTGCTGTGCTGGATGATGTGCTCGTCGTGGTGTTGCTTGCAGTGATGATGAGTGTGTTCGGTATGGGCGGGCAGGAAATGTCGCTTGGACTGCTCATCGGTAAAAAGCTGATTTTCTTCGTCGGAGCTGTGCTGGGGGGATGGCTGGTTGTCCCGTGGGTGATGAAAATACTTGCTCCACTAAAAGTGACTGAATCGGTCATCACAACTGCATTGATTATCTGTTTCGGGTTCGCGTATTTTGCTGATATGCTGGGGATGGCAGGGATTATCGGAGCCTTTGCTGCCGGGATTGCCATCGCACAAACCGACTTTAAGCACGTCGTGGAAGAAAAGGTAGAGCCCATTGCTTATTCCATTTTTGTTCCTGTGTTTTTTGTTAGTATTGGATTAAATGTTTCCTTTGAGGGAGTGGGGCAGCAGCTCGGATTTGTGGTTGCTTTGACACTGATTGCACTAGTGACGAAGCTAATCGGAGGAGGCATCGGGGCGCGGCTGACGGGCTTTGATAACCGTTCTTCGCTTGCGATCGGCTCCGGGATGATATCGCGTGGTGAAGTCGCGCTTATTATTGCAGCTACTGGTCTGCAAACGGGTCTGTTGGTACAGCAATATTTTACATCGGTGATCATTGCCGTCATTCTAACGACTTTGGCTGCGCCTCCGATCCTTAAGCTATGTTTTAGCGATAAGAAGCCTTCCGCTCACGAACCAAAAAAGAAGGTCAGCATTGACAAATCATAACGAAAACATCGACAAGTCATAACGAAAAGACCCTTCGGGTTCAACTTCTCATTGCGTGCATGGATAGTCCGATTTGGAGTAAAGCGGACTTCCTATGCAGCATGAGAAAGTGAGCGGAAGGGCCTTTTTTATGTTAAATGCACTGCTAAGATGAGGAAATCAGGACTCGGATACCACCGTGAAACGTTGGTTCAGATGCTGTGGCTTTTCAATTTCGTCGACAACAGCTACCGCATAATCTTCATAGCTGACATAGCTTGCACCTTTGGAATTGACCAGCAGCGTGTCTTTGCCTACTTGATAAGAGCCTGTGCGTCTGCCAAGAGCAAATTCAGCGGAAGGGCTAATGAAAGTCCAGTTCAGGTCGCTGGTGCCGCGCAGAATTTCCAGGTTTTTTCCCTGATTATTTGCTGTTGGATATACGAAATCCGGGAAATTAGGCGTATCTTTGACTAGAAGTGTGTGGGATTCATCAGTAAACAAGCTACCTGCACCACCTACCACAATCAGGCGTGTACCGGATACATTACGCAGTGCCTCAATCAGTACGTTACCTGCGTCTACATGCAGATGCTCTTGTCCCATTGGGGCGCCAAAAGCGTTAACGACGACGTCATAACCTTTCAGATCATCTGTTTTCAGATCAAAAACGTCTTTTTGAACCACAGTGGCACGATTTTCTGTTACTTTAGCCGGGTCGCGAACGATCGCGGTTACTTCATGTCCTCTATCCAATGCTTCTTTTACAATGTTTTTTCCTGCCTTGCCGCCTGCACCAATAACTGCAATTTTCATAATAGAAAGCCTCCTATAAATATAATGTGGATGGTTCATTCGTTTAATCGTAAGTGCATCCTGTTCATTCACGAACTTGGATATGTAACTATTATAGTTACAATATAAAATGAAAGTCAAGTCGCTTCTACTGAGCCAACTAAAGTCCTCGGGCGGCATCCATTGTAATGTAAAAGGGTGATTTTCATATGCTGAATAGTTACATACCCCCAAAAAACCGAGTTTGGCCCAAAGGCCGAATATTGGCTTTTCTGTTTGTGCCAGATCCAAGGCAGTTTATTTTGGGCCGGGTTCAAGAATCTGTGGAAAATAAATATGTATAGTGTGCCCTCCAACCAGGTAAGGAGAAAAAAGTATTTTTTCCATATGTTATAAATTTATTTCGGAAATTCTATTAAGAATCGGTTGTAGTATGCTTGGATCACCTTGCCAATGCGGGCTGGAATCTATTGAATCCAAAAATTTTCATATAAACTTTCGGGCTATAAACGCCGAATTAATAGTATAAATGATTAAGTAGTAGAGTTGCTAACGACTGAGTCTAAGAAAGAAAAGAAACATATAGTAAAATTAGGCTTGCTTCGATATATCGGCCTCTAAAGAAGATCGCTATAACACCACGAATACAGAGGTTCAGCAAAATGGAGGTCAATAGTTTGGAATGGCGAAGCAGACGTAAAGTATTGTGGGCTTGGCTTGGCTTACTGTTAAGCGCAGCTATTGGGATCGGGGGATGCTTATCCCATAGCGATAGGGGAGAATCGACAAAACGCTTTATTGCGAAGAATTTGACCAACCCTAACGGTACACTGGCTACCTACTTGCAGGAGGCAAAATCGGTCAATCCTGAGTTGGCAGCAGGGCGAGAGGCGCTCTCCGAGTCACTCGGACTTTGGATGCAGGCGGCATTAGCAAGTGATGACCAGGCCGCCTTTGAAAAGAGCTATGAAACGTTAAACCGCTACTTCGTGACGGATCGAGACTACATTGCATGGAAATTAAGCCCCGAAGGGGGGACGGAAGTTAGCACGAACGCGCTTGGCGACGACTTGCGGATTATTGGAGCTTTGCTGGAAGGGTCCCGAAAGTGGAAGGACCATCCCGTGTGGAGGGCGAGGGCTATAGATTTAGCGAAAACGTTGTTAAGCCGCTCGCAAAAAAACGGATATCTAGTGGATTTCTACGATTTCTCCAAACAAGGAGCTCCTGATACGCTGGCCCTCGCCTATGTGGATTTGTCGACGCTAAAAGGGCTCATGCAAGAAGGCGTACTGGACGAGGGAACGTATCGGCGATATCATGCCCTGCTGCAGGAAATGCCGGATGACGGTGTATTTTACCCCAAGTCCTTTAACGTGGTTACCGGGGAGTATGAGTATGAAGCAACTGTAAATTTAATTGACCAACTACTTGTAGCTATTCATGCCGGAGAAACGGATAGGGATCAAGCGCATCTGTATCAATTTCTGAAGCAGGAGTTTGACCAAACGGGGAAATTGTTCGGACAGTATATGTGTACCGACCGGACGGCAGCGGTGAAGTATGAGTCCCCTTCGGTTTACGGCCTCGCCATCATGTTTGCTCTTCAACAAGGGGACAGGCCCTTGGCAGAACAACTGTACGAACATATGCTAACCCTCAAGGGACATGATGTCCGTTATCCCGGAGGGTATGTGTTTGAAGCCAATACCCATATTTTCGATAACCTGCTTCCTCTACTAGGGGAGTATGCCCTTGAAAACGAGTAAAAAGCCTCCCGCTTTGACCGCGGGGAGGCGTCGGGCAGCGTGTCGGACATCCAAACTAGTTTAAGTCATAAATCATTATAGAGGTGGGCATGAGAAATAAAAGATTAATCCAGCGCATGGTCTGGGGATACATCCTGCTGATCGGTTTCGCGATCCTCCAGGTACTGCTGGTTTATGTGAACGTCTTTAGAGATCAATCTTTTACTATATTCGAGCTGGTTTTCAGTACAGGATGCCTTGCGGCTCTGCTACTGGGCTTTCTGGTTCCGGCCGGGGTCTCGGCCGTATGTATTTTTGTTTATATGGTTGCGTATTTGGTTTGGTTTACGTCTTACACTGAGGTGGATGTGTTGTCGTTTTCCTGGCTGTGGCTGCCCCCGGCCAATATGATCGCAGCCGCGTTTATCAAAGCCGGGCTGATCCGCAATAAGCGGCTTATGGAGCGGCTTGAGGAGCTGCAGCGCAGGAATCCCGAAGTAGATTTGAATACCTCGCTCGGGAATAAGGAAGCTTTTGCGGAAACGTTGGTCAAACAATCTAACCTTGCCAACCGTTATTCAGATACGTACAACTTCTGTCTGGCTATGTTTAAAATTGAATTTTTGCCAATGGTGCAGGAATCTCTCGGTTCGCAAGGGTATGCCCGGCTGCTCGTTTCCTTATCGGAAGGAATTCAGAAGCAAATCCGCTACGAGGATTACAAGTTTGGCCTTGATCAGGGAAGGTTTATCGTTTTGCTTCCCATGACAAACCATGAGTATTTAAAGGCGCTGACGGATCGGATCAAGAACGCGCTGATGGACACTTCCTTCCAGGACCGGAAAGGCCGGGAGTTGAAGTTGGTGATCCGTGCCGGGGCACTGGTTTTTACGAAGGAACAGTTCAGCAAATATGAAAATGCAGAGGCGGTCATTTCCGCGCTCGAACGTAATACAGAGACGGATTTGATCGGAGAATACATTTGAACTCATTGCAATTCATTGAGAATGATTTACAGTAGGAGGAGAAGAAGATGGCTTATACCGTCTGGTTTATTCCGTTATGCAAGATAGTTAGCGTCATTTTTGTCCTTGCGGTTTTGGGGCTGTTTATTGCAACGCTGGTCTTCCGGGTACGTGTAAATCGAAAATATGACCGGAGGAAAGTCAGTGGCTGATTTACTGTTAGTGTTATCGATTATAAGCATTTGGGTGGCCGTATTCCAGTCGATTCTAATTATGTGGGGCGCGGTTCGGTTTATTTTCAGGCAAAGCAGCAAGGATTGGAACATTCCCGATCCAGAGGAAATGGAGCATTTCCCCAGCGTTACCGTCATGGTCCCCGCACATAATGAAGAATTAGTCATTGCAGCAACTGGGGCAAATATTTTGCGGCTGAATTACCCGAAGGACAAAGTGCAGCTCATCGTTGTTGCCGACAACTGCAGTGACGGTACCGCTGGGAGATTAAAAGAGCTGAAAAACAAGGAGGCATTTCGGGACCGGGATTTTATGATTTTTGAACGGACAGGATCGGGTGGTAAATCCGGAGCGCTTAATGATGCGCTGGAGTATGCCAAACACGAGTGGATTTGCATTTTTGACGCCGACGCGGCGCCCGAGCGGAACGCTTTATACTTTTTGATCGAAAAGGCTATGGAAGAGCCGGATGCTTACGGGGCCGTTTTTGGACGGAACAAGGCAAGAAACCGCGGGCAAAATTTCCTCTCCAAATGCATCAATCTTGAACTGGTTACGTCCCAGCGGATTTATCATACCGGATTGTGGGAGCTGTTCAAGTTGGGGACGATTCCGGGGACGAATTTCATTGTAAAAACGGATTTGATCCGCGAGATCGGCGGATGGGATACGCAGGCGATTACAGAGGATACGGCCATTTCGTTCGAGATTCTGACGAGAGGACAGCTCATTGCGCTAGCGCCCCAGGCGGAAGCTTATCAGCAGGAGCCGGAGCAGCTCAGCGTTTATTTGAAACAGCGGGAGCGGTGGGCCAAAGGAAATTTTTCTGTCGTGATCGACAACATCCATCATTTGTTCAACCGATCAAGCTGGCGCATAAAGCTGCATGTGCTGTACTACGTGGCGAGTTACTTCTGGTTTATGCTGGCCATTATCGTATCGGACGTCATTTTCGTCGTCAATCTGATCTACGGGGTGATCGCGTTGTTCAAACCGGATGTGGCGATGCCGTTTCAGTTTGTAAATAATTTGTATGTCTACCTCATGATTGCCTGGGGATTAATGTATTACCTTTTCGTGCTGCAGATCAATCTGGCGCTGGCGACCGATATTGGACAAAGCACGATGCAAAACTTTATTTTGTCCTGTATATCTTATTTCACTTATGCCCAATTGTTCCTGCTGATTTCCCTGCGCGCTTTCTATTCGATGATCGTCGACAAGGTGACGGGGAGAAAAACCAAGTGGTACAAAACGCAGCGGTTTGAGGGATAAAGCAGCCAGCAAGTGGCTGATCCAGGCGAATAAGGAGCATTTTCCAGAAATGGACAGGGGCGAAAAACGGAGTAATCGGGAGGAGAGTGGAGATCGGCTGAATGGCCAATTCTCTGCTTTTTTACGTTGTTCCACGGTAGGCTAATCGGCGCTGAAGGCCGAAAACGGTGGAATTTGAGGATTGGGAGCCCGGATATATGCACAAAATTGTTCTAATTTATTGACTATAGATGAAATCAAGTTCTGCGGACATCCAATAGGATATACTGCAAACGAAGCAAGAAAAGCTTCAGACCGAATGGCTTGAAGCTTTTCTTGCTTCGTTTGTTGTTTTAACAAACTTTTATATCTGCTCTCATCCTAGGAAGAAAAAATATTATTGTAAGCCGTCCCGAACGGAAACATTGACGGAAACAGGCGAACCGTCATTAGTGTCAAAATTTAATATCCAAGTGCCGGCTTGATTTTTGTCAAAGTAGTGTTCTGTAGTAACAGAGCTACCTGGTTTAACCGTTAGGGACACCCAATCAGTTCCTGTTGGGGATGTCAAACGGTAATTCACAGCTACATTTTTGTTATTACTCACGTGAACGCGGACTTTTTCTCTACTGCTTCCTGCTTTATACGCAAAACTGCCAGTTCCTTGACCAGAAGAAAAATTATAAGTGGTATTAAGGAGTAAAGAGAACAGAGTAATTTCGCCAGGATCATACAATCCATCAACGATCTTCATATTAGGTACTTCCTTAACAGTATTATCCTGAGAATAGACGCTAGAAATTTCGCTAGAATTTTCTTTAATAGGGCTGCTGCTAGCGAAAGCAGGAAGAGCAGTCAAAATAAGAGCAGTAGATAAGACAGTGGATACGATTTTCTTTTTCAAAATAAATCCCTCCATGGTATCAATATGTAAATCACCAATTCATGATACTATATTTATCCATATAGTAACAAGTAGTGGGAAAAAAAATTTGCAGTAGTCTGTTAAATGGTGTCTTTTTGATGAATAAACTTCCAACCTATAATTTTTTTTATTTGAGATATTCGGCCTTGTGACACGCCAAGCCATTCGGCATATTCGCTCTGTTTGGCTTTTGGATGTTCACTCATGAGTTCCCGTCAACTTTTAAGCAATTGTAATGTGGACTGATGGACTTTGTATTCTTTATACGCAGGTTTCTCCTTAATAGCAGGAACAGGAATGGAAGTAACACCTACGGTCCCCTTTAGGTTAAGTATACATTGCTTACATAAAAGAGAGCTTTTGAAATAGCTTAAATCCTGGATCGAATTGAACAGCTTACAGGAAATTCCGCTATTGTATTTCCCTAAGCCCATAAAAGCTGTTTCAACGTCCACATAAAATTCTAAAGGTTCGTTAAATCTCAATCCGCATTGAGTTCCGAAACCCACCTAATTAATTTTCCAAATATCCTTGTAATTTTTGCGTATATAATCCTAATGATATCCTAAAAGAGTTGATGGGCATTATGAAAAAAACGCTAGGCTATGAAACCGCTTCACGTTCGTTAAACAGAGTGATAATATAAAATTTGAAAGATTTGACTGATATTTTAGCTTATGGATCTAAGGGGGGATATCCATGCCATTTCAGGGACAACGTATTTTGCCTGCTGCCAAGCACATGAAGCAGCTGGAGGGCATTTTGGACAGCTCCTATGAGTATGCGGTTTTTCTGGATACGCATGTAGCGCAGCTGCGCAGCCTGTACCAGCTAGCCGGGAGTCGCAACAAGCAGATGCTTTTGCATGCCGATCTGGTGCAAGGCTTGAAAAATGATGAATATGCAACGGAATATTTGTGTCAGGAGATTAAGCCGTTTGGGATTATCTCGACCCGGTCCGGAGTGATTGCCACGGCTAAAAAGAAGGGAATTCTTGCGGTTCAGCGGGTGTTCCTGCTGGATACGATTGCGCTGGAAAAAAGCTATGCGCTGCTGGAAAAAACATGGCCCGATTACATTGAGGTGCTGCCAGGCATTGTTCCACCCATGATTAAAGAGGTCAGTGAACGTACGGGTATTCCCATATTGGCGGGCGGACTGATTCGTACCCCGGAGGATGTAGAAGCGGCTCTCGCTGCAGGAGCTACAGCAGTGACAACATCCAATAAACAGCTGTTCGAGCATTATAAGAAGTAATTGAATCAAATGGGCACCATCAACCAGTTCGCACCCCATTTTGTTTGATCGGCAGGGATTAGTGGTATACAAGCACAGGCGGGAGTTCTCGCAGGTAGTTAGATTTCCCTTTTCATCGTGTACAGTGTGTGCTACGATATGGATAAGTTAATACTCGTCAGGAGATTTGGAGAGACCATGAACCGCTCGGCATGCGCCGCAGCGATGTTCGTGGTCTTTTTTTGCATCTTTTGATGACTGGGTTGGCAGATCGCATCGTGAACATATACAAAGCAGGAGGGATAGATGATGGGAGAACAGGGATTTGCTGCGCAGGAGAGAACGGCTGTTTTGGAACGTATGGGGCAGGAGCATTTTGATATATTAATTATTGGCGGCGGCATTACAGGAGCCGGAATTGCACTGGATGCCGCGGATCGCGGCTTGAAGACGGCGCTGGTGGAAATGCAGGATTTCGCAGCAGGCACGTCCAGTCGCTCTACCAAGCTGGTGCATGGCGGTCTTCGTTATTTGAAGCAGTTTGAGGTTAAGATGGTAGCCGAGGTCGGGAAGGAGCGGGCAATCGTATTCGAAAATGGTCCGCATGTGACCATACCGGAGCGTATGCTGCTTCCTTTTCACAAGGGGGGGACGTTTAATGCGTTCACCACCTCGATTGGTCTGCTGGTATATGACTTTCTTGCTGGAGTGAAACGCAGTGAGCGCCGCCGAATGCTGGACATCCAGGCTACGCTGGAGCGTGAGCCTTTGCTGAAGCGGGAAGGATTGAAGGGCAGCGGCAGCTATGTAGAGTATCGTACAGATGATGCTCGCCTGACGATTGAGGTTATGAAGGAGGCCGTTGCGCGAGGGGCGTTGGCGGTGAACTATGCCAAGGCTGACAGGCTGCTGTATGATGACGGACGAATTAGCGGCGCAAGTGTAACGGATCGGCTCACAGGGAAGCCTTACGAAATTCGGGCATCGCTGGTCATTAACGCGGCCGGACCATGGGTGGATACGCTGCGGGAGATGGATCGCTCCAAAGAGGGTAAAATGCTTCGCCTGACGAAAGGCGTTCATCTGGTATTTGATGCCAGGCGTTTTCCGCTCAAACAGGCTGTGTACTTCGATACACCGGATGGACGCATGGTATTTGCGATCCCGCGTGATGGCAAAACCTATGCGGGTACGACCGACACGGTATATGAGGGGGATACAGCTCATCCCCGAATGACTGCCGAAGATCGGGCGTATGTGCTTCAAGCGATCAACGGGATGTTCCCGGATATGAAGCTGGGCGTTCAGGATGTGGAATCCAGTTGGGCAGGGGTACGGCCGCTTATTTATGAAGATGGTAAAAGCCCTTCGGAAATTTCACGCAAGGATGAAATTTGGGAATCCCGTTCAGGCTTGATCACGATTGCGGGCGGCAAGCTGACAGGCTACCGGAAAATGTCCGAGCTCGTCGTGGATCGTGCAGTACGCGAGCTGGGGCGCTTGCATGGGCAGAGCTTCCGGGCGTGCCGCACCCGACATATCCCGATTTCGGGCGGCAGCGTAGGCGGCTCGGCAGGCTGGGATGCCTTCGTGAGCAAGCAAGCCACGGCGGGTGCTGTGCTCGGCCTATCGCCGCAAATGGCCAGAGCATGGGCCACTCGATACGGCTCCAATACAGAGCGGCTGTTTGCCATCGCGGCGCGCAGCATGAAGGAGGCAACGGAGACGGAAGCGGCGCTGCCTCTGGAAGTGCGTGTCCCGCTCCTGTATGCGATGGAGCAGGAAATGACGGTGACCCCGTCTGATTTCTTCATTCGTCGAACCGGAGCGCTGTTCTTCCAGATTGGCGAGGTGAAGCACTGGAAGGAGCCCGTCATTGCACTGATGTCTGAACATGCAGGCTGGAGCCCTGCGCAAGAGCGCCAATATGCGGCTGAGCTGGATGCTTATCTGCATGAAGCAGTGACGCCTGTAGAGGCAGAAGAGAAGTCAGACGTTGTGAAGGCACGGCTTTGACCGAAAATAAAAAGCATCAATTCTCCAATAACAAGAGAATTGATGCTTTTTGTATAGAACTGGCTTACAGCATCAGGTGGAACAGGAACGGCGCAGCCGCCAACGTAAAGAGAGCGGCGAGCACCATAGAGATGCTGGAGATTGTACCTGTCAGCGAGCTGAATTCAAATGCTTTGGAGGTGCCAGTGCCATGAGCACCGGTACCGAGCAGTACCCCGCGCGAGACTTCATTTTCGATACGGAACAGCTTGACGATCATCGGACCAATAATGAGACCACTCAAGCCGGTCAAAATAACGAATACAGCCGTGACGGTTGGATTGCCGCCAATCGTTTGTGATACATTCATGGCAATGGGTGTCGTAATGGAGCGGGGAATCAGGCTGCTGAGCAGCGACGAGTCCAGATGCATCCATTTGGCAAGAGCCATGGAGGACAATACAGCTACAACGGAGCCTGACAGCACACTAAATACGATTTGGGACGCATGCTTCTTCAATACAGGAAAGTTGCGGTACAAAGGAACAGCAAATGCAATCGTAGCTGGTTGCAGCAGCGTGGACAGCAAGTGCGCACCCGAATTATAGGAACGGTAGTTCACGCCCGTCAGCGTCAAAATCAAAATGATAACAACGGGTGTAATAAGCAATGGAGACATATACACCTTGGGCAGGGTGCGATACATACGTTTGGCCATCCAGTAAATAGCGAGTGTCAATACAATACATAGAAGACCGATCATGATGATTTGTGCTCCTTTCGTTTACCAAGCAGACTGGCGACCATACCCGTGCAGGCCATCACCAGAAAGGTGCCAAGCAATACTACCAGCATAATACTCATACCATCGTGTTCCAGCATCGGCCAATAATTCATAACACCGACAGCGGAGGGAATAAAGAATAATAGCAGCTCGGCCAGCAGCCAGTTCGCGCCAACCTCAATCCAGCTTAGTCGGACCAAACCGGTTTGCAGCAGAATAAAAAGGATTACCATACCGACAATGCTACCGGGTACAGGCAGGTGGAGCCAGGAAACTGCCGCGTTCAGGATGAGTGAAAAGGCCATCAGGACGGCAATCTGGAGGACACCGCGTATGAAGCTTTTCATATATATTAACTCCTATCTTTGAATTTCGTTATTTTCAAACTGTAATGAAATTTTACATCACCAGCTTTCATGAGTAAAATGCATATAAAGAATAAAAGGTATTCCGTTTGTCTATGGAAGAAGGTGCAGGTTTGGATATCCGACATTTACAATATTTTTTAGAAGTCGCGCGGCTGCGCAGCTTTACAAAGGCGGCCCAGAGCATGTTCATTACACAGCCGACGATCAGTAAGACGATTAAAAGCCTGGAGGATGAGCTGGGTGTTACCTTGTTCGATCGAATTGGTAAAAGAATCGAGCTGACGGATGCGGGGAAGGTGATTGAGCTTCAGGCTCAAGCGATTGTGAAGTCCTTTCAAAGCTTGTCCTCGGAGCTGAGTGATTTGATGAACCTGAAAAAAGGGCATATCCGTATCGGCCTGCCGCCGATGGTTGGATCAAGCTTTTTTCCGAGTGTCATTGGGGAGTTTCACAAGGCCTATCCCGATGTGACCATTCAATTGTTCGAGGACGGAGCGAAGAAAGTGGAGCGGGACGTAGGAGCCGGGGTATTGGATATCGGAGTGATTGTGCTGCCTGCAAGTGAAGATATGTTTGAGACGTTTCTATTTGTGGAGGAAAAGTTGAATCTGCTCGTTCACCCTACGCATGCATTGGCTGAGTGCAAGGAGGTACCGTTATCCGCGCTGGCGGAGGAAGCGTTTGTGCTGTTCCGCGAGGATTTTACGCTGCATGATCGTATCATTGCGGAGTGTGTCCGTGCCGGCTTTCAGCCGCGTGTAGTCTATGAAAGCTCACAATGGGATCTCATCAGTGAAATGGTTGCTGCGAACCTGGGGATAGCGCTATTGCCGGAAGCCATTTGCCGGGATCTGGATTCCGAGCGCTTGCGTATTCTTCCGTTGGTGGACCCCGTCATCCCCTGGCATTTGGGAATGATCTGGCAGAAGGATCGTTACCTGTCCTTTGCAGCCAGAGAATGGATATCGTTCACGCAGGAGCTGCTGCGGACGGAGTATGGCAGCAAGTAGCCCATAATAAAAGCTGCCCTTATGGGCAGCGATGCAGCTTGCGTCTATGAATGTGCCTGATTGTTTTGGTTTACCGCTCGCTTGGTGTGAAGGTATTTGTCCATAATTCGGTCAAGCCTGGAGGATTTGTCCAATACTCGTTCATCCTTTAATCCGTGTAAGTTAGCCATGCGATTCAATTCGCGGCGTTCTTTTTCCATGAGTTTTTCCAATTGTTCGAGGTTCAAAAAGCCCACCCCCCATGTCGATTGTAAGGCATGTCTTCACTAGCGGCAGAAGAGTCTTTATAACGATGTTTTTTCCAGTTTACCACATTTTATTAACAATAATCCAGCTTACCTGACATTTAGCGACTAATCATCATGGTTTTGCCAGCTCTACCCGATTGCGCCCTGAACGTTTGGCCTCATATAGAGCGTCATCCACTTTCTCCAATAATTTATCCGCTGTAATGGCAGGAAAACTGCCTGCTCCGACAGATACTGTCAGGGGAACGATGGTTCCGTCATTCAGTTGGAATGGTCCATGTTCCACAGCTTTTCGAATCTTCTCGGCAAGGCTTGCTGCCTTCTGGCTGTCGCAATCTCCAATCAGAATGGCAAATTCTTCGCCGCCTTTTCGCGAGGGGTATGCTCTTATTGTAAACTCCCGGTTTAACAGAATTCCTAATTGGCTCAAGACAGTATCGCCGTTCAAATGACCATAAGTATCATTAATTTTTTTAAAATGGTCAATATCCAGCATCACGAGTCCAAAGGGTTGTTTAGTAGCCTTGGAAGTATGAAAGACCTCTTCAAATAGCGCATCGAAAGCGCGCGGACTGTATAATCCGGTTAAATGGTCCCGATTCGCAGCCTCTTCGAGCAGATGAATGGCCCGTTCTGTTTTTTTGATATGGGACATCATAAAATAAGTGAACAGGCCACCAAGCAATCTAACGGTTATGACTATTATAATCGTTTCATTATCAGGAGGATTAACCACAAAGAAAGCAGATAACAGCGATATAACAGCAGCTCCAAGCACGGCTGACATCCATTTGCGGAGTGTTAGGGATTTTCCTCGAAGGAAGATAAGTGAAATGCCAAGTGTCATGAAGCAATTGACAGTAGCGGTCAGAGAAACATCTGTCCAACCACCGGTGATGTAAATACGGTACAGGCTTATGATCAGGGCGGTCAACAGACCGGATATGGTTCCTCCCATATAAACAGATATGATAATAGCCAATTGGCGCAGATCGACCACAAAATGCCCGTTGATCCATAAACCGGTCATCATTAAAAGAATACCAAACAGTCCCAACATTAAGCCGTTCATTACCCGATGGATATATTTATGTTTTTCCAGGTAACGCTCGTATTTTCGTGATAGCAAATTCCCAAAGAATAAGAAGCTTGTTAATAAAGCGAAATTGTTAATTAATTCTTTTAACATAACCCTATCCTTTATGCTGTAATGTGAGTTGGACACTGTTGAGAATAAAGTAATAAGTCTCATTTCTATATTTCGGTAAAAAATAAGTGCGAGTGAATAGTAATTGACCACAAACAATGCTTATGTCCCTTACGTTTCCTTTATCTTCGTGGTAAAGTGAAGGGACTATGACCGGAACGGGTGATCGTATGAAGGAAGCAATTCACATATCAGTGCGTCCACTTGTGGAATATGTGCATCGGAGCGGTAGCATTCACAGTGGTTTCCGCTCCAACAGCAGTATGCTGGAAGGAACTCGCGTGCATCAGGTAATCCAGAAAGGCTATAGGGAGCATGACCGCAAAGAGGTATATTTGCGCACGGAAATTCCATATCAGGATGCATTGTTTATTGTCGAAGGCCGCTGTGACGGGTTGATTCAGCTGGATGGTGTATGGACGGTTGATGAGATCAAGTCGATATCTCTGCCCCTGGAAGAAATTCAGGGGGATGGTCAACCTGTACATTGGGCGCAAGCGTTCTTATACGCTTATATGATTGCTCGTGAGGAGCAGCATCATACCATGCAGGTACAGCTTACTTATGTACAGGCACACAGTGAAGACATTCGCCGATTTAGGCGGCAGCTGTCCTTTGCTGAACTGGAATCCTTTGCACAGGAGATGATTGCCGGCTATGCACCCTATGCATTTCTGCTGAGAGCGCATGCGGAGAAGCGGGATGCCAGTATTGGCACGTTGGACTTTCCCTTTGACACGTATCGTTCTGGCCAGCGGACTCTCGCGGGTTCGGTGTACAAAACGATTGCTGAAGGGGTCAACCTGTTTGCCAAAGCGCCCACGGGTATCGGTAAAACAATATCCACCTTGTTTCCTGCCATCAAGGCCATCGGCGAAGGGGTGGTGAGCCGGGTATATTATGTGACGGCTCGTACCACGACCCGCGCAGCAGCAGAAGAAGCGTATGCCAAAATGCAGACTCAAGGGCTGCATGTGCACGTGGTGACCTTGACTGCAAAGGATAAAATTTGCTTTAAGGATGAAAATGATTGTGATGCCGGAGCATGCAGCATGTGCGAGGGCTATTATGACCGAATCAACGGTGCGGTGTCCGATATTTTAGCCAATGAGACATTAATGACTCGGGCGGTGATTGAGCATTATGCGCGCAAGCATAGGGTATGTCCCTTTGAATTTTCACTGGATGTAGCGTATGCCTCGGATGGTATAATCAGTGATTATAACTATGTTTTCGACCCGCGTATTTCTTTGAAGAGATTGCTGGAGGAGCACAAGCGAAAAGGCGTTGTATTGGTGGACGAGGCGCATAACCTGGTGGAACGCGGCCGGGAAATGTTTTCGGCGGAAATGCTGAAGTCGCCTTTTCTGGAGCTGAAAAGGGAATTTAAACTGCTCAGCCCGGAGACTGCCGCGGCTGCGAGCGCAGTGAACGCGCATATGATTACGCTGCGTAAATTGCATGCGGATGCAGGAAAAGCAGTGGAGGCGTCCGCACCGCAAGAGTTGCTGGAGCTGCTGGTGCCATTTGTGGAAGCAGCCGAACGTGAACTGGTAACGAGGGGCAGCGTGAGCGGTGCCCAGCATGCGAGCAGTACAGGTGCAGCTTATGCGATGCTTCTGGATACGTACTTTGCCGCTCAAAATATGCTGCGAATTGCCGCATTGTACGATGAACGCTACGTTACCTATATTAGAGCGGGTATTGAAGCGGGACGCAGTGAAGTGCGGGTCAAGCTATTTTGCCTTGATCCTTCGCATTTGCTCGGACAGGCTATTAAGGGCTATCGCTCAACTATATATTTCTCCGCAACATTGACGCCGCTTGCTTATTACCGGGACATGCTGGGAGCGAAGGAGGAGGACTATACGCTGCAGGTTCCCTCTCCCTTCCATCAGGAGCAATGGGATGTACGTCTATTGCCGCTCTCTATCCGTTATCGGGACCGCGAGCGCTCAAAGGGAGCGATTGTGAATATGCTGGCCGGACTGGCAGAGGAACGTAAAGGGAACATCCTCGTGTTTTTCCCGTCCTATCCGTATCTGCGTGAGGTATACGAGGAGTTTATGATTCGGGATGTGCCGGCAGATACGTTGGTGCAAAGTCCGGGTATGACCGAACCGGAGCGCGATCGCTTTCTGGAGGCATTCCAGCCTGGACAGGAGCGCACCTTGCTCGGCTTCGCCGTGCTGGGTGGTGTATTTGCCGAAGGGGTCGACTTACCGGGAGATCGCTTGAACGGGGTCGTGGTTGTTGGTGTTGGATTGCCGCAAATCGGCGCAGAGCGGGATGTGCTGCGCGAATACTTTGCGGAGCAAGGACGGAACGGCTTTAACTATGCGTATGTATACCCTGGGATGAATAAAGTCCTTCAGGCAGGAGGCAGACTTATCCGTACAGAGCAGGACGAAGGCCTGCTGGTTCTGGTAGATGATCGATTTGCCAAGGAGCCGTATGCTTCTTTGCTGCCGGAGGAATGGAGGAGCTATCGTTTGGTGGAACAAGCGGGATTAGGGAAGGAATGGACAGACTATGAATTTTAATTTTCATAATGACTCCATACGCGGGGTGCTGCGCCGTTTTGGTCAAGAGGAGGCCGAAGTGGACAATATGGAGACTTTCGTGACTTTTGCGCGCTTGGCTAGCAGTATTTTCAGAGAAATGGATACGGATCTTACCAGGCTGGGGGCCTCACAGGGTCGGGTCATTGTCCTGAGCCTGCTACATTTTTATGCACCGCATCGAATGACGCCATCGGAGCTGGCTGAAAAGGCTGATGTCACACGGGGAACCATGACAGGGCTGATTGATGGGCTGGAGCGGGATGATATGATCGAGCGCGTGGCTCACGAGAGTGACGGACGGATGGTGACCATCGGATTAAAGGAGGCCGGACGAGAGCTGCTGAGAACGGTAGGTCCTTATTACACCAAGCTGATCCGGTCATGTATGGCGGAGTTTACAGCACAGGATCATGAGACGATGAAGACCTTGCTTGGGAAAATGAAAAGCGGCTTTGAGCGGTCCTTTCCGAAAAGCTGAGCGCCTGATTTTGAGACAGGGAATAGGGGAGATAAGCATGTTCTTTTATGCAAATGAGGTTTATGAAAACCGTGATTTTGGCTCGATGGATGCCAGGGAAGGCGAGTGGACGAATTGTGAGTTTACCCGATGCCGTTTTCGAGGGGTGGAGATGAATGAGTCGCTCATGGAAGGCTGCACTTTTGTGGACTGTGATTTTACCGGAGCCATTCTGAATGCCTCTCATTACAAGGAGTCTGCTTTTACAAATTGTCTATTCACCAGTGCCAATTTGTTTGTAGCCCGGTTTGACAACTGCAAGCTGGTGGGCTCAGATTTTGCGGGGGCCAATATGGACGGGATTACGATTACGGGTGGAGACTGGTCTTACACGAACCTGCGTCATGCGGATTTAAGGAAGCAGGATTTGCGAAAAATACGCTTCAAAGAAGCAGACCTGTCCGAATGTAATTTGGAAAAGGCAGATTTGCGCGAAGCGGATCTTACTCACGCAAGATTGCATAAAGCACATCTTCAGGGAACGGACCTGCGTGGCGCGAAGATGGATGGTGTGAATTTTAAAGATTTGAATATCACTGGAGCCAAGCTGGATATGCAGCAGGCCGTAGCCGTGGCTCGATCCTATGGAGCGAAGGTGGAAGGGTAAGCAAATACGAGGACATCACTGAATCTGCCTCCCTCTGTGATGTCTCGCGCTGGTGGAATGGACATATGACCAGGATTTCCCTATCCGTCCCTGAACCGCAGAAGCGGCTCAGGGACGGATAGGGAAACAGGCATTTTATATGTGAAATAAGGCCCTGAGAGGGGATTCTGTAGCGGAGAGAAAGGAGGCATTAGTTGTAGTTGCCCTTTTTTTTCAGTTGAGCAAGGACTACATAATGATCCAGACGTTGGCTTAACTCTATAATGGAAGGGTCGGTAAATGAGGTGTACTGTGCCTTTGAAATAAGCTCTCTGCGCAATTTTTCAATGATGGCATGTAAACTATCCCCGGGTTCGTTCAGATTGGACACCATAGGCTGCACCTTCTTCTCTGCTATTCATTAAATTATAAAAGTAATTGCATAAAATTTGAAGCATACATAACTGATCACCAGCACATTTACTCCTGTGCAGCGATCAGGCATAATTAAGAATGATGCCGATAAGAACAAGCCTGTTTTACGGGGATAAAGGAAGGAAGAGACAGATGAGTCAGACAAACGTTTATTTTAATCATGATGGTGGAGTAGATGATCTGGTATCCCTGTTTATGCTGCTTCAGATGGAGCAGGTTCATTTGACCGGAGTATCTGTTATTCCAGCGGATGGCTACCTGGAGCCCGCAACGGATGCCAGCCGTAAAATTATTGATCGTTTTGGACAAAATAAAGGGCCTGTGGAAGTTGCTAAATCCAATTCACGCGGTAAGAATCCATTTCCTGCCGCTTGGCGTATACATTCCTTTTATGTGGATGCATTACCGGTGTTGAATGAATCGGGGCGCATGGAAGCGCCGCTTTCATCCCTGCCGGCTCATCAACATCTGATCGAAAAGGTGCGCGGAGCCGAGGGTAAAACGCTGTTGCTGTTTACCGGACCGCTAACCGATCTGGCACGTGCGCTGGATGAGGCACCGGACATTGAAGCCAAGATTGAAAAGCTGGTATGGATGGGCGGCACCTTTGAAAAAGGGAATGTAGAGGAGCCAGAGCATGACGGCACAGCAGAGTGGAATGTGTTCTGGGACCCCGAAGCGGCTTACCGTGTATGGCAAAGCGGCATTACGATTGATCTGGTGGCACTGGAAAGCACAAGCAAAGTACCATTGACGCCAGCCGTACGCAACCGTTGGGCTGCCGAGCGCCGCTATGAGGGCGTGGATTTTCTGGGCAATTGCTACGCAGGCTGTCCGCCGCTCGTTTATAGTGAAACGAATTCAACATACTTTCTGTGGGATGTTCTGACCACTGCATCTGTCGGACGCCCGGACATTGTCAAGAAAAAGACGGTGCATTGCAGCGTCATCGCTGAAGGTCCAAGCCAGGGCAGAACGGTGGAGCAGGCGGAAGGTCGTCCTGTAAACCTGGTATATGATACAGACCCGGAAGCCTTTTTTACGTATATGACAGATTTAGCCAAGCAGGCTGCTCCCAAACGTTACTAAGCCTCGCCGTGCCTATGTGTGCGGCTTGGAATGAAAATGCAATCTATCTGCAAAGCACTATATATCAAAACCCGTAACCCGTGACGTTATCCGTCACGGGTTTTTTGTTTCCAGGCAGCCCGAGCCTTCTACTTCGATTTACCTATTCGCTTGCGCAAACCTTCATCATATAGGTCTAGGAGGGAGCTCTTTTTGATAGGTACGGAGCATATGAATACACATTCGTGAAAATAATTAGTGATTTTCAAAGTTTTTCACGCCTTCATTTAAAATTTCATCATATGAAAAAAGTGTAATAAAATAGGAGGATAGCACCAGTAATATCATGTAAATATTCTATATAATAGGTTTAGAGGTGGGATTATGAATAGACTGGAAGCACTAGAGCACTTTCGTGAGACCTACGCAAAAGAGGTGCTAATGAAACAAAGCCTAGTGAAATGGATTCAGATAAAAAGCCTTTTTCAAAGAATTACATAATGAAATTGAGATAACCCGCTTAATAAGGAAACCTTATAGAGAGTGTAGAAGAGAGGGGAAATCATGCGTTATATAAAAGCGGCTTTGATTATTGTATTTTCAGTGCTGTTGTCTGCATGTACAGCAACCACAGGGGGGGACATTGTTACATCTTCGCAGTCCCCCAATATACCATCAAGTAATGAAGTTAAGGTAAATCAGGATGCTGCAAAGGGGACTGAAAAGAAGGCAAGTTGGCTTTTAAATGGTCAAGAAGGAGTAGAAGATCGAGTTCAATTCTTAACCAATTTAGATGATTCTACTGGAAAAACTAATATCCGTATCGACGACCTGATTGACACCATGCAAACTCGGGAAGAACGTATAAAATATCACGGCTCACAAGTATATGTTGGAGAAATAACAAGTGACGGCAGTCACATGGCGATTATAAGAGATGTTTATGGGGAGCAACCAGAGGAGTCACTCATTATTGAAGTGTACAATCTGGATGCGGAAGTAAAAGAGCGAGAGTTTAAATTGCCGCCAACTGCTCAATATCCTGTTGTCTCTTCTGATTTACGTAAATATTTATATGTAATGAACGGGCATTTGTATTTATATGATGCAATAAGTAAACGAACTACAGAAGTGAAGAATGAAAAGGGCAAAGCAGACGTGAGCAATATTTCTCATGGTCAAGGAGTGTTTTCACCAGATAACACCAAGTTTTATTTTGTGGATGATCAGTCAGGGATCGTAATGCTTGATCTGTCTGGCGATAGTGGTACAAAACGCCTGCTTGCAGGCACTGATGTCTCGGGTATTATGCAATGGGGTCAGGGGAATAAACTTATTTATAGCACTTATAAAAATGACCATACTTTCATAAACAATATTTATTCACTAGATATACACACTGGAAAAGTACAGTTTATAACTAAAAATGAGGGTGATTTTATTTTATCCCCCGATCAAAAAAAATTAGTACTGTCAGATGATGAGGTTGTAAAAATGTTCATGATTGATGTAGCTAGTGGAAAAAAAGAGGATATTTCGTCCATTATGGATGGTGAAGGAAGTTGGGTTGTTCCAATACAGTGGATCGAAACAAAAATCAATTATATGAAGTATAGCAACAAGGTCGAAGTGAAAAAAATTACGGCCTCTTCCACACTGCCTAATCAGGGGAATCGTTCTTTTAGTGTGAACAATTTAACGGACGATAATAATTTAACCCCTTGGTGTGAAGGATCTAAGACAGGCGGAGTAGGAGAAACGGTAACATTAGATTTGGGTTCAACTCAAGAGGTCAGAGGTATAGAGATGGTTGATGGCACTATGTGGGTTAACAATAAGTATTTAGACATGAATACAATCCAAAAAATGAAGCTTGATTTCTCGGATGGACAATCATTAGTGCTTGAGAACAATGATACACGTTTCAAGTTTGATGAACCTATACGAACTTCTTTCGTTAAGATTACCATCCTGGAAGTGAAAAAGGGCGCGGACCTCCCAAATACTTGTATAGGTGAGCTGAAGTTATTATGATGAATTGTAGAAAATGGGAAAAATCTATGGTGCGGATAAATAAAATTGCGTTGCTCATTATGATATTTTCCATCCTATGCGGCTGCATGCAATCGAGTAAAAGCCAAGTAGTGCAAGGTCTAAATGAAGACCACAGTTCAGTCCCGCAGCCCAAGAAACTTCCTCCAACAAAAAGAGCTATAAATTGGTTGCTTTTTGAAGCGGAAAATGGAAATATGCCCATGGAATATCTCACTGATATGGATGATCCTACAGGCAACACCTATATTGATTTGTACGACATTATAGGTAAATTACATGCAAGTGAAGGTGAGACGTATCCTGAATATGAGTTGTATCTGGCTGGGTTCTCGGATGATGGCAGGCGTATTGCTTTATTTAGAGAGTCGCAGGATTTGAATTATTTAATCATCAAAATCTTTGATTTATCTACCACTAAGAAAATGTATGAATTTAAGGTGCCGAATAGGGACTACGCCGTTATGTCTCCTGATTTACGTAAATGTGTTTATACAGAGGATGGTAACTTTTTTTATTATATAAACCAGAAGCAGATAACTAAGGCATTGGGGCATTTAAATGATGGCTCTCATATTCATTTTCCAGTATTTTCGCCTGACAGTAACCAATTTGCTCTTCTAGATAGTAGCCATAATGTATTGATCTATGACTTGTCCAAGAACAAGCTAATCCAACAAATCAAGCTAGGATTAGAAGGAATACAGATTGAACAGTGGCTTTATAACGATCAATTGGTTCTCTCTTCCTACGAGAGGGATAAGACATATATGTTGGATATCAGGACTGGGGAGAAGAAGTTACTAATGAAAGCCACAGAATCTCCTGTTATAACTTCGGATAACCACAGGGTTGCTTATTTGAACTCGAAGGGTGAAATGCAACAACGAGACATCCAAACAGGTCTGCCTATAAAATACTCCAATGTATTCCACAGGATAGGCTATAACGTGTCCCCTACACAATGGGTACAAACAACAACGGATTTAATGAAATATCGAAAAAACATCACGGCACAGAAAATTATTGCTTCATCTACACTTTCAGACCAAGCAGGGAACTCTTATACTGCCGGGAGCATCATGGATGGAGATGCAAGCACAGCTTGGTGCGAAGGAGTTAAGGGAGACGGAATTGGGGAGTGGATCAAAATTGATTTCGGCTCTATGCAAGAACTGAAGGGGTTTGAGCTTATTAATGGTTTAGCTAAGTCATCTAATGCTTTCCAAGTAAATAATAGAGTTAAACGAATGAAACTGGAGTTTTCAAATGGGCAGACTTTGATGATAGATAATGATTTTATAAGCAACCAATTTCTTGATAACCCCATTCATACCTCATTCGTGAAAATAACGATTGAGACAGTAGAGCGAGGAACCAATTATCACGATACCTGTATGTCGGAGATACGATTTTTCTAGCATTCCTAACAAAGGAGAAGGTATATAAAGTGGAAAAATGAAATTTTAATCACCGGGAATAATGATGAAGTAGTGATTCGGCTGCTGGACGACCATGGGATCGAATTGCGGAGCAAGAAAGACATCCGTGTAAAAGCCGATGGAAACCTGATGTTCAATGCGGGTAACACAATACAAGTCACAGCGAAAGATGCCATCGGTTTAAAATGTAAAACGAGTCTGGTAGAAATGGATGGTAACATCAAAATGACTGGAGAAAAAATAAAGACGCAATAATTAAATCCATCGTGAGAGGTAATTAGTTATGGCTAAAGTAACTACTGGAGCAGTCGTGAATGAGCAACCGCCAACCCAGGAAGATATAATTCAAGAATGGAAACGTAAAATAAGCAGAGGCGAATATCCTTTTATTTATGTAAATCAGCATAATACCAAAAGTGAAAAACGGTAAATGTGTCTTGTGACAACTGGAAGAGGCTCCTCAGGAGCCTTTTCTGCGTTTATCTGTGCAATCTTCTACTAACATACGGTTACAAAGACCTATTTTACGGAAACTATGTACTATGACCAGATATACTGTCTCCAATGACTTTATACTTATTTTTCCTCTCGGCTATATCCCTCGTAAATAGGATGCACTATAATAATACTACTTCTTAATATGGGAAAAATTAGACTTTACTATCGGCAATAACCTATTTTAAAAAATGGATTTTTTTATAAAAAACCCTTCTTAGGAAGAAGGGGCCTTGTATTTGGGAACCTCACTGTCGATAAACCAATCCGGCCCGGAGACATCGATGACTTCTTTCGTTTTATAGTTATAGTAAATCGTAATTTTGCTGTCTTCGTGACCTTTAATGTATCCATACAGATATATCCTTGAGTGGACGGCCGGATCATCTACAACATAATCCTTTAATATGAAATCGGCATCATAGTGTTCTTTGATAAATTTCACGCCGATAGGAGTAGCGACATCTACTAATTCTTTTTTTTCGTTGTTAGACAAGTTGGAACAGCCTCCTAAGTACATAACCATTAAAATAAGTGCCAGAATTAGTGGGGTTTTTCTGTTCAAGTTACAATTCTCCTTTTCTGGTAATCACCTTTTTTCATAACTCTATAATATATTTACATAATAGACAAGGTGGGAATGATTTGACTTTTATTAGCGATAAAACATATTGGACCATTGCGGATAGAATATATGACCGGGAGTTGACTGCTAAAGACTCAAAAAGCAGGGTTGTTCCCGACTGGAAGATTATTGAACCTGAAGGGGCCATGCTGCATGACACTAATGGCTCAGGTTTTGATGCGACGGTTTTTTATAACGAAAAAACCGATCAGGTGATTATAGGTTATAGAGGTACTGAGCCGCCTGATCGTCCAAAGTGGAGTGTGGCGATGGACTGGGGGACCGATATTAACGATGTCGTTGGTGGTCGTGCTAAAACGTTGGAGGAAGTCCATCAATATTATGAAAATAACAAGGGAGAGGTGGACAAACTCCCGCCACAAGTGCAAAGTGCATTTCATCAATATGAGGCACAGTACCAGAATAATCAATTTACACAAGCTCAAAATCTGTATGATGTAGTGAAGAAGCAATATCCTTCTGCTGAAATATCTACCACAGGTCATTCTCTGGGAGGAGCGGAGGCGGAATATGTTGCGGTACGGAACGGGCTGTCCTCGGTCAGTTATAATGCACCAAGCATTGTACATTTGTTACCGGATGATCTTCAAAAGAAGGTGAAAAACGGAGATTTTCAAAAGACGAATGTCGCTTATGTCAATCCGAAAGATACCATCGGTTCGGGAGCTAAGGATGCAAAGCCGCATGTGGGTACAACCTACTTTATAAATAATGATTATAAAACCGCTAATGAAGCCAAATTTACTATTCCTGTTTCGTTACCGATCAAAAGAGAAAATAAGTGGGCCGACTTTTTTTTGGGACCCAAATGGTCTCACATTGTTTACGTCCCGATTACGCTGCCTATGATGCAACAAGATCCCATTACAAAGTTCTATAATTCGATAATGGGAGAAACAACACATAGCATGGATTATTTTTCATTTAATGCAGATGGAAATATCAGCAATCCATTGTACACGATGGACGGACAACTGGTAGAGGGCAACCCACGATTACAGGCATACGAGCAAAGGCTTGCGGCCGAGGCAAAATTTAAGGAAGTTATGGGCGATTTGGTTGAACACTACGGTGGTCAAATGGGTGCTTTCGGGCATCTTGCTGCTACTGCATTGGGAGTGAATATCATGGGAGCAGGGCAACGCGGGGCTTATTTTGTGGGCAACAAAAATGGAGGAACAATTCAATTAACACCCGAGGAGCTAAAGCATGCCGCCAATCAGATGCGTTCCAGCTTGCATGGGTTTTCCAGCGATACCCGAGCATCCATCCAGTTGTTTCAGGCTCATATCGGCACCAGTGAAAGTCAGTCTTTGACCCCGATTGCGTATAGTGCAACGGCGACGTTGGATCGGATTAATCGCTGGTACCAGGAATCAATTACGGAGATCGCGGAGTATATAGATCGCAAGGGCCAGGAATTTACGATGGTGGATCAGTAAATAGATCATCAACTGGAAGAACACAACAGGAGGCAAAAGAGATGAGCAGAATATCTTTGAGCCTGGGGGATCTGCGGAGGGCTGTACAGCAGTGCGAGCAGCTCAAGCAAAGACTTCAGCATCAAGAGCAGCAGATGAGAAATATTTATGGTCGTCTGCAAGACTGGCGGGGCGAATCGGCTGCTGAATTAACACGTAAAATGGAGGCATTTCTCCAGGGAACAACTGTACGAATACAAGAATTGGACGAGCATAAAGAGCAGTTGAAACGTTATATTCGCAAAATGGAAGAAGCTGATCGACGGGAAGAGAAACGCAAACGTGCTGCTCAATGGTGATAGGTAACCGCAATAGCTGTATTTTCCTTTGATGCACCGACAGCCGGAGATCACATGATCAGCTATATTTTTGTCTATATCCTGATGAGCTACCCGTTAGGAGTATTCATTTCATGGAGCTGTTGGTATTTTTATCATCGTTATGCCTTTAAGAAGGCGTATATTATAGCGAATTTTATGCTGCTGTGGCCGGCTGCCCTTGTAGTATCCTCATTGATTCAATCAGTTTTTTCATAAAAAGTCTCCAGTCCAGCGCAGTTAGCTACATATTATAAAATAAACCGTACACCGTGTGGGGGGATTCCAGCGGAGTACGGTTAAATGTGCTTGGAAGAAATGACGTATTCAAACTACATATATAGTAGAAGAGAAAAATTATTCTCCCGGAATGGAGACGAAAAAGGTGGTTATGATATCTCAGACCAAAAAACGCGAAAATATTCTAAACCTCTACAAAGTTCGACATATTGTTCGCTTTTTCGCATCATATGTTATTGAATCAGGGATTATGATTGCTATTTATCCTATATTTATGTATAATCTATCGTGTTGAAAGATTGATTGTACGTAATATGCTGATGAGGGTGGGTTCATGACGCTGCTCGACAGTAACGAAAGCAAGAAGCGGATGTGCCAGATTTACAATGAAGTTTCGAAGGAACTGTTCGGCTTCGGGACCACGCTGTTGCGGGCCACCGTTGAGAACAACATAGTTTCCTTTGTGGCGAAGCACCGGCGTTCTCCACGCTCGGCGGCATTGGAAGTGGAAGCCCCCGGCTTGAAGCTGGAAGTGGATTTCCGAATGTCCATGCTGTATAAAAAAAGACTTCGCGAAAAGCTGGTTGAGGATATGGGGCTCGATATTGAAGCTCTACTGCGCGATTACGATTCAGCAACGCAGTGGGCAATCACGAACATCATACTGAAGGAATCCTAATACAATTGGATATTCGGCTTTTCGCTTCGGATCTATCTGAGGGGAGAACCTGTTATAACGCGCAGCGGGATCAACTTATTCTTTGTTTACGAAGAAAAGTATTCTTGTTTTACAAGAGTACTTTTCTTTTTTGTGTCATTAGGTGTGAGAAATTAACAAACAGGGGGAGTTTCTAATGAAAAAATGGTTTAAAGGATTCGTGGCTGTGACCTTGGCATCTGTGGTACTGGCAGGTTGCGGCAGCAATGCTACTGGCGGTCAGACAGATGGAAAAAGCAGCTCAGCTGATGGGAAAAAGAAGCTGGTCATTTCCACGTGGGGCTTTTCCGAAGACTTTTTCAATAAAGAAGTATACGAGCCCTTTGAAAAAGAACATAACGTGGATATTGTCGTGGAAATTGGAAATAACGCAGAGCGGTTGAATAAAATCAGTCAAGGAAGTACGGATGTCGATCTGATCTATCTGTCTGATTATTATGCGCAACAAGGGATTCAACAGGGGCTGTTTGAAAAGCTGGATCGCAGCAAGGTGCCAAACTTGAATCAAATCTATGATATTGCAAAAGCACCGCTGGGCGAGGATTATGGCCCTGCTTATACGGTGGGCCGTCTCGGTATTGCCTACAACCCGGAATTGGTGAAAAAGAATGTAACCTCTTGGGCTGATCTGTGGGGCAGTGAGTTTAAAGGAAACGTGACATTGCCGAACATTACAGCAACAGCTGGACCGATGATGGTAGATGCAGCCTCCAAGGTAGCGGGTAGTAAGGAGTTTAATGAAGATCAAGCTTTCGGGAAGCTGAAAGAGCTGAGCCCGAATATCGTTAAGTTTTATAGTAAAACATCCGAGTTCGTCAACATGTTCAGCCAGCAGGAAATCGCAGGCGGGCCGATTATGGAAATGTACTTCAAAGATTTGCAGGCAGCTGTGCCAGGGGCGAAATTTGTAGCTCCAAGTGAAGGTGCTTATGCAGTAATGAACACGATTAATGTAGTGAAAGGCTCCGACCAAAAGGAGCTGGCTGAGGAATTTATCAACTGGCAGCTGAGTAAGGAAGTTCAAGAGAAGTCTGCCAAGGCGAAAGTGGATTCTCCGGTGAACACGCAGGTGGTACTGTCCGGTGCTGATACAGAAGGAATTACGTACGGTACAGATGTGGTGAACAAGCTGACCAAGCTGGATATGAAATTCGTTAACGACCATATGAAGGCTTGGACAGACCGCTGGAACCGGGAAGTTGCACAATAATGAAAAAAGTCATATTAGATGTAGATACAGGTATTGATGATGCGTTAGGTATTTTACTGGCAGCTAAAAGTGGTCAGCTGGATATCCAGGCGATTACTACGGTGTGTGGCAATGTTTCGCTGAAACAAGCAACATTGAACACATGCAAAATCCTCGACCTTTTGGATAGACCGGATATTCCGGTTTATCGGGGGGCAGAGGCACCGTTAATACGTAAAGGGCTGCATGAGCACCGTGTACATGGAGAAGACGGGATCGGGGGCGCATTGAGTAAAGTGATCCCGGCCATATCGGAGTCCGAAGGTTTTGCTCCAGATATCATCATTGACACAGTGATGGCTCTTCCGGGAGAAGTGACGCTCATTTGCACCGGTCCGCTCACCAATCTGGCGCTGGCGTTGCTGAAGTGCCCCGAGCTGACGGAACGCGTCGATCAAGTTGTTTTTATGGGCGGTGTTATTCACGGCTGCGGCAATATTACGCCTGTGGCCGAATACAACATGTATGCCGACCCTGAAGCGGCGCGGATCGTATTTCATGCCGGATTTAAACGGCTGGTACAGGTTGGACTGGATGTAACACGGAAAGCGCTGCTAACAGCGGATCATATTGCCCGCCTGACCGATCCGGCCATTCGCAACTATGTGGCTGAAAGCACAGCCGTCTACACCAAACGATATGAGGAACGCAACGGGGTAAAAGCATGTGCGCTTCATGATCCGCTTGCCGTGGGCGTCGCGCTGGATTCGAGGCTGGTAGAAACCTCGCTGCTGTATGTCGACGTGGAAACCTCCAGCCGCTTGTGTGATGGACAAACGGTGGGCGATGTGCAGAACCGTCTCAATCATAGACCCAACATGAATGTGTGCGAGCAGGTGGATAGCGAAGCTTTTCTGGAATTATTTATCCAGGTGCTGAACAAGGAATAATATTTTGATAACCGCAAGGAGCTACCCATGAAGAAAACATACTTGTATTGGCTGCTGCTGCCAGGTCTGCTCTTTCTGGCGGTGTTCATGGTCATTCCGATTGTGCTGACGATCGGTTCGACCTTCGTACAGAACAGCTCTTTCACCCTAGAAGGCTATCTCCATTTCTTCAAGGACCCTTATTTTCTGAAAATATTGCTGACTACGCTGGAAGTTAGTGTTGTTACGACACTTGTGTGTGTGTTGATGGGCTTCCCAACAGCTTATTATATCTCGCAAAAGGCTCCGCGTCGTAAAGGAATTTTACTGGCGCTGGCTATCTTTCCCTTGTTGACGAGCCCAGTGGTGAGGTCATTCAGCTGGATGGTCATTTTGGGCCGCAAAGGTTTGTTAAATAACGTGCTCCTCGGTTTGGAAATCGTGGACGAGCCATTGAATATTTTGTACACCCCGGCGGCGATGATTATTGGTCTGGTTCATTTGTTTTTGCCGCTGATGATTATTTCACTGATCGGTGTACTTGAAAATATCGACGGTGATCTCGTTCATGCTGCTCAGAGCCTCGGAGCTTCAAGGTTCAGCGCATTTCGTAAAATTGTATTTCCGCTGTCAGTGCCGGGTCTGATCATCGGAAGCATTCTTGTTTTCGTTGGCAGCCTGACTGCCTATACGACACCAGCATTGCTTGGTGGCAAGCAGCGAGTTATCGCTACATTTTTGTATCAGAACGCGATGACGCTGAACGACTGGTTTTTAGCCTCCGTTATTGCAACTATTATGATTGTCATTACATTTATCGTGGTCGGTCTCTTAAATAAGACGGCCCATAAACTCAATCCGAAGGGGTAGGTGGATATGCGGGAGAAACATTACGGACTAGGCTTCTTTAGCCTGCTGGTCTTCATCTTTCTGCTCGGTCCGCTGTTGATCATATCGGTCACTTCTTTCGAGCCGGGCACGGTATTAAAATTTCCGCCGCAGGGCTTCTCCTTGCGCTGGTATGAGAACATTTTTGAGGTGGACTTGTTCATGTCCACGTTCAAAACGTCGATTGTCGTCTCTTTGTTGGGTAACATCATGGCGTTGCTGATTGGTATGCCTGCTGCTTATGCGCTTAGTCGTTTTTCATTTCGCGGGAAGGATGCGCTGAATGCTCTATTCCTATCCCCGCTGCTCATACCGGGCATTGTTCTTGGCTTTACCCTGCTGCGCTATCTGATCATTGTGTATCATTTGCCGGTATACGCCGGACTTTTAATCGGACATACAGTGATTATGCTGCCGTTCATTATACGGGTCATTGCCTCCAGCTTGTCTAACTTTGATTTTGCGATTGAGGAAGCAGCGCTCAGTTTGGGAGCTGGACGGCTAGAAACCTTTTTCAAGGTGGTTCTGCCTAACATCCGTTCAGGTATTATTGCGGCTATCCTGATTGCCTTTCTGGAATCATTCAACAATGTCGACATTTCCGTCTTCATGACAGGACCGGGCTTCAGCACTCTGCCTATTCAAATGCTGACCTACGTCGAAAATTATTTTGACCCGACGATTGCAGCCATTTCAGTTATGCTGATGATTTTGACCGGTATCCTTATGTTCTTGATCGAACGACTGATGGGATTGTCTTACTTCACTAAAAGGTAATGGAGGCTTTAACCTAATGGCACTGCTTACTCTGGATCGCGTATCGGTCGCTTATGACAACCAACTGATCTTGCAGGATTTCGATTTGCAGCTCGAACGGGGGCAACTGCTTTCGTTGCTCGGACCGAGTGGTTGTGGCAAAACGACTACGCTGCGTCTCATTGCAGGATTTCTCGAAGCTAAACAAGGAACATTTTTGTTTGGGGATAAGGATTATACTCGGGTTCCGGTCAACAAACGGAATTTCGGTTTTGTATTCCAAAGCTATGCACTCTTTCCGCATTTATCTGTTTTTGATAATGTTGCCTTTGGACTGCGCTTGCGCAAGGTAAAGGAAGATGATGTAAAACGCCGTGTGATGAATATGCTGGAAACGGTCAGTCTGGGGGGCTTCGAAAAGCGCTTCCCCGGTGAATTGTCAGGAGGGCAACGTCAACGTGTCGCGATTGCCCGGGCACTTGTGATTGAACCCGACCTGCTGCTGTTTGACGAACCGCTGAGCAACCTGGATGCTAACCTGCGTGTGAATATGCGTGTAGAAATCCGCCGTATTCAACAGGAATTGGGGATTACTACCGTATATGTATCGCACGATCAGGAGGAATGTTTTTCGATCTCTGACCAGGTTGCGATTATGAATAAGGGGAATATCGAGCAACTGGATGCGCCGTCGACCATTTTTAAATATCCAACGACCGAATTTGTTGCCCGTTTTATCGGATTTAATAATTTTCTGGCCTTTGACGAACGTATTGAAGAAGGAGATCATATTCGACTCCATACAGGAGATCTATCGTTCAGCGTTGCTCGTAATCAGGGTACAGCTCAACCGGGTGCTCGTCAGGGTGCTATTCGCCCGGATGATTTGGTCATTCGTACAGAAGGCAATGAGACGGGGGAAAATGAGCTTCCGGGCATCATTAAGGTAAGTACGTACCTGGGACGCAGCTATCAATATGTGGTAGAAACGGCGAAGGGAAGCTTTACCGCCAATCAGGAAATGGATACGCCTTACCTCAGTGGTCAACGGGTTACTCTGCATTTTCCGGCAGATAAAATGGTGCTGGTCCAATAATCAGCGGGTTCCATGAAGGAGATACATCATGCGTGCAGACAAAATGATTTTACAAGTTAAGGTGTATAACAGTTATTATAAGACGTTTGAAGTAGGCAACGTTGCTATACTTGACGGCAAGTTTATGTATATTGGTCAGCGTGGTCTGGAGTCTTTCGAGGTTGCTGAAATTGTGGAGGGGCACGGGAAATATATGATTCCCGGCTTGATCGACATTCATTTGCACATTGAAAGTACGATGGTGACACCAGCCACTTTTTCCTATGGACTCATTCGCAACGGTGTGACGACGATTGTACCGGAGCCACACGA